>JAIMAE010000001.1 GCA_023512105.1 Bacillota bacterium | reverse complement strand
TGGCCTACGCCGCGATCATCCTCTCCCTGTTCATCTTGGTCGGCACCACCTTAGATCGCGCCCTGCCGGGTCGCCCCACCCCCCTGTTGTTAGACCTTCCCCCGTTGAGCTGGCCGCGGGCACCCAACCTGTGGGATAAAGTGCGCACCAAAGTGGGCAACTTCCTGTTAGAGGCCGGCCCACTCTTTGCCTTAGGCAGCCTGGCGGTGGCCATGGCCCAGTGGTCGGGAGCCCTGGGGTCGTTGGAGACCGCCTTGGGCCCGTTTTTCACCCGTTTCCTGCATCTTCCGGCGGAGGCGGCCCCGGCCTTCCTCCTAGGCTTCATCCGGCGCGACTTCGGGGCGGTGGGCCTCTATCAGGCCGGTTTAAGTCCGGTGCAGATCCTCACCGGGGCGGTGACCATCACCTTGTTTGTTCCCTGCATCGCCTCCACCTTGGTCTTGCTGCGCGAGCGGGGAGCTCGCCAGGGGATGGCCATCTGGCTGGGCTCGATCGCCGTCGCCCTGTTGTGCGGAGCTGCCGTGGCTCGCGTAGCAGAATGGCTCGCCGGCGCATAAAACGGTAGCCAAAACCCTCTAAGGGAGGCTACCGATGAAGCGGCGTTGCCAAGCCTGCGGATACGAGAGCCTGGGGTTGGTCGAGCGCTGCCCCCGCTGCGGCGCCCCGCTGGGGCCGGCGGTCCAGGGCTGCGCCAGCTGCGCCCCGGGCAGGGGTTGCCTGGTCCAATACCGCTCATCCTCCCACCAGTCCGGCCTCTTGGAGCGCGTCCAAAAGCGCTGAGTGCAGCCTGCGATTGGAGGCCACCACGTCGAGCGGGCCAGACCAGCTCAAGGGCGAGCCAGCCAGGTCGGTGACCCGCCCGTGGGCCTCCTCGACCAGCAGCGCCCCCGCCGCCACATCCCACGGTTGCAACCGGCGTTCGACGAACCCATCGACCCACCCGGCGGCCACCCAGGCCAGGTCTAACGCCGCTGACCCCCCGCGGCGCAGGTCTTGGCACCGCGGAGCGAGTGCCTGGTAGACGGGAAGTTCTCCCTTCCAGAGGGCTCCCGCCGCGATCAAGGCCGAGGAGAGGGTGTCCACTGCCGAGACCGTCAATCGCTGCCCGTCCAGGTAGGCCCCGCGGCCTCGGCGGGCAAAGAACAGCTGGTCGCGGTAGAGGTCGTACACCCAGCCCAGCTCAATCCGCTCTCCGCTCTGCAGGGCCAGTGCGATCGCCTGATGCGGAAACCCGTGGGTGGCGTTGAGGGTCCCGTCGAGCGGGTCCAAGATCCATCGCAGCCCCTGCGGGCTGGGTAAGACAGGGCGACTCTCCTCGCTCCACACCGGGATCTCGGGGGTCAGCCGGCCAAGCTGTGCCATCAGTCGGGTCTCGATGGCGCGGTCCCATTCGGTCACCGGGTCAGACCGACCTTTCCAGCCGACCTCGCCGAGGGGCGCCTGCCGATGCCGAACCGTCTCCCCGATCGCGCGCAAGCTTGCCGCCAGCTCCTCCTGCACGCGGACCAACTCCTCCAAGACCATCCCCACCTCCGTGTAAGCTCTAACCTATCGTACCCCAGGAGGCGGCATGGGGGGCGACTTCCGCCTGGCCTATTTGCTGGTATGATGAGAAGGAGACCTTTCGGCAAACCCGGTAGGCATCCGGCGGACAAGCCCGCCCCCGCGGCGGAGCATCCAGGGGCTGGTGCGCCGCTTGGCTCAGGTGGCGGCCGGCGGCGGAAGGGGTCGCCGCAGGCCCTCCAAGGGGGCGGCGTCGCACCGGTCTGGCCGAGGGGAAGGATTGTTAAGGAGGAAACAGGAATGCCCGAGACGTTTGACGGCACCAAGGTGCTCCTCGAGGAGTCGGAAATTCCCACCCATTGGTACAATATTCAAGCCGATATGAAAACCTTGCCGCCGCCGCCCTTAAGCCCCGCCACCGGCCAGCCGGTCAGCCCGGAGGAGTTGGCCCGCATCTTTCCTCCAGGCCTGTTGGCCCAGGAGATGACGCAAGAGCGTTGGATCGAGATTCCTCCCGAGGTGCGGCGGCTGTATCAGCTTTGGCGTCCGAGCCCGCTCTACCGAGCGCGGCGGTTGGAGGCGGAACTCGACACCCCGGCCGAGATCTGGTTTAAGTACGAAGGGGTAAGTCCGGCCGGCAGCCACAAGCTCAATACCGCCCTGGCCCAGGCCTATTACAACCGAGAGGCCGGTGTTAAAAAGCTGGTCACCGAAACCGGCGCCGGGCAGTGGGGGAGCGCGCTTTCCATTGCCGCCCGGATGTTTGGCCTCGACTGCTCGGTGTACATGGTCAAGGTGAGCTACGAGCAGAAGCCCTATCGGCGGATTCTCATGGAGAGTTACGGAGCCTCGGTCTACGCCTCGCCCACCGAGACCACCCAAGCCGGCCGAGCGGTGTTGGCCAAAGACCCGCATTCCCGGGGAAGCCTGGGGATCGCGATCAGCGAGGCGGTGGAGGTGGCGGCCACCCACGACGACACCAACTACGCGCTGGGCAGCGTGCTCAACCACGTGCTGCTGCACCAAACCGTCATCGGCCTCGAGGCCAAGCGCCAGTTGGAGAAGGTGGACCGCTATCCCGACGTGGTGATCGCCTCCTGCGGGGGCGGGAGCAATTTTGGCGGCGTGGCCTTCCCCTTTTTGGCCGACAAGCTGACGCGGGGACAAGCGATCAAGGTGTTGGCGATTGAGCCGGCGGCCTGCCCGACGCTGACCCGGGGACGGTTTGCCTACGACTACGGCGACACCGTGGGGTTGACGCCGATGCTGCAGATGTACACCTTGGGCCACGAGTTCATGCCTCCATCGATTCATGCCGGCGGTCTTCGCTATCACGGGGACTCCCCCTTGGTCTCTCAGCTGTACCACGACGGCGTGATCGGGGCCAAGGCCTACAACCAACGGGCGGTCTTCGAAGCCGGACTGATGTTCGCGCGGCTGGAGGGCATCTTGCCGGCGCCAGAGAGCGCCCATGCCATCCGCGGCGCCATCGATGAGGCCCTCTTGGCCAAAGAAGAGGGGCGGCGGCGGGTCATCCTCTTCAACCTGTCGGGACACGGCCACTTCGACCTGAGTGCCTACGCGGAGTTCTTGGAAGGTCGCCTGGAAGACGAGCCGCTGGACGAAGGAGTTTTGGCGCAGCACCTGGCCTCGCTGCCGGAAGTCGCGCACCCCTGATCGCCTGCTTGGCTTGGGACCGGACGGAAAGGAGGCGGAGGTGGTGGAGCTCTCGGCGATCCCGCTCTTGGCTTGTTTATCGGAAGAGACGCGGCAGCGCACGGTGGTGTTGCGCCGATACCAAGCGGGGGATTTGGTCTTTCGTCAGGACGAGCCCACCACCGGCCTTTGGGTGGTCTGCGAGGGACGGGTGGCGATGGAGCGGGTCGGCGCCGGGGGCAACCTGGCCACGGTGGGGCTGTGGGTTCCCGGGGATGTGGTCGGGATTGCCGGATTGTGGGACGGCTCGGGTTACCCGGCCTCGGCGCGGGCGTTGGACACGCCGACCACGCTGGGATGGATGGAGCGGCGGGTGGTGCTGGACTTACACCAAAAGGTTCCGGCCTTTGGGATGCAGATCAGCCGCATGTTGGCAGAGCGGCTGCGCTCAGTCCAGGAACTCGCCGCTCACCGAGCCGGCCGGCCGCTGGGACAGCAACTGGCGGCGGTCTTGGTGATGTTGGATCGGCGCATGGGCCCCGAGCTGCGCTTGACCCACGAGGACCTGGCCCACATGCTGGGGAGTCACCGGGAAACCATCAGCCGGCTGTTGAGCGAATTTGCCCGCCGGGGATGGATTGAGGGAGGCTACGGGGCGCTTCGGGTCCGCGACCCCAAAGGGCTGGGGGCCTTTGCCGGGTTTGAGTCTTAAACCAGGGTCAAGGCGTCGAGTCCGGCAACAGCGAGGGGTGGGGCGGAAGGGTGGACGACATCTGGCGAATCGGCCACGACCAGGAGCCGAGCTTGACCGGGTAGCCCAACTCTTGCAGCGCGTCGCGGATCGCGCTGAGGTAGCGCTGGTAGTCCGGTTGGGTCTCCCACAGCTCGAAGGCTTGCCAGCCTTCCTCCATCGGACCGTCGGCGGCAAAGTGCCGGGGTTTGACCAGGGCGGGATCGCGGCTGACTCGGCGCTGGATGGCGTCGAATTGATTGGCGTTCAGCCCTCCAAACCAGATCGACAGAGCAAACATCAAGCTCCTCCCTTTCTGCAACGGGCTAATGATACCACGAATACATGAGATGGCAAGCGACTATGCCAAATACGAATGACTTGCCGGGGGAACCCTGGAACGACGGCAGATATGCTACACTGCAGACGAATTGAGATTCGGATTGGTCAGGGCATTCGGGAGGGACGCGATGTTAAGCCAAGAACGCAATCAGCTGCTGACCCAGGTGGGTCCGGGCACCCCGATGGGTCAACTCTTGCGCCGCTATTGGATGCCGGTGGCGATTGCCTCGGAGCTCACCCCCACCCAGCCCACCAAGCGGGTGCGGGTGCTGGGCGAGGACTTGGTGCTGTTTCGGGACCGGGCGGGACGGCTGGGGTTGATCGGCGAGCGGTGCCCGCACCGGGGGGTGTCGCTAGAATACGGGATCCCCGATCCCAAGGGATTGCGCTGTCCCTACCACGGGTGGCTGTTTGACCGGGCAGGGCGGTGTTTGGACCAGCCGTGCGAGCCGCCCGACTCCACCTTCAAGCACCGGATCCGGATGGCGGCCTACCCGGTGCAGGAACTAGGGGGGCTCATCTTTGCCTATTTGGGGCCGGAACCGGCGCCGGAGTTGCCGCGTTGGGATTTGCTGGTGCAGCAAGGGGTGATTCGGACCATCGGCTGGTGCGTGGTGCCGGCCAACTGGCTGCAGATCATGGAGAATTCCTTGGACCCGATTCACTTCGAGTGGCTGCACGGGCGGTACTTCGAGTGGGTGTTTGAGCAGCAGGGGGTGCGGCCGGAGCGCTGGACGCTGTCCAAACACCACCAGAAGATAGGGTTTGACCTGTTTGAGTACGGGATCGTCAAGCGGCGGGTGTTGGTGGGGCAGACCGAGGAGGACGACGACTGGCGGATTGGCCATCCGGTGGTGTTTCCGAACATGTTGCGGGTGGGGGACGCGGCCCTGCACACGTTTCAGATTCGGGTGCCGATGGACGACACCCACACCTACCACCTCTGGTACTCCTGTTTTGTGCCCGATCCGGGGGTGGAGATCCCGCCCGACTACCCGATTGTGGCCTATGAGAACCCGATCTGGGAGGCGGACGGGAAGCGGTTTGTGGTGGACTACATCGATGGGCAGGACATGATGTGTTGGGTGACCCAGGGGCCGGTGGCGGACAGGACGACCGAGCATCTGGGGACGACCGACAAGGGGATTATCTTGTATCGGCAGCTCTTATTGCAGGAGATGGCCAAAGTGGAGCGGGGGGAGGACCCGATGTGCGTCTTCCGCACCCCCCACGAGCGGATCGACTTGCCGCAGGAGCACAGCCGCTACCGAGACGGCGGACAGCTATCCAAAGTGGCGCGGGTGTGGTCGACCAAGTACGCGCCGAATCTGGAAGAGATCTTGCAGCTGGTGCACGGCCGAGAAGACACCGCGATGCTGCTTTAGGGGCTTGCATCAAGACCCGAGAGGGGGCAACCCGATCATGTGGCCTGAGAACCCGATTCGCTTCTGTCCCCACTGTGGCCAGTCGCTGGACCATCCCAAGAGCCTGGTCAACTTGTTCTGGACCGCCACCACCGACGTTTACTTCTGCTGGTGCTACCATTGCCACTGGCGGGGCGAGATCACCCCGGTCGAGCGGGTGGAGTCGGCCGAGGTGGTGGAAGAAGGATCCATGGCCATGCCGGGCCTCGCTCCGAGCTCGCCCTATCTTCATTGAGGTGCGGGACGGAAAGAGGAGGCTTTTGGCCCAGGCCCGCTGGCCGCGGCTCGGTGGGCAGCCTTGGCGCTAGCCCGTAACACACGCAAGGAGGAGAGACGATGGCCGACCCCGTGGCCGAACTGAAAGAGAAGGTGGCGCTGGCCTGCCGCATCCTGGCCGACCAGGGGCTGGTGTCCGACATCTTGGGGCACGTCAGCGCCCGGATTCCAGGGACCGAGGAGATGGTGATCCGCTGCCGAGGGGAGGACGAGTACGGCCTTCCCTTTACGACTGCCGACGCCATTCGCCGGGTCGACTTCAACGGGCGCGGGGAGGAACTGACGGAGCGCTACCAGGCGCCCTTGGAACTGCCGATTCACGGGGAGATCTACAAGGTGCGCCCTGAGGTGGGGGCGGTGATTCACGCCCATCCGCCGGCGGCCGTGGCCTGCGGGATCGCCGGCTTGGAGCTGCGCCCCATCTTTGGCGCCTTCAACGTGCCGGCCATGCGCATGGCCTTGGAAGGGATACCGGTCTTTCCCCGCGCGGTGTTGATCAGCCGGGCGGAACTGGCGGCCGAGATGTTGGCGGTGATGGGCAGCAAAGAAGTCTGCCTGCTGCGCGGCCACGGCATCACGGTGACGGGCCGGACGGTGGAGGAGGCCACCGTGCGAGCGGTCAATCTGGAGATCTTGGCCCGCATGACCCTGGAGGTGGCCAAGACCGGCAAGGTCGCCCCCGACATCGAGTGGGCGGACATCGCCGAGTTCGCCCACCGGGGTCCGGTGCTGCCTGGATCGGAGCGCTGGGTTTGGCGATACCTGGCCCGGATGGTGGAACGACATGAGCGCTGAGGCTCCGGTGCTGCGGTTGGGGGTGGCGGGACTGGGGATGGCGGGGAGCGGGATCTTGGCCGCCGTCGCCCGCCACCCCGGTTTTGTGGTGGGCGGCGCCGCCACTCGGGAGCCTTCGCGGCGGGCGGCGTTTACGGCACAATACGGGGTTCCCTGCTTTTCCAGCGTGGAGGAGCTCTGCCAGAGCGACGCGGTTGACGTCGTCTACATTGCCACCCCGACCGAGTTCCATGCCGAGCACGTGCTGGCGGCGGTGGCCGGGGGCAAACACGTGATCGTCGAGAAGCCAATGGCCACCCGCCTCGAAGACGCGCATCGGATGGTGGAAGCGGTCGCCGCCGCCGGGGTGACGCTGGTGGTGGGCCACTCCCACTCTTTCGAGCCGCCGATCCAGGCCATGCGGGGGCTGATCGCCGGCGGGCGCCTGGGCGAGCTGGGGATGATTCACAGCTGGTACTTCAACGACTGGCTGTACCGTCCGCGCACCGCCCAAGAGCTGGATACCGCCCAGGGCGGAGGGGTCACCTTCCGCCAGGGGGCCCACCAGTTTGACATCATCCGCTACCTGGGGGGCGGGATGGTGCGCAGCGTGCGGGCGATGACCGGGCGGTGGGACCCTAGCCGTCCCACCGAAGGCGCCCACGTGGTCTATCTGGAGTTTGAGAACGGGGTGCCGGCCACCGCCGTCTACAGCGGGTACGACCATTTTTGGACCGCCGAGCTGACCTTCTCCCTGGGGGAATGGGGGGAGCCGCTGCAACTGCGGTGGGCCGCTTCGCGCCGGCGCTTGGCCGAAGCGCGGGCTCAAGGCGTTCCGGAGTCGGCTTTGAAGCGGGGGCAGGGGTTTGAGTCCGCCGAGAACCCGCTCTCCCGGCCCACCCCGCATCATCCCTTCTTCGGTCTGACCCTGGTCAGCCTGACCGGAGGGGACATCCGCCAGTCTCCGGACGGGCTGTGGCTGTACACCGATGGGGGCAAGGAGGAGGTGGTGATCCCAAAGGAGCGCACCGGCCGGGATCGCCTCTTGCAGGAGCTGTACGACGCGGTCGTCCACGGCGTCCCGCCCACCCACGACGCGGCCTGGGGGCGGGCCACCCTGGAGGTCAGCCTGGCCGTGCTACAGTCCGCGCGCGAGCGGCGGGAGGTCTTCTTGCGCTACCAGACCCCGGTCCCGGGATAAGCTCAGGGGCGATCGCGCCAGGCCAGCTGGCGGTGTGGCCGCGGGGTCATCTCGGCGATGCCGACTGATGCCAACATCAGGCCGAGGTGGATGAAGCCGTCGTAGGGGCCTCCCCGCGCGCGCACCAAGATGCCAAACCCGGCGCCGATTAGGGCCAGCACCAGGGCCGCCGCCATGCGGGCAGAGCGGTAGCCTAGGGTCAAGGCGGCGATGCCGACCAACACCGCCAGCCCGGCGGCGACGTGCACCCAAAGGATCTTGGGCGAGAACGGCAGCCACCCGCTCAGGTCTCCCAATCCGAGGATCAGCGCCACCACCAGCCCGAGGCGCATCAGCATCTTCGGCCACCGAACGCTCATCGTCATCGCTTCCCCCTATCAGGTTTCGCCAGGTCCGCCAAGCCGGTTGCAGTCGAGGATATGCTATCACAAGCGCCTTTTGCCTGCACGGGGAGGGTTGGCTTTGGGCCCGGAGAGGCTTTTCGATCGTGTACAATCTACAAAAACATGGGAAGTCCGGGCGCCCCTTGGGCACTGGACTTCGGAGAGGAGTGGCAAGGGCGTGGACGGCCCACAGCAAGAACAAGGTGGATATCGGCCCGGCTTAGAGGGGGTCATCGCGGTCGAGACCGCCATCTCCTACCTTGACGTCGAACACGAGTCGATCATCATTCGCGGTTACGACCTGATCGATTTGGCCAAGCGCTTTCCCTATCCCGACGTCGCATACTTGATCTTGCACGGAAGCCTGCCGGACGCCGACGCATCCAAGACCTTCCAGCAGGCCCTGGCGGCCTCGTACGCGGTCGACGTCAGTGTGCGGCGGGTGTTGGAGGCCTTGCCGGCGCGGCTTCATCTGATGGATGCCCTGCGCACCGCGGTCTCGGCGATGGCGGCGGGCGACCCGGATTTAAGCGACCTTTCCGAGGCGGCCAACTACCGGCGGGCGCTGACCATCATCGGGGGCGTGAGCACGGTGGTGGCCAACAGCTACCGGATCAAGGCCGGGCTTGGCTGGCGTGACCCCAATCCTTCCCTGGGGTATGCCCGAAACTTTTTAGAGCTGATTGTCGACCGGGCCGCCACCCCCTTGGAGGTTCGGGCCTTTGACCAACTGCTGGTGGCCTACAGCGAACACGAGCTGCCGAACTCCACCTTCGCCGCCCGGGTGATCGCCTCCACCCTGTCTGACATGTACGGAGCGATGGTGGGCGCCGTGGCCTCCTTGAAAGGGCCGTTGCACGGGGGCGCCAACGAGGCGGTGATGCACATGCTCTTGGAAGTGCGCGACCCGGCGCAAATGGAGCGGTACTTGCTGGACAAACTGGCCCGTCGGGAGCGCATCATGGGGTTTGGGCATCGGGTGTACATGAAAAAGCCCGACCCGCGGGCCTTGTTGATGAAGGCGCTGTTGGCCGAGCTGGTACCGGTCAAGGGAGCGCAGTGGCTGTACGACCTGTGCGAGGTGGGGGAGCAGGTGATGCAGCGCGAAAAGGGCCTGTATCCCAACCTCGACTACTACGCGGCGCCGGTCTACTACCTCCTGGACATTCCCATCGAGCTCTACACCCCCATCTTTTTCGCGGCCCGCACCGTCGGCTTGGCCGCCCACGTGATCGAGCAGCAGGCGAAAAACCGGCTCTTTCGCCCCCGGGTGCGCTACCTCGGGCCCCGCGGGCTCACTCCGTGAAAGGAAATCGGTTCGGAATGGAGGAGGAGGACGGATTGACCGCAGCGGAATCGGGGAGGCGTCCGGAGCCGGACGCGCTGTTGACCGCGATCGCCGATTACGTGGTGGACTTTGCCATCGATAGCCCGGAGGCGTACGAGACGGCCCGCTGGGTGCTGTTGGACACGCTGGGCTGCGGGATTTTGGCCTTGCGTTACCCAGAGTGCCTCAAGCTGTTGGGACCGGTGGTGCCGGGAACGATGGTCCCCGAGGGGGCGCGGGTTCCGGGCACCCCTTACGTGCTCGACCCGGTGACGGCCGCCTTTAACATCGGCGCCGCCAACCGCTGGCTGGACTACAACGACACCTGGCTAGCGGCGGAGTGGGGCCATCCCTCGGACAATTTGGCCGCGATTTTGGCCGTGGCCGACTGGCTAAGCCGCCGAGGTGAGCCGCTGACGGTGGACGACGTGCTGACGGCGATGATCAAGGCGCACGAAATCCAGGGTGTCCTGGCGCTGAACACCGCGTTTAACCGGGTCGGGCTGGACCACGTGATCCTGGTCCGCATCGCCTCGGCGGCCGTGGTCACCCGCCTTTTGGGCGGAGGGCGCAAGGAGGTGTGGAGTGCGCTGTCCAACGCCTTTTTGGACAACGGCAGCCTTCGCACCTATCGGCACGGCAGCAACACCGGTTCCCGCAAATCGTGGGCGGCGGGCGACGCCGCCGCCCGAGGGGTGCAGCTGGCGCTGTGGACGATGCGGGGGGAGATGGGCTATCCCACCGCCCTGTCCGATCCGGACTGGGGCTTCTTTCACGTCGTGCTCAAGGATCAGCCGATGGCGTTGGCCCGTCCGCTCGGCTCCTACGTGATGGAAAACGTGCTCTTTAAGATCGCCTATCCCGCCGAATTTCACGGCCAGACGGCGGTGGAGGCCGCCATTCGGCTGGCCCCGGAAGTCGCCGGGCGGATCGACGAGGTGGCGGAGATTCGCATTCGCACCCAGGAGTCGGCGATCCGGATCATCGACAAGCGCGGGCCGCTGACCAATCCCGCCGACCGCGACCACTGCCTGCAGTACATGGTGGCGGTGGCGCTCTTGGATGGGAAGTTGGAGGCCGATGATTACGGCGACGAGCGCGCCCAAGACCCCCGGATCGACTGGCTGCGAGCCCGGATGGTGGTCGAGGAGGATCCGCGCTACTCCCGCGACTACCTCGACCCGGCCAAGCGCTCAATCGCCAACGCCATCTCCATCCAATTCACCGACGGCACCCGCACCCCTTGGGTGGAGGTGGAGTACCCGCTCGGCCATCGGCGCCGCCGTCAGGAGGGGTTGCCGCTCTTGCGCGACAAACTGCGCCGCAACCTTTCAACCCGCTTCATCCCTGCCCGGGTGGAGCAAATCCTCGCCCTGGGGGAGGACCTCGACCGCTTGCGCGCGATGCCGGTGGCTCGTTTCGTCGACTTGTGGGTGTAGGGAAGGGAGGGAGGAGAGCGATGATCAGCGAGCCGGTGCCCCTGCAACCCGAACTCAGCCGGCGCTTCGCCGAGCTGGTGGCCACCCATAGGCCGCTTCTAATCCCAGGGGCGTACGACGGGCTGTCCGCCTTACTGGCTCGCCAGGCGGGACATCAGGCCCTGTACCTCTCCGGGGCGGCGTATACCGCCAGCATGGGACTGCCGGACTTGGGGCTGACCACCGCCGACGAGGTGGCTCGACGGGCCCGGGAGATCCTGGAGGCCAGCCACCTGCCCCTCTTGGTCGACATCGACACCGGGTTCGGGGGAGTGCTGAACGTCGTCCGCACCGCCCGCCAGATGGTGGCGGCCGGCGTGGCCGCGGTGCAGCTGGAAGACCAGGAGATGCCGAAAAAGTGCGGCCACCTCAGCGGCAAACGCCTGGTCTCGACCGAGGAGATGGTGCAGAAGGTCAAGGCGCTCAAGGCGGCCGCCCCCACCCTCTACCTGGTGGCGCGCACCGACGCCGTGGCGGTGGAGGGGTTGGAGGCGGCGATTGCCCGAGCCCAGGCCTATCGCGCGGCCGGCGCCGATGCCATCTTCCCGGAGGCGTTGACCTCCGAGGCGGAGTTCGCCCGTTTTCGCCAGGCCGTGGCGGGGCCGCTGTTGGCCAACATGACCGAGTTCGGCCGCACGCCGTACCTGTCGCTGGCCCAATTCGGCGCGTTGGGATACGACATGGTGATCTTTCCGGTCACCGCGCTCAGGCTGGCCGCCCAGGCCATGGCGTTGGGGTACGAGACGCTGGCCCGCACCGGGACCCAGGTCTCGCTGCTGGGTGCCATGCAGACCCGGGAAGCGCTCTACCAGCTGATCGGCTACTTCGAGTACGAGGCCTTGGATGCCGCCCTGGCCCGCTCGGAGTTGCCGCCTTTTGCCTCCGCCAAAGACCCGGAGAAGGGAGACCAGGAATGACCACAGGGCGTCCGTACTACCTGATTCGGCCGCACGTGAGCGGCGAAGGCCGCGCCACCGTGCTCCTCTTGCACGGCCGGGGCGCCGACGAGTTCGACCTCCTGCCGCTGTTGGCGGGATGGGGGGAGTCGTTTGACCTGGTCTCAGCGCGCGCCCCCCATCCCATGCGGCCTGGGTACGCCTGGTATGACCTGAAGGCGCTGGGGGAGCCCGAGCCGGAGAGCTTCCAGCAGGGGCTGGCCTACCTGGAGGCCCTGCTGGAGGAGCTTCCCCGGCGTTGGCCGAGCCTGGCCCGGCCGCTCCTCCTCATCGGCTTCAGTCAGGGGGCCTTGATGGCGGTGGCGGCGGCCGGGAGCCTGGAGGTGCCCCACCTGCAAGGGGTGGCGGCTTTAAGCGGCTATCTGCCGGAGGGGCTCACCCTTTCTCATCCCGGCGCTCTCGCCGGCCTGCCGATTTTTTGGGGCCATGGGCGGCAAGATCCGGTCCTGCCGTACGCCTGGGGGGAGGCGGCAAAACAGCGCCTGGAAGGGCTTAACGCCTCCGTGGAGTTTCACGCGTACCAAATGGGTCATGCGGTCATCCCGGAGGAGGTGGACCACCTTCGGGCCTGGGTGGCCAAGCTGCTCCCCACCGCCCAACCCGGCTAGGCCTGGCCGGCCTCATCCGCCGTCCACCGGGGCCAGACTCTGGTAGTATCGGCGCAAGATGGCCTGCACCTCCGGCCGGATCAGGTGGGGGGGAAGGCTTTCGCCCCTGGCCAGCGCGGTCCGCACCCGGGTGCCGGAGAGGTGCTCGCGCCACCCTGGGTCGTGCGGACAGGTGCGGGAGGAGGCCATGGCCTGGCATCGTCGGCAGAAAAAGGCCTGCTCGCCGGCGATGATGGCGATTCCAAGCTCGCTAGGGGTGAACCGGGCCAGAGCCTTATGGGCCGCGTCCGGCGGATAGTAGTTGCCGACTCCCGCGTGGTCGCGACCGACGATGAAGTGGGTAAAGCCGTAGTTGCGCCGGGTGATGGCGTGGAACACCGCCTCGCGGGGCCCGGCGTAACGCATGGCCACCGGGTAGCCGCTCAACAGCACGCGCTCTTGGGGGTAGTACTCCTCCAACAGGGCCTGATAGACGCGCCAACGCACCTCCACCGGGACGTCGTCCGACTTGGTGGCGCCCACCAAAGGATGGAGCACCAGGCCATCCACCCACTCCAAGACCACTTTGTGCAGGTATTCGTGCGCCCGATGCAGTGGGTTGCGGGTTTGAAAGGCGGCCACCGTCCTCCACCCTCGCTCCTTGAGGGCCGCCCGCATCGCCGCCGGCGTCCAGATCGGCGCCACCGGCCCAGGCAGGGGCTCCAGCAGCGTGACCGCGCCGGCCAGCCGCACCGGGCTTTGACCCAAGGTCTGGCGCACGCCCGGGTGCTGGGGGTCTAAGGTGCCGTAGACCGCCTTCGCCTCCTCCTCAGGCTCCAGCCAAAACACGTCCTCCACGCTCATCGCGGCTACCGTCTTGCCCTGGTAGACCAAACCGACCACTGGGGCGCGAGCCTGTCGGGAGACCTCAGGAGGGACGGGGAGGGTGATCGGCAGAGGGAAAACCGCTCCCGAATCCAGCCGCCAGCTCTCCAAGACTGCTTGCACGGTGGTTCGGTTCATGAAGCCGGTCAGAGGCGCCATCACTCCGGTGCCCAGTCCGATGACGTCCCAGTAATGGAGGGCATCGAGTTCGACCGCAGGAGCTTTGGCCAAGCGTTCCTTCCAGCGTTGCGCCCATGCCTCTGGCAACCAGGAGGTGGCCGCCGGGGCTACTGATGCAGTCCACATTCCGTCTTCACCTGCCCTCGCCAGCGGCCTGCTCGCAGGTCCTCGCCGGCTTGCACCGCCGTGGTACACGGCATGCATCCGATGCTGGGGTATCCCTGGTGGTGCAGCGGATTGTGGGGCACCTGGTGCTCGCGCAGGTAAGTCCAAACCTCCTCGGTGGTCCAGTAGACCAAGGGGTTGACTTTCCACAGCTGAAAGCGAGCGTCCCATTCCAAGACCCGAGCCCGGGCTCGGGTCGGCGCCTGTTGGCGGCGAATTCCCGTCATCCAGGCCGATTTGCCGGCCAAGTGGCGGCGCAGCGGCTCGACCTTGCGCAAGGAGCAGCAGCGGTCGGGGTCTTTCTCCCACAGCGCCGGGCCAAAGGCTTTGGCCTGTTCGGCCAGGGTCAAGGCCGGCGCGACGCGGAGCGGTTGGAGCTGGTAGTGACGGGCTGCGTCCTCAATCAAGGCGTAGGTCTCGGGAAAAAAGAGGCCGGTGTCTAGGTAGAAGACCTCAGGCGGCGGCTTGTGGCAGGCGATCAGGTCGATCAACACCATGTCTTCGGCACCGAAACTGGAGGCCACCGTCAAGTGGGGCCCGAACGTCTCCACCGCCCAGGCGACGATCGACTCGGCCGGCCAGGATTCCATGCTGGCGTGCTCCCAGATGGAATGGGGATCTAACCAGGATGCGGGCAATCAACCATCCCCCCCATTTGTGCAAGGCTTGCGCCCCTAAGGCGCTGATTCAGCCTATGCGCGGGGAGATTGACCGGTTCCGGCGGCGTTGGCCTGGACCTGGGCAAAACCCCAGTTCAACAAGGCTTCGGCGTCCCGGTAGACCGAGGGGAAGCCGTGCTGGCCATGCATCAACACGCCCAAGAGGGTCACCGGGTGGCCGTCGACCTGGCGGGTGGCGGCAAACACCACCGTAAATCCGGCGGCGTTGGTCCATCCGGTCTTCAGCCCGATCACCGAAGGGTCGCGGAACAGCAGGCCGTTTAAGTTGTACACCTGGGGGTTATAGGGCAAGGCGATCCGTTGAGTGGCCACGATTTGGCGGAACAGCGGAGACTCCAGGTCCTTAAAGGCGAGCACCGAAAGGTCCCAGGCGGTCCCCTGCGACTGGTCCGAAAGCCCGGCCGGGTCGGCAAAGCGGAGGTGGGTCAGCCCCCAGTCCCGGGCGGTGGCGTTCATCTCCGCCACGAAACGGGATACCTGCCCGGAAGTGGCTTCCGCCAAGGCCACCGCGGAATCGTTGGCCGAGGCCATCAAGAGCGCGTAGAGGAGCTGGCGCACGGTGAAGGTCATGCCGGGCTGCATGAAAATCTCCGAGCCGCCGGTGCCTGCGGCTTCCGGGGAGATGGTGACCGGCGCCTCGGGGTTTAACCGCTGCAGCACCAGATAGGCGGTCATCAGTTTGGTGGTGGAGGCCAGCGGCAGCACCAGATGGGGATTTTTATCCCACAGCAGTTGATGGCTGTCCACCACCCAGAGCGCGCCTGAACTCTCAGGGATGGGGAAGGGAGGGTCGGGCAGCGCACGGGGCGCCGGTTGGACCATCAGCGGCTTGGCGTAGGTGACGTAGTGCGCGCTCGCCCGGGGTTGCGGATGGCGTTCGACGGTGGCCCAGGCCAGGCTCAAGGCGGCTAAAAACAGCAACAACACGGCCCAAGGGCGCCGGCGCCGTCGCAAGACGTAGCGTGGCCGGGTCTGAATGCGGAGACGATACAAACTCCATCCCCCTGACAGAATTCGCCGAGTTCAAGGCCGATTCGACAGCGAAAACCCTAGGCTATCATAACAAACTGGTCCGCGCTCTCGCACCATCTTGTGCGAGCTCTTCCCGGAACCAAGGAGGTCAGGGCGCCTGGGGAGCATCCTCGACGGGATGAGCGCCCTCCTCAACCATCGGACAAGCCGCCAGAAAGCGTTGCCACCAGTCGGGATGGGCTTCAATGAATCCGTTGAGGGCCTGCAAGCGAGCGAGGGTCACCGGGCTGACAAAATGTTCAATCCCCTCCACATCCCGCCAGACCACTGCTCGGTCGGTCATGCCCAGATTCTTGAGAAATCGTTCTAAGATGGAGTGGCGGCGGACCAAGAGCCCCCCCTGCTCTCGCCCCTTGGCGGTGAGGGTAAACCCCCGGTAGCGCTCCACTTCCAAAAGCCCGTCTTGATTCAGGCGGCGGATCATCTTGCTGACCGAGGGTTGGCTGATCTGCAAGGCGTCTGCGATGTCGCTGACCCGGGCGTAGCCCTTGGCCTCCACCAGCCGGCAAATCACCTCGAGGTAGTCCTCTTGACTTGGGGTGCTCACTTCCCCGCGCGGTCGTCCGGGCTTCCCGTGACCGGGTGGCGGAGCGACCACTTCCCCCCTTCCTCCTGCAGGGCCATCGCTGGTGCGGTGGAATGGGCGCTATCCACGGCCGTTCCCATTTATTCGGGGAAGCGGGCTGCTTCCTTTGCCCGGGCTAAGGCAGGTCGGAGCACCCGGCCAGGATACCGCCCGCAGGCCACCGGTTGAAGGTCCTAGGCCGACTGCCGGGTTCTCGGGCAGTCAGCGAGAAGACGGCTTGCCACACTCTTCGGCCCCCTCGTGCACCTCGGTCTCGAGCTGCAAGGTCACGTGGCCGATGCGAAACCGACTCTGCAACATCTTCTGGCAGCGGTCGAGCAGTGCCTGCCCTTGGCTCAAGGGCATATCCTTCAGGCGTACGTGGGCGGACAGCGCGTTGTGGTCCGGAGCGATGGCCCAGATGTGAAGGTGGTGCACCTCCAGCACCGCCTCGTCGGCCAAAAGGGCCTGCAGGACGGCATAGGGTTCAATGCCCCGCGGGGTGGCCTCCATCAGGATATCGATGCTCTCGCGGCCGATGCGAATCCCCATCCACCCCACCAAGGCGGCGATGGCCATCGCGGCCAAGGGGTCAAATCCAGCCCATCCCGTCACCGCCTGAAGTCCGGCGGCCGCGGCCACTGCCAAGGAGCCAAGCCCGTCGCCAATCAGGTGCCAGAAGACCGCGCGCCGATTCAGGTCCAGACCGTGGTCGGGTTTGACCACCCAGGCCCCGACGGCGTTGATGGCCAGCCCGAGGAAGGCCAAGACGCTCATGCTGTTCGCCGGTACCGGATGAGGGTGGAGCAGGTCAAAGCCGGCCCCCGCGATGATGCCAAGGGCGATCAGGATGAGAATCAGGCTGTTGACCAGGGCGGCCACGATTCCGCTGCGCCGGTAGCCGTAGGTGTTTCTCCAGGTGGGAGGAGCCATCTCCAGGTGGGCCGCCCACCAGGCCAACCCCACCCCTCCCAGGTCGGCCAAGAGGTGCCCGGCGTTGGCCATCACCGCCATGCTACCGATTTCGGCCCCGCCCAGCCCCTGGATGACAAAGCCGAACAGGCCCAACCAGAATGCCCAGGCGAGCCGCCTGGCCGAATACCAGGATTCCGATGCCACGTCTGCGGTCATGGCCGACGCCTCCCTTCCGCCGCCCGGTCTTTCGGTGCTCCGCAACCAACGGTCACTCGCGCAACCTCGCGAGGATCGTTCAAAAGTTCCTTAAGACGATTATACGGGGGCCGTAAAGGATTGGGAACCATCGGGGGGTGTGGCGGGGGCGCCCGCCTTGCCCGGGGCAGGCCAAGCGCGGCATCCGGAGCCCTGCGGGGTGCTATCGGCCGGACGGCGCATGGTATAATTACGAAGGCTCTTGGGAAATCGACGGGGGACCGGGATCGCTCAAACGATAAGTTTTGCTGAATTTGTGGCCCAAGCGCTTACGTCGGAACCAGGCGGGGCGTATGCTGGAAGTTGGTTGTCCGATCCGAAACGGTGGTTCCGGTGGCGACCCATCGCAGGGGTGCGCAGCCTAACGGGTTTACATGGGTAAGGAAATCGGGCGGCGGTCCAACCGGCGCGTAGGGGTGACCTTGTGAAGGTATTGGTATTAGGTGGCGATGGTTATCTGGGCTGGCCCACGGCCATGTATCTTTCCGACCGCGGATTTGAGGTGGCGGTGGCAGACAACTTTGTGCGGCGGCTCTACGACGCCGAGCTTGGCGTCGAAAGCCTGGTCCCGATTGCCACCCTGCACCAGCGCGTTCGCACGTGGAAAAACGTGACGGGGCGCGAGATCGGGCTCTTCGTCGGGGACTTGCGGGATCCGGAGTTCGTCTACCGGATCATCGGCGAATTTCGACCGCAAGCGGTGGTGCACTTTGCCGAACAACGTTCCGCTCCGTACTCGATGATCGACCGCGCGCACGCGGTGTACACCCAGGTCAACAACGTGGTCGGGACTTTAAATGTGATCTACGCCATCGCCGAACTCGATCCCGATATCCACTTGGTCAAATTGGGGTCGATGGGCGAGTACGGCACGCCCAACATTGACATCGAAGAGGGCTTTATTGAGATCGAGCATCGCGGGCGCAAGGACGTCCTGCCCTTTCCCAAACAGCCGGGCTCCTTCTACCACCTCTCCAAGGTCCACGACAGTCACAACATCCATTTCGCCTGCAAGAACTTTGGCTTAAGGTCGACCGACCTCAACCAAGGCGTGGTCTACGGGGTGGAGACGGAGCAATCGGTGCGACATCCCGACCTGGCGACCCGCCTGGATTACGACGCCGTGTTCGGGACGGTCCTCAATCGCTTCTGCATCCAGGCGGTCTTGGGCCATCCCATCACCGTCTACGGCCACGGCACCCAGATCCGGGGCTTTTTGGACATTCGCGACACCGTGCGCTGTATCGAGCTTGCGATCGCCAACCCCCCGGCTCGCGGGGAGTACCGGGTGTTTAACCAGTTTACTGAGGAATTCTCAATCAACCAGTTGGCGGAACTGGTCAGCCGGACCTGGCCCGGGCCCTCCACCGTCGAGTACGTCGACAATCCCCGCACCGAGGCGCTCTCCCACTACTATCACGCTCGCCACACCAAGCTGGTGGAGCTAGGGCTGGTGCCGCACAAGCTTTCCGAGACCTTGATCCAATCCCTCTTTCAGGTCATCGAACGCCACCGCGACCGCGTAAACTGGGAGGCCATCCGGCCGACCGTCAATTGGCGGCGCACGCGCAATCCTCGCGCCTCCGGGGCCGGGTTCCTGGAAAAAGTCTAGGGAAAAAGCGGCGGGGGCCACGCGCGGCCCCCGCCGACCGTGTGGGATGGCGCGCCCCGCTCCCGCGGGTCTTACATAGAACGGATGAACTCGAGCACCGGCCCCGGTTCAGGCACCTGGCCGATGTCGTGGACGTCGATATAGCGGATGGTGCCCTGCTTGTCGATGACGATCACGGTGCGCTCCGCGAACCCTTGTTCGCGCAACACGCCGTAGTCTTGGGCCACCTTGCCGTGCGGCCAGAAGTCGGATAACAGCGGGTAGTCCAGGCCCCCAAGGGATTTCTCCCAAGCGGTGTTGCAAGGAACCGAGTCGACACTAATACCCAGTACCTGGGTATCCAGCCGGTCAAATTCCGGAAGCTCCCGGTTGTAGGCCGGCATTTCGTTGGTTCAAACAGGCGTCCAGGCCAGTGGGTAGAACAGCAAGACCACGTTTTTGCGCCCACGGTAATCCGACAGGCGAATCACCTGCTTATCTTTGGTGGGCAGCTCAAAGTCGGGCGCTGCATCTCCCACCTTCAAGGTCTTGGTGGTGTTCACGACTTCGCTCCTTACTACGAGAAGTTGTCCGGTGGAGGGGCTCAGAGCCGCCCCAACCAAGCCAAGACGTGGATTATGATACCATGAACCTGAGATTTGTATACCGCGGGCGCTTTGCGTGGCGGGAGCAAGCTAGATGAAGGAGGGCGCTGAAGGTGTGGGGAGTGGCCATCGTTGCGCTGGTGGTCGCCGGGTGGGTGGCGGTGCGCCTGGAGGGGCAGATGCGTCCGCGGCCGATGCCGGCCCGTTTCGAGCGGTTTTTCCTCAACAACCCCTTCCGCCGTTGGTGGTTTGGCCCCCAACACGTGCTCAAGGCCTTAGGCCCGCTGGCCGGCCTTCAGGTGGCCGAGGTGGGCGTAGGGACCGGGGTGGTGTTAGAGGCCCTAAGTCGGGCGGTCGGCCCCAGTGGGCGCACCTACGGCATCGACATCCAACCGCAGGCGGTGGCGATGGCCAGCCAACGCTTGGCCTCCCGCTCCCTCTCCGCGGAACTGGCGGTGGCCCGCGCCACCGAGCTGCCGTGGCCGAGCCACAGCCTGGACCGGGTGGTGATGGTGGCGGTGTTCGGGGAGATCCCGCCCTACGACCGCCCCCGGGCCTTAGCGGAGGTGCGCCGGGTTCTAAGCCCGGCGGGGCTTTTGGCCATCACCGAATTTTGGCCGGACCCCCACTATCAGCCCCGCGAGCGCCTGGTCCCTTATCTTGAGAAAAACGGGTGGCGGGTGGAGCGGGTGGTGGGCAACGCGGCCATCTACACCGCGCTGGCCCGACCGAATTGACAGCGCCCGCGAGCCGGCATACCATCTGTACCGAGGTGTAGTCGGCTTGTAGGAGAGTTTAACCGGGCCGGCTGCCCAGGTCGGCAAGCGGAGCGAGAGGGGATGGCCACGATGTTTTGGCAATGGTTCTTGCCGGACTTAAACGAGGCCTTTATGCTGTCCAGCGCCGCATCGGTGGCCCTGGGCTGGTACTACATCCGCCGACAGCAGCGGGAGCGGCACCGACGAAGCATGTTGACCGGGGCGACCTTAGGGGCCCTGTTTTTCGTGAGCTACGCGGTGAAAACGCTTACCGTTGGGGATACCAGCTTCGGAGGTCCGGCGCGCTGGTTGCCGTGGTATTTGGGGTTTCTCCAGGTGCACGTGGTGTTGTCCACGGTGGCCGGGATCTTGGGCGTCATCACCTTGCGCTACGCGTTGCGGGCCAATTTCCAGCGGCACCGGCGGGTGGGGCCGTGGACGGCCTCCCTGTGGTTTGTGGCGGCCGGGACTGGACTGATGGTCTTTCTCCTCCTTTACATCATCTTCCCGCCGGGGACCACTGGCTCGGTGACCCGGGCCATCTTGTTTTGAGCCAGGGCCGAGCTGAGAGGAGGGACATGCAGGGTGCGTCGACGGGCTACGCGGCCTGAGCCAAACCAAGCCATCCCCTGGGGGATTGTCGGCATCTATCTGTTAGGGGTGTTTATCGGGGCGCTCGACAACAACATCGTCGGCCCGATTTTTCCTCTTCTCATGCGAGGGTTTCACATTCCCCTGGCTTGGGTGGGGTGGACCGTCTCGGCCTACACCGTCACCTACGTGGCCAGCACGGTCCTGGCCGGGGCCTTGGGAGACCGGCTCGGCCACCAGCGGCTGTACCGCTATGGGGTGGTGGCGTTTGGCGCAGCCTCCGCCTTGGCGGCGGTGGCGCCCTCCTTTGGCATCTTTGTGGTGGCCCGCCTGATTCAAGGGGCAGGTGCCGGGGCGGTTTACCCCAACGCCCAAGCCGAGTCTTTGCGCCATTTCCCGCCGGAGAAGAAGGGGACGGCACTGGGGATGTTCGGCGCGGTGTTTGGCGTGGCAGCCATCTTGGGCCCGGTGGTCGGAGGAGCATTGGGGGAGTTTTTGGGGTGGGCTTCGGTGTTTTGGGTCAACGTGCCGGTGGTCCTGGTCACCCTCTGGGCGGCTCGGCGACTACCCTCAGCCCAACGGGAAGCGCGTCCCATGCCCGACTGGGTGGGCGGATTGGCCTTCTCCGCCTTGTTGGCCGCAGGGCTGTTGTGGATCATGGTAACCAGCCGCTGGCGCTGGGCTTTTCTGCTTTTGGCGGTGGTCCTGGCCATCGTGTTTACCTGGCGGCAGCACCGCGCGGCCGAGCCCTTTTTGGAGACGGAGCCGCTGGCCAGCCCGGTCGGGCTGGCGGTGATGGTGGGGGCGGCCCTCATTGGGCTCGACATGGCCTCGGCGGTGTTCGTGCCCACCTTGGGCCAAGAGGCCTTGCACTACAGCGTGTTGGACTCGGGGCTGGCCCTCTTGCCGGCCGCCTTGAGCGGGGCCGCCCTGTCCGGGGCCGGAGGGGTCTTGGTCGACCGCATGGGGCCCAAGCCGGTGCTGGTGATTGGGCTGTTGGCGGCCACGCTGGGGGGGGTGCTGTTGGCCTGGCCGGGCCTCCACACCCTCCGCTTTCTGGTGGCGATGGCGGTGATGGGGATGGGCACCGCCTTTACCATGGGAGCACCGCTCAACCGGATCGGGATCGGCCTGTATCGAGAAAACCAGGCCGGGCAGGCGTTGGCCTTGATGGCCGTATTTCGCTCGATTGGGCTGGCCGCTGGCCCGGTGTTACTGACCGCCGCCGCGGCCGGAGGACGGGGGTTCACCGGGATGTTTGGCGCGGTGGCGGTGGCCTCGATGGTGGGAGCGGTCCTGTTTGGGGTCGCGCCCAATCCGTTGCCGGGGCGCAAAGCCCCTTGGGGCCGTCGCTCTGGGTCGGCCCCCCTCGGTTGACAGCGCAATGGCAGGAAGGATAGAATTCAACTGCTGTTTTCTACTATTCTACCGAGGTTTCAGAACCGCCGCGCGGGGCGCAAGGTGAGTCGAGAAGCGGGTTAACTCGAGATTAAGCCGGCGGTCCGACGGGTGGAGGAACCGGAAACCTATACCGGGGCCCTGGAGAGGGCATTACACATATCGGGATCAGAAATTGGGGGCGAATGTCGGGTGGCATCGGAGCGCGCGCGAAGGATTCGGCGCTTTCTACCGTGGGCGGTCTTGCTGCCAGCTGCCTTAAGTGGCTGCGGGCTGATTGATGCGCCGCAATCGATGTTGAATCCCGCCGGACCGGTGGCTCAGGATCAGCTGGGGTTGATCGATTCCAGCATCTGGGTGATGACGCTGGTCTTCGTGGTGGTGGCGGGAGCCCTGCTGGTGATACTGTTGCGCTTCCGCTGGCGAGGGCAAACGGAATTGCCGCCCCAGTGGGAGGGCAGCACCCGTCTGGAATTGTTGTGGACGATCGTGCCGTTTATCCTTTTGGCCCTGTTGGCGGTGGGAACGGTGCGGGATTCCTTCGTCCTGGCGGCGCCGGAAGGCAAGAATGTGCTGAAGGTCAACGTGGTCGGCCATCAGTATTGGTGGTCGTTCTCCTACCCCGGGACCAATATCGTCACCGCCAACGAACTGCACATCCCGGTCGGCCAGAAGGTGGAGCTGGTCCTGACCTCTGCGGACGTCATCCACGCCTTTTGGATCCCGCGCCTGGGTGGCAAGACGGCGTTGGTGCCTGGGCGGACCAACATCATGTGGATCGAGGCCGACCAGCCTGGGACTTACAAAGGCCAATGCGCGGAGTTCTGCGGGACCGGCCACGCCGACATGCGGCTTTTGGTGGTGGCCGAGCCGCCGGCGAAGTTCGCCCAGTGGGAGCAGCAGATGGAACACCCGGTGGTCCAGCCGACCTCGGCGCTGGCCCAGCAGGGCGAGAAGTATTTCGCCAGCGAACAGTGCAGCAGCTGCCACACCATCGGAGGCACCTCGTTCGTGGGCGTGGTGGGACCCAACCTGACCAACTTGGCCCAGCGACAGATGATTGCCGGCAACCTGCTTCCCAACGACGCGCAGGATTTGGCGGCGTGGCTCAAGGATCCCCAAGCCGTGAAACCGGGCTCGCTGATGCCCAACTTGCATCTTAGCCCGGACAAGATTAAAGCCCTCGTCGCCTTTTTGCAGAGCTTGAAGACGCCGGCTCCGTCCGGGTCGGTGTGAGTCAGGTGGAGGGTGGAAAAGGAGGCATCAGGATGGCAACGCATTCGGAGCGCGTCTGGCACGGAGGCGGGCAGGTGGTGGTGACCGGCGACGAGGAGCCGCGCGGGCTCTGGAGTTGGCTTACCACCGTCGACCACAAGCGGATCGGCCAGATGTACATGGGCGCCGGACTGTTCTTCTTTTTGCTGGCCGGCATCGAGGCGTTTTTGATGCGGCTGCAACTGGCGCAGCCGGATGCCCACGTGGTGAGCGCGGCGCTCTTCAATCAGCTGTTTACCATGCACGGGGTCACCATGGTCTTCCTGGCCGGGATGCCGCTGTTGATCGGGTTCATCAACCTGGTGGTCCCGATTCAGATCGGCGCCCGCGACGTGGCCTTCCCTCGCCTGAACGCCTTAAGTCTGTGGCTGTTCATCGGGGGCGGGCTGATGCTCTACACCTCCTGGTTCTTCGGGGGGGCGCCCGACGCCGGATGGTTCAACTACGTGCCGATTTCCGCCGGGGAGTTTAGCCCAGGTCCTGGGGTAGACTTCTACGACATCGGGCTGCAGATCTCCGGGATCGGGACGTTGATGACCGGGATCAACTTCCTCACCACCATCATCAACCTGCGTGCCCCGGGAATGAGTTGGCTGCGCTTGCCCATGTTTGTCTGGGCGACCTTCGTCACCTCGCTCTTAATCGTCTTTGCCTTCCCGCCGCTCACCGTCAACCTGTTCCTGCAGACCTTTGACCGGCTGTTTGGGGCGCACTTCTTTACGGTCTCGGCGGGAGGCAGTCCGCTCTTGTGGGCCAACCTGTTCTGGGTGTTCGGCCATCCCGAGGTCTACATCCTGATCATGCCCGCCTTTGGCATCATCTCCGAGGTGGTGCCGGTGATGTCTCGCCGGCCTTTGTTCGGCTACACCACCATGGTGCTCTCGGTGATGGCCATCGGCTTCCTCTCCTTCATGGTCTGGGTGCACCACATGTTTGACCTCGGCTACGGCCCGTGGGTGAACTCCATCTTCGCCCTCTCCTCGATGTTGATCGCGGTGCCGACCGGGGTGAAGATCTTCAACTGGTTGACCACCATGTGGGGCGGACAGGTGCGGATGAACACCGCCATGCACTGGGTGTTCGGCTTTCTGATCACGTTCGTGGTCGGTGGGATGAGCGGCGTGATGTTGGCGCTGGCGCCGGCCGACCTGCAGTTTAATAACAGCTACTTTGTGGTGGCCCACTTCCACTACGTCCTGATCGGCGGGACCTTGTTTGCCATCTTTGCCGGCATGTATTACTGGTTCCCCAAGTACACCGGCCGCTTCCTCAACGAGCGGCTCGGCAAGTGGCAGTTCTGGCTGGTCTTCATCGGCTTTAACGTGACCTTCTTCCCCATGCACTTCTTGGGGCTGATGGGGATGCCGCGCCGGATCTACACCTACGCGCCGCACCTCGGGTTGACCCTGTGGAACAGCATCTCCACCGACGGCGTCTACATCCTGACCGCGGGGATGATCATCGGGGCCATCAACGTCTTGTGGTCCTACGGTCACGGTGAGTTGGCCGCCGCCGACCCCTGGGACGGGCGCACCTTGGAGTGGGCTATCCCCTCGCCGCCCCCGGCCTACAACTTCGAGTACATTCCCTTAGTCCGCGGGCTGGACGCCTTCTGGGTGGAAAAGCGGTACGGGAACGGGCGGATGCTGCCCGCCCCGGAAGAGCATCACGGCCCCCCCGGAACGATTCACATGCCGTCCCCCACGGCCATGCCGCTGTTCTTGGCGCTGTCGATCATCGTCGCCGGGTACGGCTTGATTCTCCACTCGCTGGTGCTGGACATCATCGGGTTTGGTTTCGTGGCGGTGGGGATCTACCGGTCGATGTTCACGGTCGACCACGGGTACTTCGTGCGGCCCCACCATATAGAGGGGGTGCGTGCGGATGGCTGAGATGCATCCTCCAATCGGCACCCACCCGGTAGAGATGGAGATGCCGGCCGCCCCTGACAATTCCGTGCTGGGGGTGTGGATCTGGCTTTCGGCGGAGAGCCTGTTCTTCGCCTCGCTGATCGCTACCTTCCTCCTGTTGCACAACCAGAATAACGGGGGACCCAGCCTCGGCAAGCTGATCGACCTGCCCCTGACCTTTGTCGCCACCGTCACCCTGCTTTCCAGCAGTCTGACCATGGCGCTGGGCTATGCGCAGGTGCTTAAGCAAAACTACGGCGGGTTTCGGTTTTGGCTGGTGGTCACCGCCATCTTGGGACTGGCCTTCGCCGGCATGCAGGCCTTTGAGTTCCATCACCTGTATGCCGAAGGCTTCCGACTCAACTCGGCGCCTTCAGGGTCGGCCTTCTTTACCCTGACCGGGTTTCACGGGCTGCACGTCCTGTTCGGCGCCTTCTGGCTGATTTCCTTGCTGTTCTTCTCGTTCAAACGCGAGTTTGTGGAGGAGGCCGCGGTAAAGGTCAAGGTGCTGGGGTTGTACTGGCATTTTGTCGACGTGGTGTGGGTTATCATCTTCACCGTGGTCTACTTGATGGGAAAGGTGGCGTAGGCATGGCCTCGGGCATTGAGCATAAAGCGCCCCGGGAAGGCGCGCACACCGGGATGTACGTGGCGGTGGGAGTGGGCTCCCTGGTACTGACCGCCATCGCCTTCTACGTGGTGTTCACCCAGGCCGCCTTCAAGCACTACGTCATCCCCATCATCCTGGTGTTGGCGGCGATCCAGGTCTTCTTGCAGACCTGGCTGTTTATGCACCTGAATACCGGACGGCGCAGTTATCAAACCTTCTTCGCCTATGGGGTGTTCCTGGCCCTGGTGGTGGTCTTGGGCTCGGTCGAGGTGATGACCAGCTACACCCCGCCTTCCACCCAGTCCAAGCCCTTGAGCCACGCCCAGCTGGTGGCCTTGGGCGAGCAGATCGTCTCTCAGCAGTGCGTCTCCTGCCACACCGTCAACGGCAAGGGCGGTACCATCGGGCCCAATCTGAACCAGGTGATGGCCGGACAGCTTAACGTGGTTCCGGGCGGGCAACCGACCAATGCCGCCTGGCTGGCCCGCTGGATCGCCGATCCGGCCGGGGTCTGGAAGGGGGCGACCATGCCCAACTTGAACTTAAGTCCGGATCAGGTGCAGGGAGTGGTGGCGTATCTGACCTCCTCGGTCAAGTAGGGAGCGGCCGGGTCGGGTCCCGGCACTAGAAAGAAGGTGGTCCGATGGCGACGGCAAAGGGCCGCACCGGTAGTGGATGGATGTTAGGCGAGGGGGTGGCGGCCGCCGAGGGCCGGTGGCTGGCCCAGGTGGCGGCCACCCTGCAGGACGCGCTGGTCCTGGTCAAGCCACGGATTATGGCGCTCTTGCTGATCACCGCCTACTGCGCGATGGTGGTGGCGGCGCAAGGGCTTCCTCCCCTGGGGCTCACGGTCAGCGCGCTGGGAGGGCTGGCCCTTTCGGTGGGCGGAGCCCACGCCGTTAACATGTGGTTTGACGCCGACATCGACGGGCTGATGGAACGGACCCGGCGTCGTCCGATCCCCGCCGGGCGGGTGGCCCCGGAGCGAGCCCTGTGGCTGGGAGTGGGCCTTCAGGCGATCTCCTTCGTGTGGTTGTGGACCCGGGTGGGTGCGTTGGCGGCGCTGCTGTCGTTCGCGGGCTACCTGTATTACGTGTTGGTCTACACCATGTGGCTCAAACGCTATACGCCTCAGAACATCGTGATCGGCGGGGGGGCCGGGGCCTTTCCCCCGCTGGTGGGCTGGGCCGCGGTGACCGGCCATCTCGCGCTTCCTGCCATCATCCTGTTTCTCATCGTCTTCCTGTGGACTCCGCCTCACTTTTGGGCCTTGGCGTTGTACCGCCAAGAGGATTACCGGCGGGCGGGGGTGCCGATGATGCCGGTGACCGCCGGAGCTCGGGCCACCAAAAGGCAGATGCTGGGCTATGCGGCGAGCTTGCTGCCGGTTTCGTTGGGCCTGGGTCTCGGTCATTGGGTGGGGCCGCTGTACCTGATGGTGGCGGGCGCCTCCGGGGCGGCGCTGCTGTTGGCCTGCATCCGCCTGCTGGGCGAGCCAGACGGGGAGGTCAAGGTCGCGCGGGGGACGTTTTTCCTGTCGCTGTGGTACCTGACCGCGGTCTTTGCCGCGATGGTGATCGACGTGTTGCTCCATCATCCCGGGTTGTAGGTGCTTGGAGTAGGCCAGCGCCCCGAGCACTGCTCGGGGCGTTTTTTATGCGCTGCCGGGGCCCGCATGGAGGGGCCGGCTTTTCGGGCAGGCTACCCGCTGGGGGGAGAGAGATGGTTCGACAGCGGATGGCTTGGAGGGTCGTGGTGGGGGTCCTGTTGGCCGCTCTGGTCTTGGCGGGGTACTACGTGTTGCGGCACAACGAGACGCCGGCCAACGCCGGGTTCGTGATTCGCGTGGAAGGCGACCGGGGCGTGCATTTTCGGGGCAACTACGTGTCGGTCAACGCCCGCGGGAACTCGGTGCTGCGGCGGGTCTCCGGCGTCACCCCGGCCCAGTACCTGGTGGGGGCGGGGACGGTGATGGTCTCGTTGACCATCCAAAAGACCCAGGCCCAAGGTCTGTTGCAGGTCTCGGTGCAGCACGGCGGGCGAACCTTGGCCTCGGAGCGAACCGATGCCGCCTTCGGGGGGGTGACGGCGGCGGTTCGCTTGACCTCGGGCAAGCCCAACCATATGCGCTCGACCGATCGATTTTCTCCGGCGCCCTAGCCGTGCTCCCGCTATAATGGGAGAGGATCCGAGGGGAGTTGCCGGAGGGAGGCCGAGCGTGAAGCGGGTCGAAAAACCGTGGGGTTACGAGCTGTGGTGGGCGGTGACCGACCGTTACGCCGGGAAGTGGATTCATGTCAACCGAGGGGAATCGCTAAGCCTGCAATACCATCGCCAAAAACATGAGAGCATGTTGGTCATCTCCGGGGTGGCGGAGATTCAGCTGGGGGATGCCATCCAGCAGCTCAAACCGGGCCAGGCGGTAGAGATTCCGCCGAATACCCGACACCGGCTGACGGCGATCACCGATCTCGACGTCATCGAGGTGTCAACCCCGGAGCTTGACGATGTGGTGCGCCTGGAAGACCGTTACGGGCGAGTGGAGGCCTCCGAGGCCTGAGCCCAGACCGCGGTGCGCAGCTGGGTGGCGATGTGGAGGAAGGCTTGGGCCGCTTCGGAATCCGGAGCGGCGTCGACGATTGGCCTTCCTTCGTCCCCGCCCTGGCGTACCGCCGGCTCTAGGGGAACTTGGCCGAGCAGGGGGACGCCCAGGGCCTCGGCCAGCGCCTGCCCCCCGCCTTGGCCGAAGACCGGCAGGCGGTCGCCGTGAGGGCAAGTGACCCAGGACATGTTTTCGATCACTCCCAGGATCGGTTGTTCAGCCCGTTGCGCCACTTCTGCGGCTCGCCGGGCCACGTGGGTGGACACCGCCTGCGGGGTGGTGACCAGTACCAGTTGGGCTCGCCGCACTCGCTGGGCGATGTCCAGAGCGACGTCGCCGGTGCCGGGCGGCAGGTCGATGAGGAGAAAGTCGAGGGCAGGCCAGGCCACGTCGGCAAAAAACTGCTGCATCGCCTTTCCCAGCATCGGTCCACGCCAAATGATGGCCTGGTCTTCGGGGACAAACATGCTCATGGAAACCAGGTCGACCCCGTAGGCGTGCCACGGGGCGATCCGCTGGTCCGCAGTCAGCCGCGGTTTCTCCCGCTGTCCAAACATCCTTCCTTGACTGAAGCCATAGATGTCCAGGTCCATCAGTCCCACCCGACTGCCGAGGCGAGCTAAGGCCACCGCCAAATTGGCGGTGACGGTCGACTTGCCCACCCCTCCTTTACCGGAGGCCACCGCCACGATCGCGGTGGGGCTTTCCGGCGAGAGCAGCGCGGGTTCGGATTCGGCACTGGCCGCCGGCGGCCGACCCCAAGCGCGGGCAAACGCCTCGCGCCGTTCCGCCTCCGACATGCTGTCGAGGTGGACCGCCACCGACTCCACCTCGGGCAACGCCAACACCGCCGCCCGCACATCGTCTGCAATCCGCTGGTGGAGCGGGCAGCCTTGGACGGTCAGCGCCACCTCGACGTCGACCCGGCCTTGGTCGATCCGGATCTGCCGGACCATGTTGAGGTCGACGATGCTTTTTCTGAGCTCGGGGTCCTCCACCTGCCGCAGGGCTTCCCGCACGGCAACTTCGTTAATCATCGGTTGTCCTCTCTACCTTCTAGCCGAATCGGATTGACCTTACCAACCCAAAAGCCGCCGCCCCTCGTCGGTGAGTCGGTCTGGCGTCCACGGCGGGTCCCAGACGATGTCGACGTGGGCCTTCTCCACGCCTGGCAAACTTTCAATCGCCATCTCCGCGGTGCGGGCGATCATGTCGTGCAACGGGCAGCCCGGCGCGGTGAGCGTCATCGCCACCCGCACCTCATCGCCGTTGATGTCGATCCCGTAGATCAAGCCGAGGTCGACCACGTTGACTCCAATCTCCGGATCGGTGACTTCCCGCAACACCTCTTCCACCTGCTCTTGCGTGACCACGCTGCCTACCCTCCTTCCGTACGGCCGTCCTTGGGCCGGTGATGACGCGATATCCCTCGGATGCCTCACGCGCTTATAGTATACCGCCAATTGAGACCGCGAGCATGGGGCCCGAGATTTCTCGCCCGGGTACTAAAAATTGGAGTAGGCGGGAACTCTAGGGAGGCTAGACCCACCCCCATGGATCTGCGGCCGGCCACCCGCGCCCCCGGCCAGGCCACCATCCAAAGGGGGATAGACCGCGGGGCAGAGGACGAACAAGGCAGGGATGAGAATGGCGCTGGCGAGACTGATCTGGAGAAGCCTGCGATGGCATCACGCCCGCCGCGGAGAGCCACGTCGCCGCTGGAAGCGGCTTTTGTTGGAAGCATTGGCCCAGGTGGCCGGCGCGATGCGCTCGCCGCTGGCCGAGGAGGAGAGCTATCTCGTCGCGCTGTGGCTTGGGGTGAGCGTGGCCGCCCGCGCCTGGCTGCGCCCCTCTTGGCGCGATCCCCAACTTCCTTGGGCTCGAGGTTACCGGTGGCTGAAGGTGTTGGGCAATACCAACGCGATTGCCATCGCGAGCGCGCTGTGGGCGTTTTCCGCCCTGCGCCAAGGGCAGTGGACAGCTCCCTGGGTGTCGGCCCCGTGGACCTCGTAGGCAAGGGCGCGGACCTGGCGGACGGTTAAGGAGGGGATGGCGATGGCGTGGTGGCGGTGGGGCCGATGGCTGGCCATTCCGGCGGTGGCCGGATTGGGGTGGTGGATGGGCAGTACCTCGGCAGCCGGGGGACCGAGTCAGCCCGAGTTGGGTCCGCCTGCCTTTGTCGGGTATGCCGGCAATGCCGAGCACAATCCGGCTTATCCGTCGCCGACCGCCTCGCCGTGGCGCCGGGCTTGGACCGTCGATACCCCGGGAGCCCTACAGCAGGCCTCGCTGGCCGGCGGGGTGATCTACGTCGGAGGGGATGGGGGGACCAGCAGCAGCAACGGCGTCTACGCCATCGACGCCAAGAGCGGCCGGATGTTGTGGCACCGGTCGCTGGCCAACATGGTGATGACCACGCCGGTAGTGGCAGAGGGGATGGTCTTCGTTGGGCTGGGCAACCAGCAATTTTCCGCCGCCGACCAAGCCAAGGTGCAACATCTCAAAAGCCGAGGGATTGTCCGGGGTACCGGCGCCAACGCCTGGATGGCGCTCGATGCCGCCACCGGGGCGGTGTTGTGGACCCGTCCGACTCGCGGGGAGGATATGCCGACTCCGGTGTATGCCCACGGCGTGCTTTACACCGTCAACGGTTCGGGCGACGTGGTGGCCTATTGGGCCAAGACGGGCACCCCCTTGTGGTCGCTGCGCATCCCCTCCTACGTCAGCATGTCCTCGCCGGTGCTGGTGGGCGACAACCTGATCTTCGCCGGGGCGCATCCCTACCGGCTGTACTCCGTCAACCTCGCCCAACGCCGGCTCAATTGGCGGGCGGCGATACCCGGAGCCTTCGCCGGGGCCGACGACTGCTCGGTGGCGGTCGGTGGCGGCCGCATCTACCTCGAAGCCACCACCGGGACGCAACGCCATCCTCAGGCCACGGCATACGCCTACGCCCTGTCCACCGGGCGGCTGCTCTGGAAGACCGCCCTGGGTGGAGGCAGTTTGGTGCGCGACATCGAAGTGGGAGCTCCCACCGTGATCGGGAAGACGGTGTACCTGGGCAGCGCCATCACCCATCGCCTTTACGCGCTGGACGCCGCCACCGGCCAGGTGCGCTGGGCGTTTCCGGCCGCCGGTCCGATCTCGGCTTCTCCGGTGGTCGCCGGAGGCAGGGTGTACGTCGGCGACGGCGCCGGTCTGCTCTACGCCCTGGACGCGCGCACCGGTCGGCTGGTGGACAGCCTGGATTTGGGCGGGCCAATGGCGGCCGACTTTCCCATCCTGGTCGGGCAGACCTTGTACCAACCCGAGGAAAACGGCCAGCTGGCGGCGGTACCGCTTGCCCCGAGCGGCTTCGTCCACTCCGGCGGGTTGCCCCCCCTGCCTCGCGGCCCTGCCCAAGGGCCGGTGATGCAGGGCGCCCGGCTCTTCCAGGATGCCGGATGGTCCCCGCGCCACCTCGCCTGCTCGAGTTGTCACTTGGCCGGCGGCACCCGGGCGGCGGTGCGAGACGGAGTGCTGGTTCCTTCTTTAATCGGCGCGGCTTCCCGATTTCCCGAGGTCACGCCGTCCGGCGTGCGCACCTTGACGGCCCAGATTGAGAATTGCCTAGGCGCAATGGGGATTCAGCCGTTGGCGCAAGACGACCCCAGATTGCTGGCGCTCGACGCCTACCTGCGGTGGTTGTCCAGCGGGTTTCCGCAACAGCTCGGGACCTCACAACCCCATTCGCACGCAGGGGGTTGCTAACGATGAGAAACTGGATGGCTGCGCTGGGGGTGCTCGGCCTCTTGGCCTTTTTGCTCGGGTGGGGAGCCGGTCGGCAGCACGCCCAAGCGCTGGTCCGGCCGGACCCTCAGGTCCAGCGCGGGGCCTGGCTTTACGCGGCGGAGTGCCAGGTGTGTCATGGGCTCGGCGGCAACGGGGCGCCGGGAGCCCCGGCCCTGGACGGCGCCCGCCTGTGGCGCGACTACCCTTCCCAAGCCGCCTTGGTCGACTTCATCCAGGCACGGATGCCGGCGAGCCGTCCCGGCAGCTTGACCCGCGCCCAGGCCGAGGACTTGGCGGCCTATCTGCGGTCGTTAGACCCGCTGGCCCGTCCCCATCCGCGGTGGCCCTAGGGCTGGTGCGGGCTCGCATTGAAGTCCGCACTTGAAGATTGTACAATGGGGCCATGGTGTAAAAGGGAGGGCCGTCGTTGTTGCGCTACGCCCGTGCCTCGACAGAGGATCAGCCGCGGATCTTGCAGTTCTTGAACCAATTCCCCGGCGATTACCTGGCTAAGAGGCTGAACAGTTATTTGGAGCTGCAACCCGGAGGGGTGTACCTGGCTTGGGATGGGGAAGAGATCGTGGGAATGGCCGTCATCTATCTCCCCCGCCCGCACGAAGCGTACCTCGGAGGCATGCGGATCGCCACATCCCGGCAAGGGCAAGGAATTGGGACCGAGTTTACCCGCTTTCAGGTCGCGGAGGCCGAGCGGCTAGGGGCGTGGATGGTGCGCGCCCTGGTTCAGGAGGGCAACAGCGCCTCTCCCCACATCTTGCAGGATAAGTTGGGATTTCGCCAGAGCGTGGCCTGGCACGTGGGGAAGTACCCTGGGATCCAGAACCTGGCCAACTACTCGCCGGAGGCCGGGCCGGCCTGGGCGGTCGATATGGATCGGTTGACCCGCTTTTGGGAGCGCCGGCGAGACGACCTGTGGGCCGGCAAAGATTTGTGGATGCCCTATTCCCTGACCATGCAAGACATTCGCCAGGCCCTGGAATACGGAGGCGTGGGCATCGTCCCCCAGACTCCGGACCAGGAGATAGAGGCCTTGGCGCTCTTTCAAATTAAGAATCACGAGCACCTGAGCCTGCAATATTTCTGGGGAGAGCGTCCTTACCTCGACCTGTTGGTCGGCTATCTCGGGACCGAGGCCAGGGCCTGGGGAGTGACCGAGCTTCGCTTCGGGTTGCCTGCGGCATCCAGTCGCCTGCTCGCCCAGTACTTTACCCAACCGCCGGAGGAGGAATGGAAGGGCGCCCTGTTCGAGCGCGAACTTTCGTTGGCACGGGTCCATCGCTGATCATGGATTGGCTGCGCGGGTGGTGGCGCCGCTGGGGGGCGGATCCAGCCAGCACCCGTCAGATCCTCTCCGCATACCTGCTAAGCCGTCTAGGCCTGATCCTGGCAGGGTGGATCGCGCTCGGCCGGCTGCCCTGGCAGTACTACTCCCCGACCTACAATCTCAGCCAGTGGCCGTGGGCGCTGATCTGGCTGCGGTGGGACGCGTTGTGGTACCTGGCCATCGCCCAGCACGGCTATTGGCCCCAGGCCTTGGCCTTCTTTCCCCTCTATCCCTTGCTGATCGCCGCCGTGCACCAGGTGACCTTTTTGGGCTATCCCTGGGCCGCGCTGTTGGTCTCCAATCTCTCGCTCTTAGGGTTTTTGTTTGCCCTGCACGGGCTGGTGCGGGAAACCTTCTCGCGCCGCCTGGCCGCCCGCGCGGTGTGGGCGATGTTGATCTATCCCACCGCCTTTTTCGCCTCCGCCGCCTACACCGAAAGCTCTTTTCTGCTCTTCGCCGCGCTTGCCTTCTGGATGGCCAAGCGCGAGCGCCTGTGGGGCGCGGCCGTTTTTGCCCTCCTGGCCGCCTTGACCCGCAATGAGGGGGTGTTTGTGCTCATCCCCTGGGGGTTTGCCTACTGGCGCCGCCACCGTTGGCGGTACCATCCGGAAGTCTGGTCGGTGCTGCTGGTCCCGGTAGGCCTAGGCCTCTATCTGGCCTATCAATGGTGGGCCTTCAAGAGCCCCCTGGCGTTCATCGCCGCCCAAAGTTATTGGGGGCGTCACATCACCTGGCCCTGGGTAGGCCTCTGGCTGGCAATAAAAGGAATTTATGGCGGCAATCCATTGCAACCGGGCACGGTTCTTAGTATGATGGATTTGACATCGGCGCTGGCATCGATGGGCTTGTGGGGGTATGGCTGGCGCCAACGTTTTCCGGGGGAGTGGTTGAGTTATTGGGGAATCCTATTATTGATTGATCTTTCGGCACCGCAGGTGCACGGAATCAGTCCACTGCTGAGTATGTCTCGGCTGGTGCTGATTTTATTCCCCGCCTACGCGGCCTTGGCGCACCTGGCCGGCCGAAGGCTGTGGCGGCGCGCCATGGCGTGGACGCTGCCATTCATCCAGGGAACGTTGGTCGCCGTGTTTGCCACCTGGCACTGGGTGGCTTGAACGGCGGAAGATAGGAGGCTCAGGCAGATGAAGGCACTGGTCATTTTGCCCACCTACAATGAGGTTGGCAACCTCGGCCCGCTGTTAGAGGCAATCTTAGAACAGGGCGAGGAGTTTGACGTGCTGGTGATCGATGACGGGTCTCCTGATGGCACGGGGCTCCTGGCGGAGCACTACAAATCCCTTTACCCCCAACGGATCGAGGTCATCCATCGGCAAGGGAAATTGGGCCTGGCCACGGCTTACCTTGCCGGTTTTCGCTATGGACTGAACCGCGGGTATCAGTTCTTGTTCGAGATGGACGCCGACTTCTCCCATTCCCCTCACTATCTGCCCAAGTTCCTGGAGACTATGCAACGCGAGCGGGCCGACCTGGTGATCGGTTCTCGCTATGCGCCGGGCGGCGGGGTGGTCCATTGGTCTTGGCCCAGGTGGGCGCTCTCGCGGGCCGGCTCGTGGTTTGCCGGCCGGATGTTGCACCTTCCGGTCAAAGACGCCACCGGGGGCTTTAAGTGTTTTCGCCGCGAGGTTTTGGAGGCCATCGACCTGGATGAGATTCGGGCCACCGGTTACGGCTTCCAGATCGAGATGACCTATCGAGCGCTTGAACACGGCTTTCGGGTGGTGGAGCTGCCCATCGTCTTCGAGGACCGCCGCGAGGGCAAGAGTAAAATGTCGGCCGCGATCGTGGTCGAGGCCTTGTGGTTGGTCACCCAACTGCGCTTGGCCGAGGGAACCCGGCTCAAGCGGGAGCCGAAGGGCGAACGTGTCCGTTCCTGATTGGCTGACCCGCCTCCTCCGGTTTGGCATCGTGGGCATGGGGGGCGTCGGGGTCAATTTCTTAACCTTTCGGGCCGTGCTCGCCGTCTTGCCCCACTGGCCGGTGGTGGCCAACGCGGTGGCGGTCGAAGTCTCCATCGTAGGCAACTACCTCGGCAATGCCCGTTTTACCTTCCATCACCCCTGGCGCTGGTCGGCGCTGGGGCGCTATAATCTGGCCTCGGCCGGGGCCTTTGCCGTGCAAGTCGGGGTGTTCACGGCGCTGTTGCATTGGGGTTGGCCACGCGACTGGGCGGATCTTCTGGCCATCCCCTGCGGGACCTTGTTGACCTTCGTCATGTCGACAGGGTGGGTGTTCCGGGCGCGGGAGGGAGGCGACGATGGAGCCGGAGGGCGGCGCTTGGGAGGCGCTGGAGGTAGCCGCTGAAGCCGGGCAGTTGCTGATCCAAGCTGGGGCCGAAGTCAAGCGCGCGGAGGAGACGGTCATCCACATTGCCCGGGCCTATGGGTGGAAGCAGGTGGAGGCGGTGGTGATGCCCACCGCGCTGTTTGTCTCCGCCCCCGGCGCCCCCGCGGTGGTGCGCCGGATCCGGGCCAGGCAGGTCAACCTGGCCACGGTGGCGGCCGTCAATCAGATCTCCCGCGACCTCAACCGCGAGCTAATTGCCCCTGCGGTCCTGCGCCAACGCCTGCGCCAAGCCGCCGCGCGGCGGGCGATCTCCCGGCCCACCACGGTGTTGGTGGCGGCGCTGATCGCGGGCTGGATGAGTCAGCTGATGGGGGGAAGTCCGGCCGACTTTCCGGCCGCCAGCCTCTCTGGAGCCTTGGCCGAGGGGGTGACCCAGCTGTTTGCCCGCACCGTCTTCCCCTCGGCTTTGACGGCGATGGCGGCGGCGGTGGTGGCGACGTGGCCGGCCTTGGTGGAAGCCGCCCTGGGGCCCCGGGGACTCAACCCGGGAGCGGAGTTGGTGGGCGGGGTGATGGTGTTGGTTCCGGGGCTGGCGCTGACCGCGGCGGTGCGCGATGCGATTGCCGGCGACCTTCTGGCGGCGGCGGCCCGCTTTCTGGAGGGCGTGATGGTGGTGGCGGCGGTGGCAGCCGGGGTGAGCCTCTCGCTGTACGGGTACCTGCATCAAGGGGGGCGCTGGCCGTGATCGGGTCGGTCTTTGGCGCCTTCCTGGCGGCTTTGGGATTCGCGTTGCTCTACCAGGTTCCCTTAAACCAGGCCTGGGTGTCGGGGGTGGTGGGAGCAGCGGCCTGGTGGGCCACCAGCCAGTTGGGACCGGACGGGACCCGGGGCCTTTTGGGCAACTTTCTGGCCGCCCTGACGGTAGGCGTGCTGGGGGAACTTGCCGCCCGCTGGCGCCGGGCCCCCGCCTCGCTCTTCATGGTCCCCGGGATCATCGCCTTTGTCCCCGGCTTTGAGGCCTACCGGGCGATGGTGGCGGTGTTGCAAAACCACTTACTCTCCGGGATCGAGCTGGCTGTGCGGGCGCTGATGTCGGCGGCGGCCTTGGGACTGGGGTTGGCGGTGGCCACGGCGGTGCTGCGCCCGGTGCTCTCCGGGTGGGCCGGCGGCGGTGCCGCGATTTCCCGGACTTCGGGGAAGGGCGGGGACTAGGCGTCCGTTGGGTTGACCCGTTTGGGGAGGATGCCGACCTCTTGCAACTGGGAGACGGCCAACTCCGGTTGGCGGCTGATCACGAAGATCTCTTGGACCGCTCCGCTCGAGCGGCCGATCAGCTTAAATCCGCTGGGCGTGTAGTATTGAAACGAGAAGCCGATCCGCCCTCCGTATTTGGGGCGAATCACCCCGGGAATGATGCCGTCCACCGTGGGCAAAGACGCAATGACCCCCAGGCCCTCTTCTAGCTCCTTGAGGACGTGGTGCTGCCGCTTGATTTTGGCCTGACGATACTTTGCCATCTGGGCCCCCGATCCATTCTACCAGGAGCCCGACGGCGGTAAAGGGCCGAACGACCCCAATGGTTCTTAAGAACCGGAGACCCGGGGGGCGTGGGTGCGCCCTTCGGTCCAGGCGGCATAGCGGTGCAAGTCGGCCCAGGGTCGGACCACGATCCGCCCTTCCTCCACCTCCGCGTACTCTGGTTGTCCTCCCGCCTGGTCGCCCACCGCCCAGACCTCGCCGATGCGTATCTGGATCGGCCGCAAGTCCAAGGCGTAGATACGGCACTCGGTGGAGCGGGGCTGGCCGGCAAAAGCCTTGCCTTGCAAGCGGCCGAAGACGAAGATGTCGCCCCCGGCCACCAGGTCTGCGCCGGGATTGACGTCTCCCACCACCATCAGGTCTCCGGGATGGGCCACCCGCTGCCCGGAGCGGATGGTCCGGCGCACCACCAGGGGCGTGGCCGCTCCGCGCCCGCGAGGGCTGAGTCGGATCGGGCCGCGGGGGTCTGGCCCCAGCTGCACTCCTCCCAAGGTCAGGCGCGGATAGCGGGTGAAGATCTCCGCCACCGCCTGCAACAGTCCCGGGGAGAGCGGCAGCCCCTCCACCACCACGTCCAAACGGGCCTCGCCCAAAAAGCGCGCCCGAGATTCCAGCACCGCCACCAAGTCCGTCAAGAGTTCGGCTTCGTTGTGATAGCCTTTCGCCACCAGCTTCAGCCCGTCACGGTCCCCACGCAGTTCCATCCGTCTCCCCCGCCTTCCTGGCCACTGCTCGACACCGGCGTCGTTCAGTGCCCACGATCTTTCCACATTCTGGGGCAATTTTCCTGCCTCGACCGCAGCAGATTCGAAGCGTTGAGAACGCCGTCGCCAGGTTTTGGTTGCCATTGCGGAAAGGGGCTTGCTATGGTGGTAGAAAATGGTATCGCAAGGAGGGGCTTCACATGTTGACGCTACGGGAGATTGCGGAGCAGTTGGGTTTGCCGGAGAGCACGGTTCGATACTACCGCGATCGCTTTTCCGCCTTCGTGCCCACCGTGGGGCGGGGACGGCAGCGGCGCTATCGGGAAGAAGCGGTGGACGTGTTGCGGGCGGTGGCGGAAGGGCTGCGCAACCAAAAGAGCGCCGAAGAGGTGGAAGAGTTGTTGGCGGCTCAGTTTCCCCGCTACGTGGAGTTGGAGGAGGAGGGCGAGGTCAGCCGGGAGCCGGCGCTGCCCAACTCCTGGATGATGGCCTTCATGCTGGTCCAGGGGCAAGCCCTGCAACAAATTGGGGAGGCCTTGGAGCAGCTGTCCGAGAACGTCAAAGAGCGGCAGGAGACCTCGCGCAAGATGGGGGCCTTGGAGGAGGAGGTGGGCGACCTCAAGCGGCGGCTGGCGGAGACGGTGGAGGCGCGCCTGGCCCGCCTGGAGGAGCGCGACCGCGTCGTGGTGGCGCAGATGCGGGCATATTTCGACCAAGCTCCCCGGGGCAACAAGGTGTCGTGGTGGCAGCGTTGGACCGGAATCAAGAGCGCGGAATCCAAGAGCACCCGTTCCCCTCGCCTCTCCTGAGGAGCCCCTGGCCAGCCCGGTGGCGGCAGACGTGGTAAGATGACAAGGAACCAGGAAAATTTTTCGCCGCCGCGCGGAGCGCTGGACACAGATGGGGGGAGTGGGAATGCAATACGCACGAGTAGGTCAGAGCGGCCTGGTGGTATCCAAGATTGGGCTTGGCACCAACGCCTTTGGCGGACGAGCCGATCCGCGGGCAACCCGGGCGGTGATCGAGGAGGCGGTGGCGGGCGGGATCACCTTGATCGACACCGCCAACGTCTACACCCGCACCCAGTCGGAGTCGTTGATCGGGGAGATCCTGGACCAGACCGGGCTGCGCGGGCAGGTGATCTTGGCCACCAAGGCCGGGCTGCCCAGGGGCGAGGGGCCGATGGAGCGCGGAGGCTCCCGCTGGCATTTGATCCGCGAGTTGGAAGGAAGTCTTCGCCGTCTGCGCACCGACTACATCGACCTCTACCAGATACATAGTTTCGATCCCAACACGCCGTTGGAGGAGACGCTCTATACCCTGGACACCATGGTCCGGTCGGGCAAGGTTCGCTACGTCGGCTGTTCTAACTACGCCGCGTGGGAGCTGGCCAAGGCGCTGGCGATCAGCCGCGAGCAGCATTTTCCGCCCTTCATCTCGGTGCAGCCCGGCTACTCGCTGGTGGACCGCGGGCCGGAGCGGGAGCTGGTGCCGCTCTGCCTGGACCAGGGGGTGGGGATCATCGCCTACTACCCCCTGGCTGGCGGCATTTTGACCGGCAAATACCGGCCGGGTTCGCCACCCCCGCCCGGCTCGCGGGCCGAGCGCGAACCGAACTTCCAGGCCCGTCTGGACGACGACCGGCTGGCCGTCGCCCAGGCCATCGCCGAACTGGCCCGCGAGATCGGCACCACCCCGGCGGCACTGGCCCTGGCCTGGCTGATCCACCGCCCGGCGGTGGCCAGCGCCATCGCCGGCGCCACCCGGCCGGAGCAGGTGGCAGAGAATCTCAAGGCCTTGGAGGTGCCATGGAGCCCGGCGCTGGAAGCGCGGCTGGACGCCTTGACGGAACGGTTCCGTTGGGCGCCTCCCTTCGCCGAGTATCGCCTGCCCAAGACCTAGGCCTTGGGTCGAGGCTGCATGGAGAGGATGAGCACCAGCCGCTGATGTTCTAGCTTGCGGCCGACGACCTGAGCCCCCCGGGCAAGCCAGCTCTGGGCCTGCCCGGGGTCGAGCTCTGCGCCCGAGGGGAGTTGGTAGACGACGGCGGGCGCGGACGGGGCGGGGGGGAGTGCCGGCGGGGGCGCGGCGAGAGGTGGCGGATCGCCCTGCCACTGGTCAAAGCTCTCCAGCCACCAGGGGTAAGGCAGGGCGGCCTCCCCGACCCACTGGCGCAGCCGTTCCAGCCGGCGCGGCGAGCCGGCGGCCAGGATCCAGATCCCGCCGATGCCAAGGTGGGGGCGGCGGTAGCCGTCCAGCTTGGCCTGCCACTGGCGGCGGGTTTCGGTCCCGGCGTCGACCTCCAGGGCGACCGCCGGAGCGCCCGCTTCCCCGAGTTCGATCAGGGCGTCGGGGCAAGGCCAGCTGCCGGGTTCCGGAGTCCGCCAGCAAAAGGGCGTTCCCTGCGCCCGCAGCCGCAAATAGGCTTCGGCCACCCACAGGCGGTGGTCTCGGCGGGCTCCCCGGCCAAAGCGGTCGGGCTCCCAGAGCGCGCCCCGGTAGACCACCACCTCCTCTGCCGCCTGTTCCACCTCCCAGGCGGCACCGAAGTACCGGACCAACTGTTCTCGGGAGAGCACTCCCACCACGCGAAGGGCCTCGCGCCAGGATCCCGTTTTGGGCACGGGATCATCCCCCCTCTCCAGATAGGGCATGGCGCATCAGGCCAATCCGCTCCGGGCGCAACAAGCGGCCGCGCCAAGTGCGTTGCAAGATGGCTTGCCCCCGGGGGAGGTAGCGCGGGGAGTAGGGTAGCGGATGGGGACGGCAGGCCTCCTCCAGCCACCGCGCATCTTCAGGAGAAAGCCCTCCCAGCGCCAGCCGTTGGCGGGCGTTGGCGGCCAGGGCGGCGCGGAGCGGAGCGGAGAGCTGGCCCAGGTCTTGGTGAGCCAACACGATGCCGACCCGAAAGCCGCGGGCCAGGGCGAGAAAATCGGAGAGGTCGGGACTGACATATTGGTGGAACTCGTCCAGGTACAAAAAATATGGGGCGGCTTCAAACCCCCGCCGGTAGGTAGCCTGCATCAACCCGTGCCAGGCCAGCACGCCCAGAGCGCGCGCGGAGGCGCCTAGGCGGGAGAGGGAGAGCGGGGCCAGCACCGTCCATCCTTGGTGGAGCACCTGATCCCAATCGAAGTCTTGGGGCGGCAAGAGGACCCGGCGCAGGTGGGGGTTGGCCAGCAAAAGCTCCAGCCGGTGAACCAGTCCTCCCTGCTGCTCGGCCTGCCGCTCGGGCTTCAGGCGGGCCCATTGCTCGCCGAAGTACTCCGCGACCTGAGCATCCGCCTGGCGCAAAAGCTCCCGGCGGTAATCCGGGTTGCGCAGGAAGGTGAGCAAGGCCGGGAGGTCTGCGGCCGGCCCCAGCGCCTGCTTGACCGCGCGCACCGCGTAGAGCAGCATCACCCGGCTGACCGCGGCGTAATAGGGATGGCCGGGCTCCTGCAGCTGGCCCAGCGCCCAATCCAGTCCTTCTCCGGCCGCCTCGGCGGCTCCAGACAGTGGGTTCCAATGCGGGCAGCGGGGGTCTTCCGGATCAAACCAGATCAGCGGCCGCTGGAAGTGCAGCGCCGCCTTCTGCGCCGCCCGCGCCAGGTCTCCTTTGGGCTCGAGCAGGGTCAGCCCGTGGCCGTTGGCCAAATCCTGGACGATCCAGGGGTAGAGCACCGACGAGGACTTGCCCGAGCCGGTCGGCCCCAGCACGTGGACGTGCAGGAAGCGATCTTCGAGCGGGAGATAGACCGGCCAGCCACTGCACAAGCGCCGGCCGACGAACAGGCGTTCCGGCGAGGGCTTGCGGGCCCGCCATGCCCAAAGCACCCAGGCCGCGCCGGCGATGCCATAAGCCCAGCGGAGGGAGGGCCAAAGCAGAGGAGCCAAGGCCAGGGCGCCGGCCGCCACCCCAGGCCAACCCCGCCCCAGCGGGTAGCCCAAGCTGGCCAGGGCTACCCACAGGCCGAGGCGAACCCCCAAGGAGAGCGGTGGTACAGCGCCGAACCAGGCCAGGGTGGTCACCCAGGCCACCATCAGGGCCCACAGCGCCGTCGCGATCCACGCGGGAGAAGGGCGTCCTGCCCAGCGTGGCCATCGAATCCGCACGGTTCCCGCCTCCGCCTGCATCCGAGGGGTAACTTGCCGCTACCCTAAGGTTCGCGACTGGGCCGCGCTCCCCTCTTTTGGGCGGCCGGTTTTTCGACGGGCGGGCGAGACGTCAGCGCGAGAGACCGTGCCCCTCACCCCGGCCTTGAGCGGCGGCGAGGCCCGCGGAGGGAAGTTCCGGATGCCTTTGGACTTACCCTCCCCAGTGGATCGGGCCGACCTCCGGGAAGCGCCGAAGCTCGCCCTCCAGTTGTGCGACGATGTGCTGGAGGCCACTCTGGGTTCGGGCCTCCGCCCGGGCCACCAAGGCCGGCTGGGTGTTGGAGGCTCGGACCAGCCCCCACCCTTCGGGGTACAACACCCGCACCCCGTCCACGTCCACCACCGGAAGCTGTAGCTCGTCGCGGAAGCGGGACTTCAGGCGTTCGACCACTGCGAACTTGCGGTCGTCGGGGCAGTCGATCCGCACCTCGGGGGTCGAGGGCAGTTCCGGGACGTCGGCCAACAGCTGATCGAGCGGCCGCGCCTGCCGAGACATCAGGCGGAGCAGGCGTCCGGCGGCGTAGAAGGCGTCGTCGTAGCCGAAGTACTCGTCGGCAAAAAACATGTGTCCGGACATCTCGCCGGTAAACGGGGCGCCGAGTTCTCGCATCTTGGCCTTGATCAACGAGTGACCGGTCTTGTAGAAGAGCGGCCGCCCTCCTAGGCGGGCGATCTCGTCGTAGAGCACCTGGCTGCACTTGACTTCCACGATCCCGGGGGCACCCGGATAACGAGGCAAGATTTCTCTCCAGTACAACACCATCAGGCGGTCTCCCCACAGGATCCGCCCTCGGTTGTCGACCACCCCGATCCGGTCGCCGTCTCCGTCAAACGCGATCCCGAGGTCGGCCTGGGTGCGTTTAACCGTGCGCACCAAGTCTTGCAAGTTCTCGGCCACCACCGGGTCGGGGTGGTGATTGGGGAAGGTGGGGTCGACGGTGCAGTAGAGGTACTCGGCGGGGACCCCGAAGGCGTCCATCACCTGGTGGACAAAGCGGCTAGGGGTGCCGTTGCCGCAGTCGACCACCACCCGCGGGCGCCAACGGTCGAGTTGGATTTTCTCTCGCAGCATGGCCAGGTAGTCGGGAACCGGGTCTTCCCGGCGCACCACCCCAAAGCCGCGCGGAAAGTCGCCCTGTTGCCAGAGGCGAAAGACCTCCTGAATGGCCTCTCCGTAGATGGTGGACGGCCCCCGGGCCAGTTTAAATCCGTTATACTCGGCTGGATTGTGGCTGGCGGTGACCATCACCCCCCCGGAGAAGCCGTAGTGTTGGTAAGCGAAGTAGAAAATCGGGGTGGTGACTTCGCCGATGTCGAGCACATCCACCCCGCAGGCGGTCAAACCGTCGATGATGGCGTCGCGCAAGGCCGGAGACGAGGCCCGCGAGTCCCATCCGACGACGGCCTCGCGGATCCCCTCCTGCAGCAGATAGGCGGCGAAGGCTTGGCCGAGGCGGCGCACGCCCTCGAGGTCGAAGTCCTGGTCTACCACCCCCCGGATGTCATACTCGCGGAAGATGCTGGGATTGATCTGCATCCAGCTCTGCGGAAGGCCGTCGCAGCCGACGGGACGGGGATCCACCCCTCCTCCCGCCCCTCCTTTCCTCTGCCAGTTGGAGTCGGTATCTGGTCAGCGCCGGCTCTCCAAGGCCGGCGGTGCGGCACGGGGCCAATGATGAATGCTCGGCGCCGACCAGCGGATCGGCATCGCAATCCTCCCCCGTGGGTGGGGACGAGTCGGCGATATGGCGCACAATGTCCTTGTCTAGTGTACCATGTCCTTCCGCGTGAGGCGCTCCGCCATCGACAGGGATGGAAGAAGGCGGTAGAATGAGCTCGGCCGGAGGACAAGGGTTTTCCCAAGGCTGATGTCTGAGAATCCCAGATTTTCGGGTGAAAGGGAAGCGACCGGTCCGTGGAAGTAAGACCCTATCGGGCACAGACCGATTTTCGCGCCGTGCTAAACGCGCAGTGCGATTTGTATCGCATCAACTTTCCGCGGTTTGTCTGCACCCCCGGCTTTTTGGCCGACCAGGCCCAGCGCCTGCGCACGGCCCAGCGAAGGCCCTACGAGAACGGCTTGTTTGTCCTGGAAGATCAGGGCGAAGTGGTGGGGTTCATCTGGGTGGCGGTGCGGATGGACCTCCAAGGTCCGTACGGGTCGATCGACCAAGTCTACCTCAAACCGGAATATCGCCGGCGGCGGCTGGGCAGCTTGCTGATGGAAGCGGCGCACCGCTACCTCAAAGAGCAGGGGCTGGACTTGGCGCGGCTGTACGTGACGGCCGAAAACCGCGATGCGGTTCGCCTCTACGAACGCCTGGGTTACCGGGTGACGCGGTTGGAGATGGAGCGGTCGCTGTAAGGGGGTGGGGGAGGGTGGCCGAATGGAGGCTGGAGTCGGCCACAGCGGAGTCGCCCAAGGCGGTTCCTTGGTCGCTCAGCATCGTCTTGGCCGCCGCCATGTTTGTGGTCGGCGCCGACCTCAACATCGTCGCTCCCCTCTTGATTCCGATCGCCGTCAGCTTTCATCGCCCGGTGGCCAGCACCGGGTTTTTGGTCACGGTCTTTGCCTTGAGTTACACGGTGGCGTCTCCTTTTTTGGGTTGGCTGCAAGACCGAGGAGGGTTTCGCCGGGCCATGCTGTTTGCCGGCCTGGCTGGCTTCATCCTCACCGAAGTCTGGTCGGCCAGCGCGCACCGCTACAGCGGCCTGTTGGTCGCCCGGGCCTTGGGGGGGATGACCGCGGCCGCCATCTCCCCGACCGCCTATGCCCTGATCGGCGACCACGTCCCCTATCGCTGGCGGGCTCGCGCGATGGCGGTGGCCTCGATGGGATTTTCCACCGCCACCATCGCCGGGGTTCCGCTGGGCTTGTTGTTGGCCCAGTGGTGGGGTTGGCGGGGGGTGATGTGGGGATTGGGGGGGCTTGCCGTCTTGGCCGGCATCGCCTTGGTTCCGGTGGTGGGCCGGCTAAAGGACCAAGCGCCGGCCGAGTCTAGAGGGGAGCCCCCCAGCCGTTGGGGTTGGGATGCCAAGGGCCTGGCGGTATTGGGGGCGAGCTTTGCCGCCTTTGCGGTGGTGGGCCTGGTGTATACCTACTTGAGCTCCGAGCTTCGCTTGGGCTTTGCCTGGACCCCGGCCGCGGTCGCCCGCTTGTTGGGGGCTTACGGGCTTTTGGGGTTGGGTGGCAACTGGCTGATCGGGTGGTGGGGCGACCGGGTGGGGAAGGCCCAGGCGGTGCAAGGGGCCATGTTGGCTGAGGTGGCCAGCTTGCTGGCGATGGGGCTGGCCCTCTGGGCTGGCCAGCGCCTGGCCTTTTTGGTGGCCTTGATGGGGTTTGCGCTGTTTCAGGCCTACATTCCCAACCTCAAGGCGATGGCCTCGCAGGTGGAGCGGCGGGCTCGCGGCCGGAGTATGGCGTGGAACAACGCCGCCATGTACGGGGGATTGATGGCCGGCTCCGCCTTGGGAGCGCGGCTCTGGCCTGCCTGGGGATTTGCCGGGTTGACCTGGGCCGCGGCGGCGGTGGCCGCCTTGGGCGTCGCGGTGTTGAGCCGCAAGGCAAGGGAAGGCGGCCGGAGGGTCGGTCCGGCCGCCTCGTAAGCTCGGGCAGTCCTTAGTTGAAGTAGGGGCTGGCGTTGGACGGCAGGGTGATCGGCCCGTTGGGTTCTTGGCCCAAAGTGACCGAGACCTGGCGGACCTGCCCGTTTTCGTTGATGGTCAGGGTGATGCGCTGTCCCACCTTGTAGCTGGCAATCAGCGACTGCAGGGCATCGGCCGTGCTGACCGCCTGGCCGTTGACCGCGGTGATCACGTCTCCGGCCTGGATCCCGGCGCTCTCGGCCGGGCTTTGGGGTTCCACCGCCTCGACCAAGACCCCCTTGGCGGTCCCCAGGCCGTATTCGCGGGCCAACAGCGCGTTGTCGGTGGTGATGAAGACGCCGAGCCACGGCCGCACCACATGGCCGTACTGCATCAACTGGGGCAAAATCTGCTCAACCGTCGAAGTGGGAATCGCAAACCCGATCCCCTGGGCGTTGGTTTCCACCGCGGTGTTGATCCCGATCACTTGACCGGCCAAATTCAACAGCGGGCCCCCAGAATTGCCGGGGTTGATGGCCGCCGAGGTCTGCAAGAGGTTTCGGTAGTTGCGGTTGCCGATGGTCAACGGGCGCCCCTTGGCGCTGATCACCCCCACCGTCACGGTGTCGCTGAGGTTGTAGGGATTGCCGATGGCGATCACCCAGGCTCCCACCGGGGTGTTGTCCGAGCTGCCCAAGGCCAGGTAGGGGACCGGTTTAGGCGGATTAATCTTCAGCACCGCCAGGTCGGTGGCGTAGTCGGTGCCTACGGTTGTGGCGGTAAAGTCTTGGGAGTACCCGGGGACTTGGACCACGATCTGGGTGGCGCCATGAATGACGTGTTCATTGGTTAAGATGTAGCCTTGGCTGTTAAAGAAAAAGCCGGTTCCGATGTCGGTTTGAGTCTGGGGAGCCGGCTGCAGTCCTCCGCCGAAGAGCGAGCCAAAAAAGGGGTTGTTGAAGAACGACGACCCGCCGCCTCCGGGAACGGAAGCCTCAATCTTGACCACCGCCGGGCTGACTTGTTTGACCACGTTGGAAATGGTGTCTGGCCCGAGGCCCAACGAGGCCTGGGGGGCGGTGGTTTGGCTTACGGTGGCGAACTGTCCTCCGCTTGGGCCTACCGCCACCGGCGGCGTGGGATGCAGGCGCTGGTACTCGTAAACCCCTCCGCTGACGGCACCCGCACCAACGGCAAAGCCGATGACGGCCGCCGTTAAGGTTCGCGCCCAAGGTCGCATTGACGATGCCCTCCTTTTCGCGTCCCGGTCTGATCGCATCCGGTCGAGTCTTCCATAATGATTCGACCGCTAGGAATCGGTTTTAAGCCGGCTTTTGGTCCAAACTTGATGACAACGTTAGTGTAACCTAGACTTGTTACGTGGGCGTTACCGAAAATCTCCCCGGGCTGGCAGCGATCGCGGGATTTCGGCAAATAGTGGTTGATATAATCGCAAAAGACAAAATATTAATGGGGTGATTGCGTGCGCATCTGGGTGATCGACGACGAGGAAGGGGTATTAAACATGTTGGGGGCGGCGCTGGAATTCCACGGCCACGAGGTTCGGGCCTTTCGGGATCCGCGCGAAGTTCCCTTTGACGGTCCCGAGCCGGCGCCGGACATGGTGATCCTCGACTGGACGATTGGCGGGCAACCGGCCCTATCGTGGATGGAACAGTGGCGGCTTCGACTGACGGGGGTGCGCTGGGTGGTGATCTCCGGGGATCCCTCGGTCCGGGCCAAACTGCCGGCCGGCGTGGGATGGCTGGACAAACCGTTTCACCTCGGCGAGCTGGCCGAGCTGGTCAACCGGGAATCGTGAGTTTCCCCCAACCCCGACGCCCGGCGCCCTTGCATCTTTTGCGCGGTTATGCCAGAATGAAGCTGCCGATATCCAGGTAGCGTAAAACCTTCCCGCATTCGCGAGGGCCAAAACGGGCCTTCGGGCGCCATAAATCCCCAGAGCGATGGACAGGATATGGATGGCGTAAAGCTGAGCGGAGTACCCCGCCTTCCTGTCCGGACGAGAGCTGAGATCCAGCGGGCCTGGTGAGCGCAAGGAAGGTGAAGTACGCTTCACGCCCCCGACGTTCCGGGTTCTTTTGTGTGCACAACCCGCTAAGCCAACCAAGCAGTCGATGCTTCGAGGGGCCACCGAGCCTGGCGGGCCGCGCGGGCGTCTTGGTAAGATGGGGCGGGATCGGCCGATCCCGAAAGCCAAGGGCGCATGACCTCGCCGTCTGGCGGCGCCTTAACATCCACCAGGAAGAACGCAACGTCTTCACGTTCCCTACGTTTCCTAAGGCACCTAAGCCACGAAGCCATCAAATGCAAGGAGGAAATCATGGAGCGCGAATTGGCGCTGGAATTCGTCCGCGTCACCGAGGCCGCGGCCATGGCCGCCGGGCGCCTGATGGGGCGCGGCGATAAAAACGGGGCGGACCAGGCCGCCGTCGATGCCATGCGAGCCATGTTGGACACCGTAGATATCCAGGGTACGGTGGTGATTGGCGAAGGCGAAATGGACGAAGCCCCCATGCTCTACATCGGAGAGAAGGTGGGAGCAGGGCAGGGAGAGGCCGTCGACATCGCCGTAGACCCGGTGGAAGGGACCAACTTAGTCGCCAAGGGGCTTCCCGGGGCCATCGCCGTGATGGCGGTCGCGCCGCCGGGTTGTTTGTTTCAAGCCCCCGACATGTACATGGAAAAGATCGTCAGCGGGCCGGCGGGGCGGGGCGTGCTCGATATTACGCGGCCGATTGAGGAAAATTTGGAGGCTTTGGCCGACCGTTTGGGTAAACCGATGAGAGAAATCACGGTGGTGGTGCTAGAGCGCGAGCGCCACCGGCAGCTGATCGATGCCATTCGCCGCACCGGGGCACGCATTCGCCTGATCTCCGATGGCGACGTGGCGCCGGCGGTCGCCACCGGGCTCCCGGATTCGGGAATCGACCTGGTGGTGGGCATCGGCGGCGCCCCCGAGGGGGTGATCGCCGCGGCCGCGGTCAAATGCCTGGGCGGGGAGATGCAGGCCCGGCTGTACCCGGAAGACGACGACGACCGCGCCCGGATGGCGGCGATGGGGATTGAAGACACAGGGCGGATTTTGCAATTAGACGACTTGGTTCGCGGAGACGATGTGCTATACGTGGCCACCGCGATCACGGAGTGTTACGGGTTGCCCGGGGTGCGTTACGGCGCGCACGGGGTGGTGACCACGCATACCGTGGTCATGCGTTCGCTGACCGGCACCATTCGCTACATCGTGGCCGAACACCGGCGACGGTACGACGTCTGACAGGAGGGTTAGGCATGGCAGAAGGAGAAGAGCGCGAGCAGGCGGCGGTGGCGGTGGAAGAACAGCCGGCTTCCGAAGCGGCCCCGCGCCGTCGGGGACGGCGGCGGGCCAGCCCAGCCGCGGCGGAAGGAGCGGATGCCACCCCTCGAACCCGTCGGCGCCGGGCTGCAGCAGAAGGGGAGGGGCAGGCCTCGGCCTCCGAGGGCCCCGAGGCGGCGGCGCCAAGGCGTCGAGGGCGACCACCGCGCGGGGCGAAGGCGGCCGAAGAAATTGCCCAGCCTGGGAGTGCGGTGGCCGCTGAAATCGAGGCCCAGGCCTCCGCGGAGGCCGCTCCCCGACGCCGGCGGGGTCGAAGGCCGAAGGCGGCCGCGGCCGAGGTGCCAGAGGCCACGGTCTCCCTGGAGACTCCAGGAGCCGAGGCTCCGGTCGAGCCGGCGTTAACCCCACCTCCGGTTGCGGAGCGCGAGCCGGAGGCCGAGACCCCGGCTGTGCAGGTGGCGCAGGAGGTCAAGGAGACGGCTCCGCCGCCCGCTGTCGAGGCTCCGCCGGCGGGTCCTGCGCCGCTCGCCGAGGTGCAGTCCGCTTCCGCCCCCGGCCAAGACGTCCCCGCCCCCGCGGCCCCAGAGTCGGAAGCGGGGGCGACCGGAGCCGAGACCCCGGTGGTCAGTCGGGAGGAGCGCCCGGGAAGGCGGGATACCCGGCCCTGGACCAACGGGGAGCGTCGGCCGGCCGGGCAGGAGAGCCGGCCGGGACGGGGAGAGGGGCGTCCTCCCTATGGGCCCCGGCGCGAGGAGCGGGCGGGGCGAGACGCCCCGAGCGGTCCCAACGGTCGGACCCGCGAGCCCCAGCTCTCGATGGCCCAACTTGAGGCGATGACGCTGCTCGACCTCTACAAATTGGCCCGGTCCCTTAACATCGAGAATTACCGGGCTCTGCGCAAGGGCGAGCTGATCTGGGAGATTTTGCGGGCCCGCACCCACAAAGACGGGCTGATCTTCGCCCAAGGACTGTTAGACATCGTCGGGGACTACGGGTTTTTGCGGCCGGCGGACTTTCAACGCAGCCGAGAGGACGTCTACGTCTCTGCCTCGCAGATCCGTCGGTTTGACTTGCGGCCGGGCGACTACGTGTCTGGGCAGGCCCGACCGCCCAAAGAAGGCGAACGGTATTTCGCGTTGCTGCGGGTGGAGGCGGTCAACGCCATGCCGCCGGAGAAGGCGGCGGAACGACCGGACTTTGACGGGCTCACCCCCATCTTCCCCAACACCCGCTTTCGCCTCGAGACCACCCGGGACGAATTGGCCACCCGCTTGGTCGACATCGTGGCGCCGATCGGGAAGGGGCAGCGCGGCCTGATCGTGGCCCCGCCTAAGGCCGGAAAGACCGTGCTGTTGAAGAAGTTGGCCAACGCGATCGCTCAGAACAACCCCGAGACCCATCTGATGGTGTTGTTGATCGACGAGCGCCCGGAAGAGGTCACCGACATGCAGCGGTCGGTCAAGGCCGAAGTGGCCAGTTCGACCTTTGACGAGCCGCCGGAAGACCACATCCGGGTAGCCGAGATGGTGCTGGAGCGGGCCAAGCGGCTGGTGGAAATGGGGCGCGACGTGGTGATCTTTCTCGACTCGATCACCCGCTTGGCGCGGGCCTACAACCTGACCCTGCCGGCCTCGGGCCGGACTTTGTCGGGAGGGATGGACCCGGCCGCCCTGCACAAACCCAAGCGCTTCTTTGGTGCCGCCCGCAAGGTGGAAGACGGCGGAAGCCTGACCATCATCGCCACCGCGCTGATCGATACCGGTTCGCGGATGGACGACGTGATCTACGAGGAGTTCAAGGGCACCGGGAACATGGAGCTTCACCTAGACCGCAAGTTGGCCGAGCGCCGCACCTTCCCGGCGGTGGACATCAAACGGTCCGGCACCCGACGCGAGGAACTGCTGATGACTCCGGAGGAGTTGGAAGTGGTGTGGATGGTCCGCCGAGCGATCGCCAACTTGGGCAACCAAGAGGCCACCGAACTCTTGCTGCAAAACCTCAAGCGCACCCGCTCTAACGCGGAGTTCTTTAAGCTGTTTTTGGCCAATCAAGGAGGGGCGAACTGATGTCCTCCCTAGAGGAGGGGTTGCCGGCCCGGATTTTGGTGGTCGACGACGACAAGCACATCCGCGAGCTCTGCCGCATCTACCTTGAGGCCTCCGGGTTCTCGGTCCTAGAGGCGGCGGACGGGCAGGCGGCGCTGGCGGTGATGGCCGCGGAGCGTCCGGATCTGGTGGTGCTCGACGTGATGCTGCCCAAGCTCGACGGTTGGCAGGTGCTCAACGAGGTGCGAAAGGACAGCATCTGGCTTCCGGTGGTGATGTTGACCGCCGTGGGTGACGAGGAGGACCGGGTGCTCGGGCTTGACCTCGGGGCCGACGATTATCTCACCAAGCCGTTCTCTCCCAAAGAGTTGGTGGCGCGGGTGCGCGCGGTCTTGCGGCGAGCGGCGTTGGCGCCCAACGGGGGCGAGGAAGAGGTGTTGCGCTTCCCCGATCTGGTCATTGACCCCTCCTCGCGCAAGGTGTTCTCCCACAACCAACGCCTCAACCTGACCCCTCGGGAGTTCGAACTGCTTTGGTTTTTAGCCAGTCATCCCCAACAAGTCTTCTCGCGCGATCAGTTGTTGGACAAGGTCTGGGGGTTTGACTTTGAAGGAGATGCCCGCACCGTCGATGTCCACATCACCCGACTCCGCCACAAATTGGCAGAGAGTCAAGGCCCGCATTACTACCTGGAAACGGTTTGGGGGCAAGGTTATCGGTTTAACCCCGGGATCCATCCCGGCGACCATGCGCGCATGGATTGAGCGCCAATCCAAGCGCTTGACGGTCCGCCTGGTGGTCAGCCACGTGGCGGTGGCCTTGGTCGTGCTGGTGGTGGCGGTGCTCATTTCCGGATGGAGCTTTCGCAACTACCTCATTCACAGCCAAACCCGAGCCCTGCACGTCCGGGGGGAGCAAATTGCCCGGGTGATGCGCGGCTATTTCCTGGGGACGCTGTCCGGACCGACCGCTGGCTATTTGATCAACACCCTGCAGGGGACGTTAGACGACCGTCTGTACGTGGTCGACCAGACCGGCACCGTGCTCTTGGAGGCCGGCCGCAGCCAGCTGCCGGTGGTGCCGGTGCCGGTCTCGGTGCTGCGCCAGGTGCTGACCGGCGGACAGTCGTGGGATGGGGTCTTGAGCGGATCGCAGACCACCATCGTGGCCGCCGCCGTCCCGGTGGTGATCGGCGGCAATGTGATGGGAGGCATTTTGCTGGAGCAGCCTCTGGGAGGGATCACCCGCACCGCCACCTCCTTGGTCAGCCTGCTGTTTTGGGGCGAGTTGGTGGCGGTGGTGTTTGCGGCCTTGGTCGCCTACTCCTTAAGTCGGCGGCTCTCCAGGCCGCTGGAGCAGCTGCGGCGCTCGGTGGAGGGGATGGAGGCCGACCACCCGGCGATCGCGGTCAACATCGAAGGGCCGGCTGAGGTCGAGGAGCTGGCCCAAGAGTTTAACCGGATGGGGGCGCGGATCGCCGAACAAATGATTCGCCTCGAGGAAGAGAAGCGGGCCCGGGACACCTTGCTCGCCCACGTGGCCCACGACCTGCGCACTCCTCTGACCTCGATCCGGGGATTTTTGGAAGCGGTGCGCGACGGGGTGATGGTGGGGCCGGCCATGGACCGGGCCATCGCCATCGCCTGGGAAGAGACGCTGCGCCTGCAGCGCCTGGTCAACCGCCTGCTCCAGGCCACCCGGATCCAGAGCGGGGTGGCCGAAAAAGAGCCGCTGGGGCTCAATCAGTGGATTGGCGATACCCTGCAGCGGATCGAGCCCCTGATCCGGGAGAAAGGGGTGGCCCTTAAGTGGCAAGCCGGACCGGAGGTGATGCTGCGCGGGGTGCGCGACCATCTGATCGAGGCCTTGGTCAACGTGCTGGACAACGCCATCAAGTGGAGCCCGAAAGGGGCCACGATTGAGCTCAACACCACCGTCCAGGAGGACTTGGGCCGGGTGGTGGTGCAAGTCCGCGACCACGGACCCGGGATCGCTCCCGAAGTCCTGCCCCACGTCTTGGAGCGGTTTGTCACCGGCGATCAGGCGCGCAGCGACTCCAGTGGACTCGGCCTGTCGATCGTGGCCGACGTGATGCGCGAACATCAAGGCACGGTCACGGTGGCCAATCACCCGGAAGGCGGGACGGAGGTGACCTTGGTCCTCCCCTTGTAAGACCCGGATTTCCCATCTTGTACCAAGGGGCTATAATGGGCCAAACGGGGGAGATAGACGTCCTTCGGGCGAGCGTAAACCCCCGGATAAGGAGGGAGACGATGGCAACAGGGATCGGGAGGACCTGGTATTTGGGAGGGTTGGCCGCGGCACTTTTGGCCGCCGGATGCGGCAGCGCCCAGACGCCTGCCAGCGCGCCTTCGCGGGCGAGCGCACACTCCGCCGCCGTGAGCGCTCCGGCACCGGCAAGCGCCAGCCCAGCGGCGGTGACGCTGAAGGAGGGACAGGCTACGGTGTCGGGGAAGACCACCACCGTGCTGACCAATGCGGCGGGGATGACGCTCTACTACTTCACGCCGGATACGCCGAGCAAAGTCGCCTGCACCGGCCGCTGCGCCCAGATTTGGCCGCCGCTTTTGGCGCCCTCGGGTCAAGCCGCCGCAGAATCGGGCATTTCCGGCCAGGTAAGCACGGTGAAGACCGACTTAGGCTTGCAGGTGGAGTACAACGGCCATCCGCTGTACACCTACGTGAAGGATACCCAACCCGGGCAAGCCACCGGACAAGGGGTTGGCGGCAAGTGGTTCGTGGCCACCCCCGGCCTTGGGGCGAGCGCCGCGCCAAGCCCCTGACCTTGGTTGAACGCCATCCTCAGGTCTGCTAGAATAGGCGGCGGCCATCGAGCGCGTCACGGCGGCCTTCAGGCCTGACCGGGCGGGACGGCTGCCCGGTCCGGCGAGCTGGAGGACCGTCCCATAGAAATCAGTACAGAAGGGAACCAAGACCATGAAGGAAGGGATTCACCCCCCTTATTACCGTACGACCATCACCTGTGCCTGCGGGGCGGTGTACCACGTCGGTTCGACCAAGACCAACCTCCGGGTAGAGGTCTGCGGACGCTGCCACCCCATGTACACCGGGCAGCAGCGGATCGTCGACACCGGTGGGCGGGTTGAGCGGTTCAAGCGCCGTTACGGGATGAAATAGCCGGTGGAGGCCGCCAGTCCACCGGGTGGGAGAGCTCCCATGGACGACCGTTTGACCGAACGCCTAAAACTGGCCGAAGCCCATTACCGCGACCTGGAGGCCGAACTCTCCAAGCCGGAGGTGGCCTCTGACGTCGAACAGGCCAGGCGGTTGGGACAAGAACTGGCCCAGTACGAGCCGCTGGTCAAGACCTATCGGGAATACCAGACGGCGCTGGGCGAGATCGAGACCTTGAAGGAATTGTGGCGTGACGCCGACGATGAGACCCGGGCCTGGATCGACCAGGAGTTGGAGGGCTGGCGGGCGCGCCTGGAGGCCCTCGAACACGAGGCGCGGGTGCTGTTGTTGCCCCGCGACCCCAACGACGCCAAGAACGTGATCGTCGAGATCCGCGGTGGAGCCGGCGGGGAGGAGGCGGCGCTGTTCGCCGCGGATTTGTTTCGGATGTACACCCGGTTTGCCGAACGCCGGGGGTGGCGGACCGAGGTGATGTCGGCCAACTACACCGACATCGGCGGGATCAAAGAGATCATCTTCATGGTGGAAGGGCGGGGCGCCTTCAGCCAGCTCAAGTACGAGCGGGGAGTCCACCGGGTGCAGCGGGTGCCGGTGACCGAGGCCAGCGGGCGCATTCACACCTCCACCGTCACCGTGGCGGTGTTGCCAGAGGCGGAAGAGGTGGAGGTGGAGATCGACCCCGACGACTTGCGGATCGAGACCATGCGCTCCGGGGGCGCGGGCGGCCAGCACGTGAACAAGACCGAGTCGGCCGTCCGCATCACCCATCTGCCCACCGGGATCGTGGTCTCTTGTCAGGACGAAAAGTCGCAGCACAAAAACCGCGAGAAGGCGATGCGGGTGTTGCGCGCCCGCCTCAAAGCCTATTACGACACCCAGGCCGCGGAGCGGGTGGCCAGCGAACGCCGGTCCCAGGTGGGCACGGGCGATCGTTCCGAGCGCATCCGCACCTACAACTTCCCCCAAGGACGGGTGACCGACCACCGCGTAGGCTACACCACCCACCGCCTGGAGGAGGTCCTAGACGGCGACCTCGACGAGTTGATTGAGGTGTTGGTGGCCAAAGAACAGGAGGAGCGTTTAAAGCGCATGGCGGCAGGGGAGTGACCCGAGGCCGGGCGAGGGAGGCTTCTCAGGTGGGGCAGCAACTCAATGAGTGGCAACGCCTGCTCCGGTGGGCCTCCTCGGTGCTCCAGGCAGCTGGAATCCCAGAGGCCGCCCAAGAGGCGCACCTCCTGTTGCTTCGGGTAGCCAAGACTACCCCGGAACTGCTCTACGCCCACCCCCCGGCGCTCTCTCCCGCCGTGGTGGCGCAGTATCGGCGCTGGGTCAAGGCCCGGGCCGGCGGGATGCCTTTCGCCTACCTGGTGGGAGAGCGGGAGTTTATGGGACTTTCCCTCCGGGTCACTCCCTCCGTTTTGATTCCCCGTCCGGAGACTGAAACCTTGGTCGAAGCGGCGCTGAAGGCGATTGCGAACCCCCAGGCCTGTGTGGTTGACGTGGGCACCGGGTGCGGAGCGGTGGCCTTGGCCTTGCGAAGGTTTGGGCCGCCCGGCTGGCGCATCCTCGGAGTGGACGTCAGCGAACCCGCGCTCGAGGTCGCCCGCGCCAATGCCCGGCGCCTGGGTCTTGGGGTCGAGTGGCGGCGGTCCGACCTACTGTCCGCTGTTGTGGAGCCCCTGGATGGAGTGGTGGCCAACCTGCCCTACATCGCCGCCGGCGACCCGAGGGCGGGGCCGGAGCTGCGGTTTGAGCCAGCCCTGGCGCTCTATGGGCCGGCCGCCGGTCGGGGACTTTTGCGCCGGTTGGTGGCGGAGGCGCATCAGCGGCTCAAACCCGGGGGATGGCTGGGGATGGAGATGGCGCCGGACGAGGTGGAGGAGATCGCCGGGGAGCTTAAGCGTTGGGGCTATCGGGCGGTGGCGGTGATGCGGGATTTAAGCGGGCAGCCGCGGGTGGTCCATGGGGTGCGAGGAGGGGAAAGCAAATGGCAGAGGCCATGAGCGTCGAGGAGCTGTGGCGACGCCTGAAGGCCGGGGAGGCGCTGGCGGTGGTCGACGTGCGACTGCTGGCCACCGATGCGATTGCCGGCGCCCTCCACGTGCCGGTCACCGACTTGGAGGATCAGGCGTGGCCCTTTCGCAAGGACCAAGAGGTGGTGGTGTACTGCCAGCACGGCCGGGGGGCCAGCGACTACGCGGCGGAAGTGCTCGAGGAACAGGGATTCTCCCGGGTGCGCACCTTAAGCGGGGGGCTCGATGCCTGGCAGGCCTGGGTCGCCGAGCATCCAGAGCGGTAAGCTCGCTCTGGCCGGGGCTGGCACGGCCCGCAGACATGTCTTGCCCCCGGGTGCCATATGCTGGCATCGCGGGCAGGAGGTGGGAGCAGGTGAGCTTCTCGCTGGTCGTCGCCCTCGCGACGTTCGGCGCGGTCTATGTCTTTCTCATCGGCGACTGGTTTCACCGCGCCTGGGCGACGGCCATCGGGGCGGCGGTGCTGCTGGTGACGGGGGTCATCCCCCCCGCGGCGCTGACCTCCAGCATTGACTGGAACACCCTGGCCCTTTTGGGCGGGATGATGGTGTTGGTGGGGCTTCTGGGGGAGGTCGGCCTGTTCGACCAAGTGGCCTTGGCGGCGGCGCGGTTTGCCCGGGGCGACCCCAGGCGTCTGGTGGCCGCCTTTGGCCTGGCCAGCGCCGTAATCTCTACCGTGATCGACAACGTCACCACCATCTTGTTGCTGGGACCCGCCATGATGCAGAGCGCCGAGGCGCTGGGGGCCGACCCGGTGGACCTTTTGATGGTGGCAGCGGTGGCCTCCAATCTGGGGGGGCTGGCCACCCTGGTGGGCGACCCGCCCAACATCCTGATTGGAACCGCCGCCCCGCTGACCTTTGGCCAGTTTCTGCGCCATTTAGGCCCGCTGGCCGGGGTGTTGTTGGCGGTGCTGGGGGGGTGGCTGTGGTGGCGCTTGCCACGCGGGGCTTCGGCCCATGGCCAGGCCGTGGTCTTGCCGGCTCATCCCCCCCGTCCGCTAACCTGGGCGGCGCCCGGGTTGGTCGGCATCTTGGGCTTGACCTTGCTGGGATTGGTCTTTCAACGCCAACTGCATCTGGCGGCGGGCGCGGTGGCGGCGATTGGGGCCGGGCTCGGGGTGCTCTGGGCCCGCCCTTCCCCATCCCGGCTGGTCCACAGCGTGGATTGGGGCACGCTCGGATTTTTTGCCGGGATCTTCGTGATGGTGGGGGGATTGGAGCGGGCAGGGGCGATTTCCCGCTTTGCCCACTGGCTGCTCACCACCTTTGGAAGTCAGGGGATCGGGTTGGCCGTGCTCTGGGGCAGCGCCCTGATCTCCGCCGGTCTTGACAACGTGCCCTTGGTGGCGGCGATGATTCCGGTGGTGCGGATGATCAACCAGCTGCACCCGGAGTACGGGGTGGGGCTGTGGATGGCCCTGGCCGCGGGGGCGGCGATCGGGGGCAACGCGACCGTGATCGGGGCCTCGGCCAACGTGGTGGCCCAGGGGGTGGCCTACGACCACGGCCACCCCATGGATTTTATGCGCTACTTCCGCTTCGGGGGACCGGTGGCGCTGTGGACGCTCTTGGCCGCCACCGGGTATCTGATGCTCTTTCACGGCTTTTAGTCTGCAGGGCTGGCGGCTGGTCCGGCCAGCGGGAAGGGAGAGGGGAGATGCGCACGGAGATCGTCCGCGGGCCCGAGGGCATTGAGCAGGCCGCCCACTGGATTCGCCAGGGCTGGCCGGTGGCCTTCCCCACCGAAACCGTCTACGGCTTGGGGGCCAACGCCTTTGACGAGACGGCGGTGGCCCGCATCTTTGCCGCCAAGGGGCGGCCGGCCGACAACCCCTTGATCGTCCACGTCTTGGGGGCCGACGACCTGGCATGGAGTCGGTTGGTGGCTGAGCCCGTCCCCAAGGAGGCGGTTGCGCTGTGGGAGCGGTTTTGGCCCGGCCCTTTGACCCTGATCTTGCCGGCCCGGCCAGAGGTCCCCGCCTTGGTGCGGGCCGGGCTCAAGACGGTGGCGGTCCGCGCCCCCAGTCACCCGGTGGCCCGGGCGCTGATCGCCGCCGCCGGCGTGCCGCTGGCCGCTCCGTCGGCCAACCGCTCCGGACGTCCCTCCCCGACCACCGCTGAACACGTCTACGAGGACCTGGCCGGCCGGATTCCGGTGATCGTCGACGGAGGGCCGACCGAGGCCGGGGTCGAGTCCACGGTGGTGGATGTCACGCGGCGCCCTTTCTTGTTACTGCGTCCGGGGGCGACCCCGCGGGAGGCGATTGAGGCCGTGGTGGGACCGTTGGGACAACCGGACGCCGCATCGTCCCGGCGATCCCCGGGGACGCGCCACCGCCATTACGCCCCCCGCGCTCCGGTGACCTGGGTGGCAGAGGACGACCTCCAGGTCATCCGGGCGCTGCTCAGCCAAGCCGCCTGGTCCGGCCGCTGGGGCCTGTTGGCCCCCGAGGCGGTGGTCCGCGCCATCTCGGCCCCGGTGGCCTTTTCCCTGGGCACCGATCCTTGGGAGGCGGCGCGGCGCCTGTACGCGGGGCTTCGCGAACTGGACCGGGCGGGCGTGGAGCGGATTTTGGTGGTGTGGAGCCAGCGCCAGGGGGTGGGTGAGGCGGTGGCCAACCGTTTGGCCAAAGCGGCGGGGGAAGGAGAGGGTGCGGCCACGGTGGCCCCCTTGTTTCTCCTCTTCGTCTGCTCCGGGAACACCTGTCGCTCGCCGATGGCCGAAGCGCTCTGGAATCGCCTCGAAGGCCCGCTCCGGGCCCAGTCTGCCGGAGTGGCGGCGGTGGAAGGCCTGCCGGCGGCTGCCGAGGCGGTGCGGGCGGTAGCACCCTGGGGAGCTGACTTAAGCCGCCACCGAAGTCGGCCGCTGGAGGCGGTCGAAGGCACTCCGCTGTGGGTGCTCACCATGACCCGCGCCCAGGCCGAGGCGGTGCGTCGCCGGCGACCGGAGTGGGCCGACCGCGTCCGCCTGTTGACGGAGATGGTGGGGGAGGATGGAGAGGTGGCGGACCCCATCGGACAGGGACAAGCCGCCTATGATATACTAGCTACGCAGTTGGTGGGGTGGCTGGAGCGGTTGCGCGCTCAGCTGGTCCCCGCCGCCGAGGGGAAGACGGAGCCCTAAATGGGGGAGTGAAGATGCGCATCGCGGTAGGGGCGGACCACGCTGGGTGGCCGCTCAAGGAGCCCTTGGCCAACTTCCTGATTGAGAACGGTTGGGATGTGGAGGATTTCGGGACCTTCAGCCCGGAGTCCGTGGATTATCCCGATTACGCGGAGAAGGTGGCTCGGGCGGTGGCCTCTGGGCAGGCGGAGCGCGGCCTTTTGATCTGCGGCAGCGGCATCGGCATGTGCATCGCCGCCAACAAGGTGCCTGGAGTGCGCGCCGCGCTGGCGCACGACGTGGTGGCGGCCCGGCTTTCGCGGCAGCACAACGACGCCAACGTCCTCACCATGGGCGCCCGTTTCATCGCGGTGCCCCTGGCCCAGGAGATCTTGAAGGTGTGGCTGGAGACCCCCTTTGAGGGCGGGCGGCACCAGCGCCGGGTGGAGAAGATTCAGGCCCTGGAAGAGGTGGAGCCGCTCTAGTTCGACATAGTGCGGAACGACTATTGAGGGGATTGCCGGAGTTTCGGTATAATGCTGTGGAAAACGCCGTGTTGCGTTTTCCCGCAAGCGCATCGAGGTTGTCTTTACTGTGGCCCACCGCCTCCCTGGAAAAAGGGAACGTCGATGGGGTTTTTTGTGTGAACGACGGAGGCAGAATACCCGTGAAAGGTTCTCACACCGGGTGGCGGGTGGCAACGGTAGGCAGCGAGGTGTTGTTCTTTCTGGGCGGTGGGTTCTTCTTGGGGCGTTATCTCGACCACCGCCTGGGGACGCAGCCATGGCTGATGGTGGCAGGCCTCCTGGTCGGATTCGTGGCCGGGTTGTGGATGGCCTACCGAGCTGCCAGCTCCCGATGAGCCGGTGGCACACGGCCGCGCGGCTTGCGCGGACGGTCTCCTTCGCCTCGGTGGCGGCAGGAGTGGTGGCGTTGTGGGCGACCCACCGCCATCCCGCGGCCTGGTCGTGGGTGGTGGGTAGCCTCCTGGGGGTGCTCAACTTTCAGATGTTGGCCTCTGGGATTCGACGGGCGCTGGGCCTTGGCGCCGGCGCCGCCCAGGGCGCGTTTTTTGCCTCCAGCCTCGTCCGCCTCGGCCTGATGGGAGTCTTGCTGTACTGGCTGGCCAGCCGTGGCCCCCAACTGTGGGCCGGCTATTTGTTGGCCGGAGTGTTTTTGCCCCAGGCCGTTTTCCTGGTGCGCTATTATCGGACCAGAGAGGAGGATTCGATGCGGTGACCTGGCATCTCGGGCCTTATACCATCGATGGTGCCCTGGTGATTTACACGTGGATCGCCATCGTGTTGACGGCCGTAATCGTTTCGTGGATGGCCAAAGGAGCGACCGCCGGCGTCCCCGGGATCGGTCAGAGCCTTTTGGAGTCGGTCTTCCAGTTCATCGCCGACCTCGCCAAAGTCACCTTTGATCCGGAGAAAGAACCGTTTCTCTACGAACTGCTCATCACCCTGTTCCTGTTTCTCCTCATCTCGAACTTCGAAGGCATGATTCCCTCCCTGCACTCGCCCACGGCCAATCTGAACCTCACAGCGGCGCTGGCGATTGCGGTGTTCTTCCTCATCCAGTGGTACGGCGTGCGGTACCATGGGTTTCGCTATTTCAAGCATTTCGCCAAACCCTTCATTCCGCTGTTGCCCATCAACCTGGTGGAAGAGCTGTCCAAACCGTTGACGCTGGCCTTCCGGTTGTTCGGCAACATCCTGGTTGGGGAAATCTTCATGGAGATGATCGCCCGCTTTAAACTCCTCTTCTACGTCTTGGGGGGGTTCGTGGCCGCCTTCATCTGGTGGGGGTTCACGGCGTTCGTCAACGTGGTGCAGGCGTTTATCTTCATGGTGTTGACCATGGCCTACGTGGGCAAGGCCATGGCGGAAGAGTAAGTACATCATAAACCTAGGAGGCAAGAATCGATGGCGGCTTTAATCGATGTGACCACCGCTCGGGTGATTGGCGACGCGATTGGGTTTGGCATGGCGGCGGCGGGTGCTTCAATCGGTGACGGTCTGGTGGCCGGACGATTGGTGGAAGGCGTGGCCCGCCAGCCGGAGGCGCAAGGGCGTTTGATGCCGCTGGCCTTCCTGGGCATCGGTCTGGTGGAGGCGTTGCCGATTATCTTGCTGGTGTTGCTGTTGGTGCACGTCATCGGCTAACCGACGGCCGATCTCTGGTGCGGAGAGTCGGACAGCGATTGGGAAAGGGAAGGTGAAGCGGTGACCATCTCGTTGTCGTGGCCCCAGCTGTTGATCGAGTTGATCTCCGTCCTCCTCCTCTTCTCCTTTCTTCGAGCCAAGGCATTCCCGCCGATCTTAAAGGCGATGCGCGATCGCCAAGAGCGGATTCGCTCCGATTTGGAGGCGGCCGAGGCCCGACGTCGGGAAGCAGAGGCGATGAAGGCGGAGCTGGAGGCTGAGGTGAAGGCCATCCGCGAGCGGGCCGACCAGGTGTTGGCCCGGGCCAAGAAGGATGCCGAAGAGCAGGCGCGTACGATCTTGGAAGAGGCGCAGCGCGAATCCAAGCGGATCATCTCCGAGGCGGAGGTGGAGATTCGCCGGGAGCGCGAGGAGGTATTGGCTTCGCTCAAGGCGCAGATCGTCGACATCTCCCTGAGCGTGGCCGAGAAAGTCCTGCGCGAGCGCCTGGATGCCGAGAGCGACCGACGTCTGGTCGGGGAGTTCGTCGAGCGGATCGAGGTGCCGCAATGAGAGACGAGGCCCTCGCGCGTCGCTACGCCACCGCGCTGCTTGAGGTGGTGGGGGAGGCGGAAAGCCAACAGGTCGACGAAGCCTTGGCGCGGGTGGCGCATCAGTTGTTGGAAACCGAGGCGGCGCGGATCTGGCTGAATCCCGTCCTCGGCCACGAGGCCAAACGGGCGTTAATGGCGGCCTTGGTGGAAGAGGAACCGCCGGTTTTGGCGCGGTTTTTGGAAGTGATCATCGCTCACCGCCGGGAGGCCGAGATCGCCACGATTGCCGAGAGCTTCCACCGAGCGGTATTGGAACAAAAAGGGCTGACCGAGGCCGTGATCACCTCGGGTCGCCCGCTGCCCCAAGAGGAAAAGGTGCGGGCCCAGGAGGCGTTGAGCCGGTATTTGGGCAAGCGCTTGGCCCCGCGGTTTGAGGTAGACCCGGCGTTGATTGGCGGCGTGCGGGTGACTTGGGGCGACCGCATGCTTGACTGGAGCGTGGCCGGGGCCTTAGAGCGGTTGAAGAGCCGTCTTTTAGCCACTCGGGAAGAGGTGAAGGCATGAAATTAAAGCCGGAAGAGATTACCTCCATCATCAAACAGCAGATTGAACGGTATGGCCGCGAGCTGGAAGTCGCCGAGGTGGGGACGGTGCTCCAGGTGGGCGACGGCATCGCCCGCATTTACGGGCTGACCGACTGCATGGCGGGAGAGCTATTAAGCTTTGCCAACGGGGTCATGGGCATGGCGCTGAACCTGGAAGAGGACAACGTCGGCTGCGTGATCCTAGGCGACGACAGCGGCATCAAGGAGGGCGAGCAAGTCCGCCGCACCGGCCGAGTGGTGGAGGTGCCGGTGGGCGAGGCCTTGATTGGCCGGGTGGTCAACGCCCTGGGACAACCCATCGACGGCAAGGGACCGATCGAGACCGACCGCTTCCGCCCGGTAGAATCTCCGGCCCCGCCGATCATCGACCGCCAGCCGGTCAACACCCCCCTGCAAACCGGGATTAAGGCCATCGACGCCATGATCCCGATCGGGCGCGGCCAGCGGGAGCTGATCATCGGCGACCGCCAGACCGGAAAGACGGCGGTGGCGATCGACACCATCATCAATCAAAAAGACCAAGACGTGATCTGCATTTACGTGGGGATCGGGCAAAAGGAGTCGACCATCGCCGGGATCGTCCACACCCTGCGGGAACGGGGGGCGATGGATTACACCATCGTGGTCTCGGCGGCGGCCTCGGAGCCGGCTCCGCTGCAATACCTGGCCCCTTATGCCGGATGCGCGATGGGCGAGGAGTTTCGCGACCGTGGGCGGGACGTGTTGGTGGTCTACGACGACCTCTCCAAGCACGCCGTGGCCTACCGGGCGATGTCGCTCTTGTTGCGCCGGCCGCCAGGGCGCGAGGCCTATCCCGGGGACGTCTTCTACCTGCACTCCCGGCTGTTGGAGCGGGCGGCCCGTCTGAACGACGCCAAGGGCGGGGGAAGCCTGACCGCGCTTCCCATCATCGAGACCCTGGCCGGCGACGTCTCGGCCTACATTCCGACCAACGTGATTTCGATCACCGACGGTCAGATCTACCTGGAGACCGACCTCTTCTTCTCCGGACAGCGGCCGGCCGTCAACGTGGGACTCTCGGTCTCTCGCGTGGGCTCGGCGGCGCAGATCAAGGCGATGAAGCAGGTGGCCGGGGGTATGCGGCTCGACTTGGCCCAGTACCGCGAACTGCAGGCCTTTGCCCAGTTCGGCTCGGACCTCGACCGGGCCACCCAGGCGCGGTTGGCCCGGGGGCGGCGAACCGTCGAGGTGTTAAAGCAGCCCCAGTATCAGCCGATGCCGGTCGAGGAGCAGGTGGTGGCCATCTTCGCAGTGACCCGCGGCTACTGGGACGACTTGGAGCCGGAGCGGATTGCCGAGGCGGAGCGAGGCCTGTTGAGGACCCTGCACGAGCAGCACCCCGACCTACTGGAGAGCATTCGGCGCGAAAAGGCGCTTTCCGAGGACGTGAGCAAACGGTTGGGCGAAGCCATCGAGGCGTTCAAGAAGGCGATGGTGCTGTAAGATGGCCGGCGGGTTGCAGGAGCTGAGGCGGCGAATTCGCAGCGCCCAGAATACGCAGCAGATCACCCGAGCGATGAAGATGGTGGCGGGGGCCAAATTGCGCCGGGCGGAAGAGCGGGCGCGCCAATCCCGGGAGTTTCTGTCCGAAATACGGGCGGTGGCGGCGCGCGCGGCCGCGTTAGGCACGCGCAAGAGCCTGCTTTTGGAGGAGCGCCCGGTTCGCCGGATGGGTCTGGTGGTGATCACCTCCGACCGCGGGCTGGCCGGCCCCTACAACGCCAACGTCCTTCGCCATGCGGTGGCCGCGATCCGAAGCCAGGAGGCCGAGGTCGGCGTGATGGTGGTGGGCCGCAAGGGACGGGAATTTTTCCGCCATCGCGGCTACCCGATCTTGGAGGAGTTCATCGGGCTGGGCGATGAACCCTCGTATCGGCAGGCCCGGGCGATCGCCGACGTGGTGATCGCACACTTTTTAGATGGCAACGTGGACCAGGTCAAGCTGGTCTACACCCGCTACATCAACCCGATGAGCCAACGGCCTGAGGTGGTGGACCTGTTGCCGGTGCCGCGGGCCAACCTGGAGGAGCGGGGAGGCGGGCTGAAAGGCTACCTGTTTGAGCCAGACCCGGAGGAAGTGCTGCGCGACCTCTTGCCCCGGTTTATCGAGGTCCAGCTCTACGGGGCGCTCTTGGAGTCGAAGGCCAGCGAGCACGGCGCGCGCATGACGGCCATGGATTCGGCCAGCAAAAACGCTGAAGAGCTGATCCGCCGCCTGATTCTGTTGCGCAACCGGCTGCGGCAGGCGGCCATCACGCGCGAGATCGCAGAACTGGTGGGTGGAGCAGAGGCGCTGGAGTAGGGGCTATGGCGGCCCTGCCGGCTAGTTGAAGAGGAGGAATCGCGTTGGCGCAAGCATTGGGGAAAGTGGTCGAGGTATTGGGCCCGGTGGTGCAGGTGGAGTTCCCCAAGGGCCATCTGCCCGCCATCTACAACGCGCTGCGGGTGGTCCAGTCCCCGGATGACGAAGGGGGACTGACCCTCGAGGTCATGCACCATTTGGGAGACAACCGGGTCAGCTGCATCGCCATGGCCTCTACCGACGGGCTGGTCCGGGGGATGCCGGTGATCGACGAAGGCGGCCCGATTCGCGTCCCGGTGGGCGAGGTGACCTTGGGTCGGATGTTCAACGTGCTCGGCAAACCTATCGACGGGAAGGGGCCGGTGAAGAGCGGCGCCGAGGTGTTGCCGATTCACCGGCCGGCTCCGGAGTTTACCGAGCTCTCGGTGTCCACTGAGATCTTCGAGACCGGGATCAAGGTGGTCGACCTGCTCGCGCCGTACCCCAAAGGGGGAAAGGTCGGTTTGTTCGGGGGCGCCGGGGTCGGCAAGACGGTTTTGATCATGGAGCTCATCAACAACATCGCCAAGCAACACGGCGGATATTCGGTCTTCGCCGGAGTCGGAGAGCGCAGCCGCGAGGGCAACGACCTCTACCTGGAGATGAACGAATCCGGCGTTATCGACAAGACCGCCCTGGTTTACGGCCAGATGAATGAGCCTCCGGGGGTCCGGATGCGGGTGGCGCTGTCCGGCCTGACCATGGCCGAGTACTTCCGGGACCAGGAAGGGCGGGATGTGCTCTTCTTCATTGACAACATCTTCCGGTTCATCCAGGCCGGCTCTGAGGTCTCCGCGTTGCTGGGGCGCATGCCCTCGGCCGTGGGCTACCAGCCGGTGTTGGCCACCGACGTCGGCCAGCTGCAAGAGCGCATCACCTCCACCAAACGCGGGTCGATCACCTCGATCCAGGCCATTTACGTGCCGGCCGACGACTACACCGACCCGGCGCCGGCCACCACGTTTGCCCACTTGGACGCCACCACCAACCTCGAGCGGCGGATCGCCGACAAAGGCATCTATCCGGCCGTCGACCCCTTGGCCTCCACCTCCCGCATCTTGGACCCGCAAATCGTGGGAGAGGAGCACTACCAGGTGGCGCGAGGGGTGCAGGCGGTGCTGCAGCGCTACAAGGACCTGCAGGACATCATCGCCATCTTGGGGATGGACGAGCTGAGCGACGAGGATAAACTCACGGTGGCGCGGGCGCGGAAGATCGAGCGATTCTTGTCGCAGCCTTTCTTCGTGGCCGAGCAGTTCACCGGCACCCCGGGCAAGTACGTTCCGATCGCCGAGACGGTGCGCGGATTCAAGGAGATCTTGGAAGGCAAGCACGACGAGTTGCCGGAGATGGCCTTCTACATGGTGGGAACCATCGACGAGGCGGTGGAGAAGGCCAAGAACTTATAGGCGAGGAGACCAGGATGGCAACGCAGTACAGGTTAAAGGTGGTCACCCCGGAACGCACGGTGTGGCGGGGCGAGGTGGAGTTCTTGATCGCCCGCAGTTCCGAAGGGGAGATCGGTATCCTGGCCCATCACGTGCAGATCGTCACGCCGCTGGTATCCCACATCATGAGCTTTACCGAGGCATCGGGAACGGTGCGACGCCTTCACGTCGCTGGGGGCTTTTTGGAAGTGGGTCCAGAGCAGGTGGTGGTCTTGGCCGATGCCGCGGAATTCCCGGAGGAAATTGACCGGGCCCGGGCCGAAGCGGCTCGCGACCGTGCGCGGTCGCGACTGGAGAACCCCTCCCCGGACATCGACCGCGAGCGCGCAGAGCGGGCGTTGATTCGAGCCGAAAACCGCCTGCGGCTGATCCAGACCACCCATTAAGTTCCCTGATTCCCGACGAGACGGAGCCATGGTCGCGGCTCCGTCTTCTTTGTTGGGTGGGGAAGGACCAGGTTTGCCATCTCCTTCTTTCGAATTAGCCGTTGAGGACCACTCCGGATCTCCTTCTTTTGAGGGATGGGCCCTAGGACCCATGGTCGATTGATCCGCGAACTTAACCCACGTATAATCCCGTTGAAGTTAATGTCTCCTACATCTTTACCGAAATTGCGTCGAATTTTCCCGGTTTAGGGGACCAGTGAGACCGCCGGAGGGCGGGCTTTCGCTGGAGCAATTTGGGAAATTGTTCACAAGAGGTGGCAGGCATGGCGCAAAAAGGTTTTCGCGCCCGCGGTTGGTGGAAGTGGGGCGCTCTTGCCACCGGTCTTTTGGCGGTATCCTTGACCGGTTGCGGACCCCAATACGTGTTGTTGCATCCCGCCGGTCCGGTGGCCCGAGATGAGCTCAACCTCATGGTGTTGGCCTCCATCGCCATGGCCGTGGTCATCGCGTTCGTCCTGGCCCTGTTGGGATATGTGCTGTGGCGGTTTCGGGATCGTCCAGGCAACCCGGCGCCCTACCGCCCGGAGTGGACGCACAGCCGCTGGCTGGAGACGCTGTGGTTCGTGATTCCCGCCCTGATTTTGACCGTGATCGCCGTTCCCATGGTGGGACAGACTTACGCCCTGGCTAAAGTTCCGCCCAAGAGCGACCCCTTGGTGGTGGACGTGACTTCGTTGGACTGGAAGTGGCTGTTCCAATACCCGCAGTCTGGGGTGGCCACCGTCAACTACCTGGTGATTCCCACCGGTCGCCCGATCTTGTTTGAGCTCACGGCCAACTCGCCGATGAACACCTTCTGGATCCCGGCCTTGGGGGGCATGGAGTACACCATGTCCGGACGGGTGTTGCCCTTGTGGTTGGAGGCTTCCCAGCCTGGGACGTACTGGGGGCGCAGCGGACAGTTTTCCGGGGTCGAGTTCGAGCAGATGTTCTTCCAGGTCAAAGCGGTCAGCCCGGCGCAGTTCCAGGCCTGGGTGAACCAGGTCAAGGGGCAGGCTCCGGCGATGACGCTGGCCGATTTCCGCCGCCTGGAGTCTCCGGGTACCGTGGGGACGATCACCTACTCGGCCTATCCGGCCAGCACCTTCCCGGCCGTGACGCATGGGTTCACGCTGGACGGCGGGATGTACATGGTGATGTCCAATCGGCCCGAGGAGAACCAACCGGGGGCCCCGATGTCGATGTCGAGCCAGCCTAAGGCGTCTTCCGCAGCCCACGCGCGGTCGGTTGCCCCCTCCGCGGGGATGAGCGTGCAGCCGATGAAGATGCCGATGCCGAGTTCGACACCCATGCAGTAAAAGGGGGATGACGATGCAGGCTGCTTTGAGCTATCTCCTTCATACGCTGTTTCCCCCCACCGTCTTGCGCCCGACCGAGCTTGGGGCCGATGTCTTGATCCTCGCCACTGGGGTCATCATCGTCACCGTGCTGACGCGGCAGAAGAAATGGGGCTGGCTGTGGCGGGAATGGCTGACCACCGTCGACCACAAGAAGATCGGGGTCATGTACCTGATCGCGGCCATCGCCATGCTCTTCCGCGGCGGGGTGGACGCGCTGATGATGCGGACCAACTTGGCGCTGCCGAGCGTCCATTTCATCAACGCCGAGGAGTACAACGAGGTCTTTACCACCCACGGCACGATCATGATCTTCTTCATGGCCATGCCGCTCATCTTCGCCCTCTTCAACGCCATCATCCCCTTGATGATCGGCGCCCGAGACGTGGCCTTTCCCCGGCTCAACGCCGTCAGTTTCTGGCTGTTTGCCTTCGGCGCCTTGCTCTTCAACATCTCGTTCGTGGTCGGAGGCTCGCCCAACGCCGGCTGGACCGCCTACCCGCCGCTCACCGAGCTGGCCTTCAACCCCGGGCCGGGGGAAGATTACTATTTCATGTCCCTCTTCATCTCGGGGATTGGGACCACCATCACCGGAATTAACTTCCTGGTCACCATCCTGCGCATGCGCGCTCCGGGGATGACACTCTGGCGGATGCCGCTCTTCGCCTGGACCGCACTGTGCACCTCGGCCCTGATCCTCTTTGCCTTCCCGCCGCTCACGGTGGCCTTGGGCACCTCGCTGCTCGACCGGCTGTTTGGGGCCTCGTTTTACACCCTCGGGCACGGTGGCATGCCGATGATGTACGTCAATCTGTTCTGGCTGTTCGGCCACCCCGAGGTCTACATCGTGGTCCTGCCGGCGTTCGGCATCTTCTCCGAAGTGGTCGCTACCTACGCCAGGAAGCCGCTGTTCGGCTACTCGGCGATGGTGTTGTCGGTGATCGCGATCATGGTGCTCAGCTACGGCACCTGGGTCCACCACTTCTTCACCATGGGCGCGGGGCCCGGCGTCAACGTCTTCTTCGGGCTTTCCACCATGCTAATCGCCATCCCCACCGGGGTGAAGATCTTCAACTGGATCTTTACCATGTGGGGAGGCCGGATTCGCCTCACCGTGGCCATGCTCTACCAGCTGGCCTTCATCCCCACCTTCGTGGTGGGTGGCGCCACCGGGGTGCTGTTGGCCACCGTGCCGGTCGACTACCAGCTGCACAACACCTACTTCCTGGTGGCGCACTTTCACAACACCCTGATTGGTGGGACCGTCTTTGGCCTGCTTTCCGGGCTGTACTACTGGTGGCCGAAGATGTTTGGCTACAAGCTGGACGAACGGCAAGGCCAGTGGGCGTTCTGGCTGTTTTTCCTCGGCTTTTGGATCACCTTCGGCCCGCAGTACCTGCTCGGGCTGCAAGGGATGACGCGGCGCCTTTGGACCTATCCGTTTGGATTTGGTTGGCACGAGCTCAACTTCATCTCCACCGTCGGCGCCTACATCATGGGAGCCGGGTTCCTGGTGCTCGTCTACAACGTGCTCTGGAGCATGCAGCACGGGGAGCGCGACCTGACCGGGGATCCCTGGGACGGGAGGACCCTCGAATGGTCGCTGCCTTCGCCGGCACCCGAGTACAACTTCGCCCGCATCCCGGTGGTCACCGCCCGCGATGCCTGGTGGGCGATGAAGGCCGAGGGGAGGGCCAACCAGGTCAAACGGGTGCGGCCGGAAGAGGTGGCGGCCCTCGAGCTGCCGCGCAACACCGGGATGCCGTTCTTCCTGGGCCTGGGCTTTTTCATCATGGGGTTTGGGCTGGTCTTCCGCTGGTGGTGGATCGGCATCGCCGGCATCGTGGTGGTCTTGGCCAGCATGCTCTGGTTTGGCTTTGACTACGACGACAAAAAACACGTCCATCCCGACGTCATCCGCCGCACCGAGGCGGCGCTGGGGAGGTTAGAGGCATGAGTCTTCCGCTAGAGCGCGAGCTTGAGGGGATGCCGCTCGAGTTTGCCAACCACGAGGAGAGCATCAAGATCACCGGGTTCTGGATGTTCCTGGTGACCGACGTGTTGATCTTCGCCAGCCTGTTCGCTCTATACGCCGTCTATCAAGGGGGGATGGGCGGGGGGCCCGACCCGGCGGAGTTCTTCCACCTGGGCCCGGCCTTGTTCGAGACCTTGCTGCTTCTGACCTCGAGCTTCACCGTGGGCCTCTCCATCTGGGCGATGCGGCGAGGTCAGACGCGGGCAATGACGGCATGGCTGCTGGTGACCCTGCTCTTAGGCGCGGCCTTCGTGGTCACCGAGGTGAGCGAGTTTGTCGCCGACGTGGCCCAGGGCTACACTTGGCACCAAAGTGCGTTTTTGTCCAGTTTCTTCGCGCTGGTGGGCACGCACGGCGCCCACGTCACCTTCGGGATCCTGATGGCCCTGGCCCTCTTGGTCCAATTAAGTCAGCGGGGACTCAACGCCATCACCGCCCGCAAGCTCTTTACCTTCTCGCTGTACTGGCACTTCTTGGACGTGGTCTGGATCTTCATCTTCACCGTGGTCTACCTGGGCGGCAAGTTGACCTAGGGCCTTAGGCGAAGATCCGCGGTTGGCAGTGTTGAGAATCGGAGAGGAGAGGACGGTGCGCTATGTCGCATCCAACTGAACCGGCGCTTCACCCCGACCAAGAGCCCGTGCGCTACCTCCATGCCCATTTTGAAGACGACCGCCGGTTCCCCTGGGGCAAGTTGTGGGGCTACGTGGGGTCACTGGCCTTGACCTTCGCCGCCTTCGGCGCCGTGGCGCAACACCTGTGGCCACCCACCGCCCTGATGACCCTGATCTTGGGCTTGGCGGTGGCCCAAGCCGGACTGCAGCTCGGCGTGTTCATGCATCTGCGCGAAAGCCGCGGCCCCAGCTGGCAGATCGCCGGGTTGGCGTTGGCCCTTTTCATCGCCGTCGGGTTGGTAGGGATGTCGATCTGGGTGATGCTGTTTAAGTCGGGCGTGTCGTAATCCGAGGGCAAGAATGGCCCGCCGGCAGTGGCGGGCTTTTTTTGTGAGGTATCAAACCCCTCTCCCGGTGGAACAATCTGGGAAAAGGGGGGAGCGGGTTGCTTCGGGCAATCGGATGGATGGTGGCCATCGGGTTGTTGCTCTGGGTGGGGTCTCGGGCTCCTTCGGCATTGGTGGCGACCTTGGAGCAGGCGCTGAGCGCCTCCTCGGCGGCTCCCCGCGGGTGGAGCGTCAACGCCTGGGCGGTGCTGCCAGGGTCCGAGGATGCCTCCCGCCTGTCCGCCACCGCGCAGCAGTTGGCCGAGATGGCCGGGCTGCACGGGGCGTTACGGGTGACTCGCGGGCTGGACTACGACAAGGCCTGGGTGACGCAAACGGTGGCGGGAGTGACCACCGAGGCGATCGTCGAGCGGTTGCATTCCGGTGCCACCTATGTGGTGTTAGACCGAGCCGGTGGTCGTGGCGCGGCTGGACTGGCGAGCGCGGTCTACCTACTGCCCCAATGGATTCGGCAGATGGCCCCCGGCGGCGTCGTGCACCTGGCGGCGACGCTGGAGGGAGCGGCTCCCGGCGCGCCTTGGACGAATCGGCAACGCCAAGCGGTGGTCGATAAGGTCCTGGGGGCGATCGGGGCCAAGCCGGTCAATCCGCTCGACACCGACCACTTGATCTCGGTGGCCGCCTATACCCCGCGTCTTAGCCAGTCGGACCAGCTCGGCGCCCAACGGGTGGATTTCCAAGTCGCCATCACCTACAACGACACCCTTCGCGCCAACGAAGTCTACGTCGGTTCGCCTTTGATCACGGTCCCCTATTAATTCCCAAATATGGTTAAAGATGGGCACAACTGGGCATCCTGGGGGATGAACAGAGGAGCCTTCAGCTCCTTTGATCGCACCGGCCCTGGGGCCGGTTACAACCTCGCATGCGGGGAAGAAAGCGGGAGTGGGAATGGCAAATCGACGTCGGAGCTTATGGGCCATCGTGGCTGGAGCGGCGCTCCTGGTCGCGGCCGGGGTGGTCCTGTTGTTACAGCACAACCGGTCCTTGAGCGTCACCAGTCCGGTTACCACCCAAACCAGTCGGCCTCATCCGCAAGGAGCAAATGTCAACCCAGTCAACCAGGGGCCGACGGCGGCGCCGCTGATGATGCCGGTCAGCGGCAAGGTGGTGGCCGGATTTGGATGGCAGTACTCCGGGGCGCTTAACCAGTGGTACTACAACCCGGGAGTGACCATCGCCGCCCCTGACGGAGCCACGGTGCGCGCGGCGTGGGGCGGGACGGTGACGGCGGTCAAGAATGAGGCTCCGATGGGGCTGGTGGTCACGGTAGACGACGGCAACGGCTTTCGCACCGTCTACGGGCACCTCGGCCAAGCCGCGGTGAAGGTCGGAATGACCGTGCACCAAGGCGACACCATCGGTACGGTGGGAGCGGCCAGCATCTATGCCCGGCAACCGGGGTCTCACGTGGACTTCCAAATCTTCCACGGACAGGTTCCCTCGGATCCGCTGTCGTATCTCCACCCCTCGTCGTAATCGACGGAGAGCGCTTACAGCACAGCCACTAAATGCCAGAGTCAAGGCTCTGGCATTTTTCTTTTTATCCGGCCATATAGTCTAGCAAATTGCGGGGGGAGAAAGGGGCCGGAGCGGTGAAAGACCACATCTGGCAACGGGTTGTCGAGATTGGCAACTACATCTTGCGACACGGCGCCACGGTTCGCGACACGGCCAGGGTGTTCGGGGTGTCCAAGAGCACCGTGCACAAAGATGTGACGGAACGTCTCCCCAAAATCAACGCCCAATTGGCCAGCCAGGTCAAGAAGATCCTGGAGGTCAACAAAGCCGAGCGCCACATTCGAGGAGGTGAAGCCACCCGCCAAAAGTTCCGAGTCAAAAATCCCGTCGCCGATTGAATAGAAAGGCTGTGCGCTGGATCCGGCACCCGCCCTTATCTTGGGCGGGCCTCCCCGTATTATTGGCCCCGGCTTCAGACCTGCCGCAAACTGACCACCGGTCCTCCGGAAAGCCGCCGGCGCCCGCCCAAAGCGACGATCTCCAGGGCGAACGCATAGCCGGCGATCCGTGCTCCCAAACGCTCGGCCAGTCGGGCCGCCGCGGTCACCGTGCCGCCGGTGGCCAGCACGTCGTCGAGGATCACCACCTTTCGCCCCGGCACCGGCTCGGCCACCGCCTCCAACGCCGCCTGGCCATATTCCAGCTGATATCCTTCGCCGAAAGTCGGAGGAGGAATTTTGCCCGGCTTGCGCAACGCCAGCACCCCGGTTCGCAGTCGGTCCGCCACTGCTCCCACCAAGAGAAAGGCGCGGGCTTCCGGGGCGGCCAGCAAATCCGGATGGAGGGGGGCGATGAGCTCCGCGAGGCCGCTCACCAAGGCGGCAAAGGCGTCGGGATCGGCAAAGACCGGCAACAGGTCGTAGAAGCGCACGCCGGGTTTGGGAAAGTCGTCCACCGTGCGCACCCGCTCCCACCAGAGCGCGGAGTCCAAAGGGGGTTCGCCATCCACCTTCATCGCCTCCCTAACAGCCTATGACTCAGCCAATACAAGAGCGCGGCTCCCACAAACCCCACGTAGTAGGCAACGTCCCCGAGATGAGGGAGGTGCCTGGCCACCCATCCGACGTAAAGGCTTTGGTTGAAGAAGGGCAGGGATACCGCAATCCCGCCCACCCAGGCCCAGAGGCCGAAGTGAAGGCGTCGTCGAGGGTCGTAGAAGAATCCTTCCCTATACCGGCCGCGATGGACCAGAAAATAGTCCACCAGCGCCACCGCCGCCCAAGGGGCAAGCCAATAGGCCAACAAGAAGAGAAAATTTTCGAAGGCCAGGTAGTAAGAGCGGTGGCCGAGCCAGGCCAATATCCCGCCGCCAAGACCTACGCCTAGGGCGGCGCCCCACCGGCGAAGGGGCACGTTGAGGACCAGCGCCGAGAGAGAAGCCGAGTAGATGTTCAACACGTTGGCGGTCAGCGTCCCCGCGATGACGGCGACTAAGGCCAGCGCCACCAGCCCGTGCGAGGGCAGTGCGGTCACCAGGCCGAGCGGGTCAGGGCCCGCGGCCGCTTTGGGGAAAATCGTGGCCAAGGCCACCCCTAACACCTCCAGCCAGAGGCAGGCGAGAAAATTGGCGGTCGCCGCATAGGTGAATACCGCCCGGGGGGAGGTGCTCTCCGGAAGATAGCGGGTGTAGTCGGAGGCGTAGACCGTCCAGCCCAGGAGGTACGAGAACGCCAGCCCGACCGCCTCGACGGTTCCCCCCACCGGTCCGACCAGTTTAGCCAGCGGCGCCGCCGGGTTGAAAGGTTGGGCTGCGACGGCGTGGGAGAAGGCATAGAAGGAGATGAGGGCGAAGACCACGGTGAGCAGGCCCGCCATCCAACGCTCCACGGCGTGGATCATGTTGTAGCCGAAGATCGCCACCGTCACCTGGAGCGCCACCATCAAGAGGAGGCCCAGCCAGAAGGCGATCGGAAACAGAGCGGTGATGGCGAAGGTGCCGAGGACTGTGTTGACGGCAAACCACAGGGCACCGGCTATTAGGTTCAACGCGCCGGGCAGAAAGTTGCCGTAAAAGCCAAAGGCGGCTCGGGAGTGCACCAGCTGGGGAACCCCCAGCCGGGGGCCGTAGGTAGAGAGCGCCCCCAACACCAACACGCCCAAAAGGTTGCCGACCGCCAGGCCTACTACCGCCTGCCAGAAGCCAAGCCCGAAGAGGGTGACGGCGGCCACGCCGGTGGTCAGGGTGGCCAGTTCCACGTTGGCCCCCCACCATAGGGTGAAGACCGACCGCGGGTGGCCGTGGCGTTCTTGGGCAGGGATGTGCTCGATCCCGAGCGGCTCGACCCGAACTACTTCCGTACCGTATTGAGGATGCGGGCGGGATGATGACAACGCAACACCTGTCCTTTCTTGTCAGGGGATGGCGCAGGGCCAGCCGTGGAACTGACAGAGCTCCAGAAATCACCGACTTGACGCAACCATGTCCCGGTCTCACCCTACCGTGCCCTCTCCCCCGGGTCAAGCCGGTCAAGCCCGTCCATTAGCTTCCGCCGTAACCAATTGACAATACATTGAGGCCAAGGGTATACTTCCGATTCGAAATCAGGGGCTGCGGGCGCGTTTTTGCATCTTTTTGCCGCGGTTCCGGGCAACCAGCCCGGAGAAAGGGGATGACGATGGGTCGGGATTACCTGTTTACCTCTGAATCGGTCACGGAAGGGCACCCTGACAAGATTGCGGACCAGATTTCGGACGCGATTTTAGACGAGATTCTGGAGCGGGATGCCACCGCCCGGGTGGCGGCAGAGACCTTGGTGACGACCGGCTTTGCCATGGTGGTCGGAGAAATCTCGACCAAATGCTACATCGACATCCCTCGCATCGTCCGCCAGACCATTCGCGACATCGGTTACGTGCGGGCCAAGATGGGGTTTGACGCCGATACGGTGGCCGTCCTGACCTCCATCGACGAGCAATCCCCTGACATCGCCCAAGGGGTGGACCGCGCGCTGGAAGCCCGGGCCGGCACCGACGACGAACTGGAACAAATCGGGGCGGGGGACCAGGGGATGGTGTTTGGGTACGCCTGCGACGAGACCCCGGAGCTGATGCCGTTGCCCATTTCGCTGGCTCACGCCTTGGCCCGCCGGCTGGCGGAGGTGCGCAAACGGGGCGAAGTGCCTTTTTTGTGGCCCGACGGCAAGACCCAGGTCACGGTCCGCTACGAGGACTCGCGGCCGGTGGCCGTGGATACCGTACTGGTCTCCACCCAGCACATGCCCGACGTCTCCCATCAAGATCTGACCGAGGCGGTGGTCGAACACGTCATTCGCCCGGTGTTGGGCAGCCGCTGGATGGGTGATCGCACGCGGATATTGGTCAACCCCACCGGGCGCTTTGTGGTCGGAGGGCCGCACGGAGACTCGGGCCTCACCGGGCGGAAGATCATCGTCGACACCTACGGGGGCTACGCGCGCCATGGCGGCGGCGCCTTTTCCGGGAAAGACCCCACCAAAGTCGACCGCTCCGCGTCTTACGCCGCCCGCTGGGTGGCCAAAAACTTGGTGGCGGCCTGCCTGGCCGAGCGCGTTGAGCTTCAGGTCAGCTACGCGATTGGGGTGGCCCGTCCGATCTCGGTCATGGTCGACACCTTCGGCACCGGAAAGCTGGCTGATTCCCAGTTGGCCCAGATCGTCCAAGAGGTCTTCGACTTGCGCCCCTTGGCGATCATTCGCACGTTGGATTTGCAACGGCCGATTTACAAGCCCACGGCCGCCTATGGCCATTTTGGCCGTTCCGACCTCCATCTCCCCTGGGAGGCATTAAGCCGCGTCGATGCCCTCAAGGAACGGGCTGGCGTCTACGCCAAGTTGCGGTAGGGAAGCCACCCGCGGCGTCAAGCCGGCACGCTCCTGTCATCTCCTGCTCTCCCTCCCCGTATATATCGGACAGGGAGTCGTGCAGGAAGGGACGGGTGTGGAGTGACCTGGCTTGGCGCCCTCTTTTTGGCCCTGGCTCTGTACGGGGTGGTCACCTTACTGGAGTGGCTCTACGCTCGAATCTTGGCCCGACCCTCGCTTCGCCAGGGACCCTTGGGGCTCAGCGTGGTCTTGCGCGCCCGCGACGTGGAGGCCTCGATCGAGGATTGGATCCGCGAATTGGTGCGCGTGTTGCCTGACCTTCTCCCCGAGTCGGTGGAGCTGATCGCCTCTGAAGCCGGGTCCCAGGACCAGACGGCGGCCATCTTGGAGCGGCTGTGCCGTCAATACCGCTTCTTCACCTGGCTCGAACCGGGCCTAAGCGCGGATAAGGTTCTGGCCCATTGCCGGTATCCGGCCGTGCTTTGGTTAGAGCTCTCCCCCCGCACGATTTCCGGACAGGTCCGCGAACTGGTGGTCTCGGCCTTGAGCAACCTCTCGGGACTGCGCGTGCGTTAAGGTCATGGTGGGAATTTATGGTATCCACAGCAGTTATCCCCAGCTCTCCCCCTTGAGAATCCTGTTATCAACAGAGTTATCCACGTTATCCACAGGAACTGGGGCGGTGGACAGCTGATTGTTTGACTTTTCCTGACCAGGATGTTATAGTGGAGCCCGGTCACTCGACGAGAGCTTAGAGGGGCCAGAGAAAGGAGATTCGTTTTGATGACCGGTCGCGTAAAGTGGTTCAGCGCCGAGAAGGGTTACGGGTTTTTGGAGCGGGAAGACGGCGGCGACGTGTTCGTACACTACAGTGCCATCCATGGACAAGGTTTTCGCACGCTCAACGAAGGAGAGCGGGTGCAGTTTGACATCGTCGAGGGTGACCGGGGGCCCCAGGCAGCCAACGTCGTCCGCCTTTAGGAAGCGCCCAGGCAGTTTTACGTGCAACGCCTCTTTGAGGGGTCGGCTGAGAGCCGACCCTTTTTTTGGACAGCGGGGGGCGGCACCGCCGTATAATGAAGTGGGAGGGGCTCAAAGCCGATTTGGGCCCGCTGGCCTGACGGCCAGGGTTGGGAATTGCTGCCGGTCCTCGCGCACCGGCCAAAAGGAGCGATCTTAGATGGACGTCATCGTTCGCGGCAAAAACGTGGAAGTGACTGAGGCGCTAAAGGAATACGCCAGTCGCAAGCTCAGCAAGCTGGCTAAACACTTTGACCACCCGATGACTGCGACTGCGGTGTTGTCGGTGGAGAAGAACCGTCAAATCGTTGAGGTGACCATTCCCCTCGAGGGCGGTCGACTCTTGCGCGGGGAAGAGGCCAACGAGGACATGTACGCCTCGATCGATTTGGTGGTGGACAAGTTGGAAAAGCAGCTGGACAAGCTGAAGACGCGCCTGAAGCGCCGCCATTCCGCCGAAGAGGCCAACGCCACCGCCAACGGGACGCTGAGCGTTCCGGTGGTCCGACGCAAGTCCTTCCCGGTCAAGCCGATGACCGTGGACGAGGCGGTGCTGCAAATGGAGTTGCTGGGACACGACTTTTTTGCCTTTCAGAACGCGGAAAACGACGCCATCAACATCCTTTACCGGCGCAGGGACGGCAATCTCGGGTTGCTAGAGCCTCGGTGAACGGGCCGAAAAAAAGCTTAGTCAGATGCCGGGGAGAAAATCTCCCCGGCGATTTTTCGATGGCAGGAATTTTGGTAAATCGCGTCGAATGGATGGCCATGCCTAATCAAGGAAGGGGACCCAGTCCCTGGCAGGATTATGCCGCGATTTTGCAAAGAATGCCGGGGGTCCGTTGGGTTCAGGTTGACCCAGGCCCCGACGGGAAGCCGCGGGTCCAGATGGTGGCCGACGTTCATCCTCAGCCAGCCCGTTTCTTGAGGGAGGTGGTGTCGGCCCTGCGGAGTAGCGGGTGGCTGGACGTCGATCCGGGATTGATTTCCATCGCCCACGTTCCCCGTTTCTCCATGGAACCGGACGCGGGCTCGAAGTTGGAAGTTGCCGGCTACGCGGTCAGTCACGGAGGCGAAGGCATCCGCGCCGAGTGCCGACTGGTGTCGGGGGGGATGAGCTGGACGGGGCACGCCACCGCCCCCACCGCGCTGGAGGCGATGGCTTCGGCGGCGGTAGAGGCGATTAATCGCGGACAGGGGCAGGGGCACAGTCGGCGCCTGTGCGGAGTTGCCGAGGTGTTGGTCGGCGGGGTGCCGGTGGTGGTGGCCACGATTTCCGTAGGAAGCGACCACGTGGCCAGTGGCTGTGCCGTCAGTGACGCCATCCCGATCGAGGAGGCGGTCATTCGCGCCGTGTTAGGCGCCGAGTTACAGTTTTAGGTTCCCGATTGACAGTTTGAAAATTTAACAGAGTTTAGACCGCCGCGACTGGATCCCTGAGCGGAGATACCGAAGCGCAGCGCGATAGCGGAAGCTGCCTCGAGGCAATCCGGCAAGGAGGATTGCCCGCATGAAGGGACTCCGGGCGCTCTTGAGCGGCTTGGTGGATGTCATCGTCACCGGCACCGGCTGGTTCTTGGACTAAGTAGCCTGCGAGGGCTTATTACACACCGGCGCGGCGGTCATTATCCTTGGGGAGGCGGCTATACTCGCTGGGGAAAGCGAGCGGAGGGGGGAAGCGCATGGAATTGGATCAGCGGACCTATCCGAAGGCCATGATTGCGTACATGGCTGCGGTTGAAGTGGTGGCCGCGATCATTCTCCTGTGGTTTCACCCTGTTGGTCCGCTCTCGACGTTGGGCATTTTCTACGTCGCCGTTTTGGTCTCCGGCCTCTATTCGGTTGTTAGCTTGCGCGGCAATTTGATGATAGCGGTCTGCCTGCCGGTGGTCTTCTCGGCTGGGGTCATATTAGGTCCTGGGGCAGGGGCATGGCTGGGTGCCCTTGGAGCCGTCACCATCCGCGAGGTCACAGGCAAAGTCAAATGGCCCTCTGTCCTGTTTAACCGGGCGCAGTACGCCATCTTAGGTTGGCTGTCGGGTGAGCTCTTCCACCTCTTGGGAGGCTCCTTAGAACACCTCTCCCTCGCTCAAGTAAGCTTGCCGCTGGCGCTTTCCGCCTTGGCGGTGTTTGTGCTGAACATGGCCCTGGTGGCGATTGCGGTGGCCCTGCGGCAGCGCCGCTCGGTGCTCGAGGTGTGGCGGGTGCACATGGCCTGGGGCACCGTCAACTATTTCGTGATGCTCCCCATCGGCTACATCATGGCCTCGATATATCGCTGGGCCGGCGCTTGGCCGGAGTTGCTGTTTTTGTTGCCGTTGGTTCAGAGCCGGTGGATCTTTAGCCTGTTGATCGAGGCCCGCAAGGCCTACCGGCGAGGGGTGGAGGTGTTGCTGGCGGCACTGGACGCCAAAGACCCGTATACCTATTCCCACTCGGTGCGGGTGGGGCGTTACGCCGAGCTTTTGGCGCGTTACATGGGGCTCCCCGAGGACCGGGTGGAAGCCGTGGGCGACGCCGGACGTCTTCACGACGTGGGCAAGTTGGCCACGCCAGACCGCATCCTGCTCAAGCCGGGGCATTTGACGCCGACGGAGCGGCGGGTGATGCAGCTTCATCCGGTGGCCGGCGAGACCATCTTGGCCCAGGTGGAGCTGCTGGGCTGCGCTCGGGAGTGGGTGCTGCACCACCACGAGCGATACGATGGCAATGGTTATCCGTCGCGCCAGCTGGCGTGCGAAATAGCCATCGAGACCCGAATCATCATGGTGGTCGACGCCTATGACGCCATGACCTCTGACCGTCCGTATCGCCAGGCGATGAGCCACGAGCAGGCACTGGCCGAGTTGCAGCGGGTGGCGGGAACCCAGTTGGACCCGGAGGTGGTCCAGCATTTTATCGCCCTGACCCATACGGTGGATTTGGAGGCTGTGGCCAGGCCGGGCAAGGGGTGGACCTGGCAGGTGGCCTCCGGGGGGACTTGACGTCTTACCAATATCTGGCGGATTGTCCCTGCGTCCGGTTGAAGGGGGACGTGGGGCGTGATAAAATTTTAGAACGGGTTTTAGGGAAAGGAACCGGTGAAGGTTCCTTTTGCGTGTTGATTGGAGGGCGTCGCCGAGATGCTGAAGCTCTTGTCGGCTTGGGTCAATCGATTTAGTGAGCGGGAACTCCGCCGCTATCGGGCGGTGGTGGAGGAAATCAACCGTCTCGAACCAAAGATGCAGAGCTTGTCGGATGACGCGCTGCGCCATCAAACCGACGAATTTAAAGAGCGGCTGGCCAAGGGCGAGACGTTGGAGGACCTGCTGCCGGAGGCGTTTGCGGTGGTGCGGGAGGCCTCCCGCCGGGTCCTGAACATGCGCCATTTCGACGTCCAGCTGATCGGAGGCATGGTGCTGCACGAGGGCCGGATCGCCGAGATGAAGACCGGAGAAGGTAAGACCTTGGTGGCCACCCTCCCTGTCTACCTCAACGCCTTGCTCGGTCGCGGCGTCCACGTGGTGACCGTCAACGATTATTTGGCTCGCCGGGACGCCAACTGGATGGGGAAGATTTACGAATTTCTCGGGCTCACCGTGGGCTTAATTCAGCATGACATGGAGGCTCCGGAGCGGCGGCGCGCCTACGCGGCCGACGTGACCTACGGGACCAACAACGAGTTCGGGTTTGACTACTTGCGCGACAACATGGTGCTGAGCCTCGATGACGTGGTGCAGCGAGAGCTGTACTACGCCATCGTCGACGAGGTCGATAGCATCTTGATCGACGAGGCGAGAACGCCGCTGATCATCTCGGGGCAGGCCGACCGCCCGACCGAACTGTATTACACCTTTGCCCGGATCGCCAACAACCTCAAAGAGGGCGTGGACTACACCGTCGACGAGAAGATGAAGGCGGTTGCTCCCACCGAGGCCGGAGTGGCCAAGGTGGAGCGGATGTTGGGGGTGCCCAACCTCTACGACGACGCCCACCTCGACCTCTCCCATTACCTCAACCAGGCCTTAAAGGCCAAGGCGTTGATGCGGCGCGACCGCGACTACGTGGTCAAGGACGGACAGGTCATCATCGTCGACGAGTTCACCGGGCGGCTGATGTTTGGCCGCCGCTACTCGGATGGGCTGCATCAGGCCATCGAGGCCAAGGAAGGGCTGAAGATCGAAGATGAGACCCAGACCTTGGCCACCATCACCTTCCAGAATTACTTCCGGATGTACAAGAAGTTGGCCGGGATGACCGGGACGGCCATCACCGAGGAAGAAGAGTTTCGCAAGATTTACGGGCTGGACGTGATCGTGGTGCCGACCCATCGGCCGATGATCCGCAAGGATTACCCGGATGTCGTCTACAAGACCGAGGCGGCAAAGTTCCGCGCGGTGGTGCGGGAGATCGAGGAACTCTACGCCGCCGGGCGGCCGGTGCTGGTAGGCACGGTGTCGATCGAGAAGTCGGAACGGCTGAGCGAAATGCTCAAGCGGCGGGGAATTCCCCACAACGTGTTAAACGCCAAGTACCACGAGAAAGAGGCGGAAATCATCGCCCGCGCCGGCCAGCGAGGGGCCGTGACCATCGCCACCAACATGGCCGGGCGAGGGACCGACATCGTGCTCGGCGAAGGGGTGGCGGAGATGGGCGGCCTTCACATCATCGGCACCGAACGCCACGAATCTCGGCGGATCGACAATCAGCTGCGAGGCCGGGCCGGACGCCAGGGAGACCCGGGTTCTTCGCGCTTTTACCTCTCTCTGGAAGACGACTTTCTCCGCCTGTTTGCCGCCGCCACCTTATCCAACCTGATGGATCGCCTCGGCGTGCAAGAGGACGAGCCGATCGAGTCGCCGATGCTGACCCGGGCCATCGAATCGGCCCAGAAGAAAGTGGAGGCCAGAAACTTCGACGCCCGCAAGCACGTGCTGCAGTACGACGACGTCATGAACCTGCAGCGCGAGGTCATCTACAAGCAGCGGCGCGACATCCTGACCAAGGCGTCATTGCGGGACGACGTGATGCATATGCTGCGCGGGGTCATCGACGACGCCGTCGCCCTCTACTGTCCCACCAACCTCCATCGGGAAGAATGGGATCTAGAGGCGTTGTTCCGGAGCTTGGAGGAACTGTTCTTGCCGGCAGGGATGGCCGACGTCGAGGAAGCCCGGGGGATGAGCCGGGAAGAGTTGGCCGAATACCTGATGGGAAAAGGCGAGGCGCTGTACGCCAAGAAGGAGGCCGAGATCGGGGAGGAGGCGATGCGCCAACTCGAGCGCATCATCCTGCTGCGGGTGGTCGATGCCAAGTGGATGGAGCACCTCGACGACATGGACGCGCTGCGCCAGGGCGTGGGCTTGCGGGCCTACGGACAGCGCGACCCTTTGGTGGAGTACAAGCGCGAGGCTTACGACATGTACCAGGAGATGTTGGGTGCCATTCGCGAGGAAGTCGTTCGGGTGTTGTTCCACCTCCAGGTGACCGCTGCGCAGCCGGTGCCGGTGACCATGGAGCCGGTGGCTACCGTAACCCAAGAACAACACGGCGACGAGGTGATGCGCCCGGCGCGACCGTTTCAAGTGATTGCCGGGGGAGCGTCTCGTCCCGGCCGCAACGACCCCTGTTGGTGTGGCAGCGGCAAAAAGTACAAGCGCTGTCACGGAATGCTGGAGGCGCAATAGGCTTCGGAGGAGGACGGTAGGGCATGATTTGGGACGATCTGGAAGCGTTGAGTCGGGAGTTGGACGTAGTCTTGGGCCGCGTAAGGGGGTCTCTTTGACCCCGAGTCGCGTCAGGAAGCAGCCAAGCCGATTGAGGAGGCGATGGCGCGGCCTAACTTTTGGGACAATCCGGAGGTGGCGGCGCGCCTGACCAAGCGGCTGCGGCGGATTGTAGAGCCGATTGAGCGGTATGAGCGACTGCGCCAAGCCGTGGACGACTGGCGGGAGTTGAATCGCTTGGCCCTGCAAGAGGGCGAGCTCGACCTGATGAACGAGCAGTGGCGAGAGGGGCAATCGGTCCTCCGGCAACTGAGGGAACTGGAATTGGAGCTCATCCTGCGCGGCCCCTACGACCACGAAGACGCCATTCTCACCTTGCACGCAGGAGCCGGGGGCACCGAGGCCCAGGACTGGGTGGCCATGTTGCTCCGCATGTACTTGCGATGGGCGGAACGACACGGGTATCGGGCTGAGGTGATCGACCAGCTGGCGGGGGAAGAGGCCGGGTTAAAAAGCGTATCGGTGGAGGTGCGGGGCGAGCACGTTTACGGCTTTCTCCGCTCGGAGCGGGGGGTTCACCGCTTGGTCCGGATCTCCCCCTTCGACGCGTCCGGCCGTCGTCACACGTCGTTTGCCTCGGTGGAGGTCATTCCCGACTTGGAGGCCGACGACAGCATCGAAATCCGACCGGAGGACCTCCGAATCGATACCTTCCGGGCGTCTGGAGCCGGCGGCCAACACATCAACAAGACCGAGTCGGCGGTGCGCATCACCCACCTGCCCACCGGGATCGTGGTCACCTGCCAATCCGAGCGCTCTCAACACTCTAACCGGGAGACGGCGATGAAGATCCTTCGCGGGAAGTTGGCCGAGCTCAAGCAGCGGGAATGGGAACAGCAGATGGCGGCCATCCGCGGCGAACAGGCGGACATCGGGTGGGGCTCGCAGATCCGCTCCTACGTGTTTCAACCCTACACCATTGTTCGCGACCATCGCACCCGCCACGAGACCAGCAACGTTCAGGCGGTGATGGACGGGGAGATCGACGGGTTTATCGAGGCGTATCTGCAAGCCGAAGCCCGGGGAGCCTTGATGCAAGAGGACCCGGTGGAATGAAGTGGTGGGTGCGGTTCACGGCGGCGGCGGTGGTTGTGATCGCCGCCCTGCAGTGGTGGGGACCGCGCTGGATGGCCACGCAGGTGGCCGAGGCCTTGGCCCAGCGCAACGGCGGGCACCTCCCCAAGGTCACCATCACCGCCATCCCCTTCTGGATGCTCCTGCAAGGGCGCTTTCAGGCGGTGACCGTGGACGCCGCTCCCGCGGAGCTCTCCGGGTTTGAACTCAGTCGGGTCTACCTCAGTTGGACCGGAGGCCAGGTGTCGTTTCCGGCGCTCTTAGAGCGTCGGGTGGTGATCCTCCAAAGGGGCCAGATGGTCGTGCAGATCACCGTCTCCGAGCAAGCCTTGACCCATTTCTTGCAATCCCAGGCACCGCTCCAGGGGGCGCAGGTGTCGGTGACGCCCAATGCCGTGCAACTCCTGGCTTCGGTCAGGTTGAGGCAGCTAACGGTGCCGCTTGAGCTCAAGGGTACCCTGGCGCTCTCGCCCGACCGGGAACGGGTGTTGTTTCTTCCCTCCGAGATCGACGGGATGACCTTGCCGGTCCCGACCGAGATCACGGTGTTCGACTTGCGGCGCGTCAACACCTGGGTGCCCATGCGCCTGACCGCGGTGACGCTCCTGCCGCAAAAAATCCGCCTCAGCGCGGTCTCTGCGTGAGGCCGTGGCCATGCGGGTGACGCTTCGGCCGGCTTGGTTCGAATACCTGATGATTGCGGTGGGGACCGCGATCACCGCCACTGGCATCAACGGCTTTTATGCCCCCAACCAGATCTCGGACGGCGGGGTGGCCGGCATCGGCATCATCCTGCTCTACACTTTGCGCGTCCCGATTTGGCTGGTCTTGTTAGGGGTCAACCTACCGCTTTTGTGGCTTTCCCATCGCCTGTGGGGGGGCAGGGTGGGGGCCCGCACCCTCTTTGGCACCATCATGTTGTCGGTGTGGACCGGGGTGTTGCGCTGGCACCCCTTTACCCGCGACATCCTGCTGGCCACCGTGTACGGGGGCATCCTCTCCGGGGTAGGGCTTGGGCTGGTCTTCCGGGCCCGCGGAACCACCGGGGGCACGGATGTGGTGGCCCGCTTTCTCACCCACCTCTTACCGGTGAGCATGGGCCAAGCCATGTTGGCCATCGATTTCTTCATCATCGCCGGCTTCGGGGTGGTCTTCAGTCCCACCTTGGCCATGTATTCTTTGATAGCGCTCTTCATCTCGAGTCAAGCCATCGATCTGGTACAAGAGGGTTCAGGATTTGCGCGGGCCTTTACCATCATCACCGGGGAACCGGAGCGCTTGGCCCAAGCCATCTTGCGGGAACTGGGGCGAGGGGTGACCCGCATCGAGGGGACCGGCGTCTACTCCGGGCTGCCGCGGCCGATCCTGCTGGTGGTGGTCTCCCGGTCGGAGGTGACGCGGCTGAAAGAGCTGATCTATGCCCTGGATCCGCGCGCCTTCGTGGTGGTGGGCACGGTGCACGAAGTGGTGGGCGAAGGATTTCGTCGCCCTCCGCGCGAGGAGTAGTGCTGACCCCCGCGCCAGGCCGGCTGGCTCAGGCGCTGAGCGACGTGGGATGGGGGGCAGACCTGATGGCCCGATGGGTTGGGCGACGGGGTCGGCTTTGCTCGGGCAGACGACCGGCTTCCATAATACGGTACAATGAAAAAGAGGCTCGAGGGGTTTAAAGAGGGTATCGCGAGGAGCGCGCAACTTCAGCCGTAGAAAGGAACACCGATGTACGCCAGGGAACTCATGACCAAAGAGGTTATCTCGGTGCCCCTGAAGGCCACCGTGGGCGACGTGGTAGAGCTTTTGCGCCGTCATACCATCAGCGGGCTTCCGGTGGTCGATGGCGATCGCCTGGTGGGGGTGATCACGGGTGGGGATGTCCTGCGAGCGGTCCAACAAAAAGCCACCAAGATTTACCATACCCTTTTAGGCCCCACCCACGTGGTGACGGACGAGCGGGTCTGGCGGGAGGACCGGCGGGCCTTGTTGTCGCTTCCGGTGGAGCGGATGATGAGCCGTGGCCCGATCACCGTTTCTCCAGAGACTCCGGTGGGGGAGATCGCCGACCGCATGTTGAGCCAAAACGTTCGCCGGGTCTTTGTGGTGGAAAAAGGGCGACTGATCGGAGTGATCACCCGAAACGACATCGTGCGCTGGCTGATCACCGGCATCGAACGCTCCGGCAGCGTCTGAAGGCCGGTAAATCTTAAAATGGGTCTACCCCATCTGGTGGGCCACCCAGCGCCCAACCCGCAAGGCGACGCGGCGCAAGACCTCATCAGGTGCGCCCTGACTGAGGATGGCGGCCACATAGGGCGCTCGGCCGACCCGGTAGACGATGCCCACGTCATGGCGGGCGTCCACCAGGGAACCGGTTTTGTGGGCGACCCGGATGGCCGGCGGCTCCCCGCGAAAGCGAGGGCGGGAGGAGGCCGGGGCGATCAACAGAGGGCCCTGGCAACGGGTCAGGAGGCGGACCACGTAGTCCGAGACGGCCTGGGAGATGCAGCGCCCGGTGGCGACCAGCCTCATCAAGTGGCCTAGGTCGGCGGCGGTGGTGCGGTTCCCCGGGCCTTCCGCGACCGGAAGGCGCTCCAGCCGGCGCACCAGATAGGTGTCGTGGAGCCCAAGGCGGCGCAGGGTTTGGTTGACGGCCTCGACGCCGAGATAGTCGATCAGGAGGTTGGTGGCGGTGTTGTCGGAGACGGTGATCATCAACGTCGCCAGGTCTCGCAGCCGCCACCGGGTGCCTGGAGTCAGATCGACCAGGACGCCCGACCCGCCGACTTGGTCCTCGCGGCGCATGACCAGGCAGCGGTCTAACGACAGGTGTTCTTCCTCCACCCGGCGTAACAGCTCCACCAGGATCGGCACCTTGATCGTGCTGGCGGACGGAAAGACGGCGTGTTCTTGCCATCGCACCTCTTGGCCGGAGACGAGGTTTTGGGCGTATACGCCCCATTGGCCGGGGGCAGTTTGTAACATCGTAGCCAGATCCATCCTCATCCTCCTTGCTCGCTCAACCTGGCTGGTTCCGTGCGGGATGGGAGGCTCTTCGTTGGTCGGCCGCCGAGTGGTATGGTAGCACCAGGCCACCTGCGGATGCAGGAGATTGGCGGTGTCGAGCCGCCTCAGGTTCTCAGGGAAGGGGCAGAGCGATGGCGGTCGTCGTGTTGGGCAGCATCAACCTCGACCTGATCCTCCAGGTCGACCGCTTTCCCCAGGCCGGAGAGACCAAGCTCGCCCAGGGGTTGACGGTCAGCCCCGGCGGAAAGGGCGCCAACCAGGCGTTGGCGGCACGGCGGATGGGCGCGCCCACCATCCTTTTGGGCAGCGTGGGGGACGACCCTTACGCGCGCCAAGCGCTGACGTATCTGCAACAGGACGGGGTGGACTTGACGCACGTCCTGACCACCCGCCAATGGTCTACCGGTCTGGCCTTCATCACCGTCAACGCCCGGGGGGAGAACACCATTCTTTTGCATGCCGGCGCCAACCAGGCCACCGGCGACCACGCCCTGGCGGCGCTGGACCGACTGCTCCGACCCTCGGACGTGCTGCTGATGCAGTCGGAGGTGGCGCTGGCGGTGGTGGCGGAAGCCGCCATGCTGGCGCGTCGGCGAGGTGCCACTGTGATCTGGGACCCTGCCCCGGCCTTGGCCAACCCTCCCCCCGTGCTTTTCAAGGTCGATGCGTTGGTGCCGAATCAGGGGGAGGCCGAGGTCTTGACGGAAATTGCCGTGCGCGACATCAAATCGGCCAAGAGCGCGGCCTGCCGGTTGGTGGAGTGGGGGGCGGGTCTGGCGGTGGTCAAGCTGGGCAGCGAGGGGCTGGTGTGGGCTGAGGAAGGTCAGGTGCATTACTGTCCTGCGGAGCCGGTGCAGGCGATTGACACCGTGGGCGCGGGAGATATGTTTGCGGGAGCCCTGGCCGCCTTGAGGGGAGAAGGGATGTCTTGGAAGGAGGCCATTCACTGGGCCAACCGGGCGGCAGGTCTCTCCACCACCCGGCGGGGGGCGCAGCCCGCATTTCCGCGCCGGGAAGAGGTCATTCGCTGAGGAGGAAGCATGCAGACCCAGAGCAACCTCGAAGTATACCTGGATATGGACCCGGGGGTAGACGACGCGGTGGCGCTGGCGGTGGCGGCGGTGCGCTTTCACCTCCGAGGGGTGACCACGGTGGCCGGAAACGTCACCTTGGACCGCACCACGGCCAACGCAGGGCGCCTGCTGCGCCGAATGGGGCTTTATGACGCCGTCCCCCTCCGAGCTGGCAGCGCCGCGCCGCTCTTTCATCCCCTGATCACCGCCCCCTCGGTGCACGGGGAGAGCGGACTGGATGGGTTCCCGGAGGGATTTGACCCACCAGACCCGCCGCCCAGCGAGACGGCGTGGAGATTTTGGGAAGGGCGCTGGCGGCAGGCGTCTAGTCCGCTGCGCGTGGTGGCCACCGGCCCGTTGACCAACCTGGCTCGGGCCGGGATGGGAGGTCTGTTGCCGGCCGAGGCGGTCGCCCAGCTGGTGTGGATGGGAGGGTCCCTGAGCGGAGGCAACATCACCCCCTATGCGGAGTTCAACGCCTACGTGGATCCGGTGGCGGCCGACTGGGTGGTCACTGCCAGCGGCTGGCCGATGCGCATCGTGGGGCTTGACGTCACCCGCAAGGCCCGCTTTGGCGCTGCGGCGATTTCCCGGTTGAAGCGGCTGGGCCCGGTGGGGGAGGCCTTGGCGCAGGTGCTGCAAGCCTACTGCCGACGTCTTGGTCGCCCCTGGGCGGTCCTGCACGACGTGGTGGCGGTGGCGGCGCTCGACGCCCCCTGGCTTTTTCGCTGGCAGCGCCGGGCGGTGACGGTGGTCCACGACGGACGCGAGCGGGGTGCGGTGCTGGCGGTCCCCGGGGTGGTCGGGCGACCGGTCTGGTGGGCGGTGGACCTGGATCTGCCAAACTTTTATACCTGGTTTTGGGCTGGGATGGAACAATGGAGGGGATCTGGCGATGCGCGGGCGTGATGCGCTGCAACGGGCCGAGTACTACCTTTTTGCCTGGCAGGTGCGGGAGATTCAGCGGCTGGCCCGGCAAAGCGGGCGACACCCCTCGGAAGTGGTGCGACAACTCTTGGCCGAGGCGCTGGCCGCCGAGGCGGCCAAGGCGGCGGCCACCCCCTCGCCCCTGCCTGCTGCTCCGACCGCCCCCTCCGGCCCCTCGGACGGGCCTGTGGTGTAACCCCGGCCTAGGTCTGGGAGGGGCATGGGGAGGGAGGCGTTGGCCTACTCCACATAGGCATCTTCGTCGTTGCCGTGGGCGATGATGATCTCGCCCTGCTCCTCGAGTTGTCGAATGATGTGAATGATCTCGCGCTGAGCCTGCTCGACCTCGCGGATCCGCACCGGACCCATGACCGCCATGTCGTCGCGCAAGAGCTCGGCCGCCTTGTGGGAGAGGTTTTTGAACACCTTCTCCCGCACCTCCTCGGCCACGCCTTTCAGCGCGGTGGCCAACGTGCGGTTGTCGACCCGCCGCAGCACCTTTTGGATGGCGCGGTCGTCGAGTTGCACCAGGTTTTCGAACACAAACATGCGCGCGCGAATCTCCTCCGCCAACTCGGGGTCATCGGCCTCCAGGCGGTCGAAGATGGCCCGCTCGGCGTGGCGATCCACGTTGTTGAGGATGGGGACCAAGGCCGGGATGCCGCCCGCGTTGACCGCTTCCTCCTCCGACAGGCTGACCAGGCGCTTTTCGATTAACGACTCGATGTCCCGCAGCAACTCCGGGGAGACGCGATCTAGGCGGGCGATCCGATGGGCCACTTCCCCCTGCAGGTCCGGAGGCAGGGCAGAGAGGACGGCCGAGGCTTGGGCCGGGTCCATGTAGGCGAGCAAGACGGCGATGGTCTGAGGGTGTTCGTTTTGCACAAACGCCAGCACCTGGGCCGGGTTGGCCTTGCGCAGGACCTCAAAGGGCCTTCGTTGCATGACCGCCATCAGGCGAGTCAGGATTTCATTGGCCCGCACCGGATCAAAGGCGCGCTCCAAGAGGGCTCGGGCGGCTTCGATGCCGCCTTCCGTCAACTGGGTGTCCGCCCGCGACATCTCGACGAATTCGTGGAGCACCTGGCTCTGCACGGAACGGTCTACCTGCCGGGTGTTGGCGATCTCCGACGCCAACCGTTCCACCTCGGCTTGGCTTAGGTGGCGCAACACAGAGGCTGCCTCGGCGGGAGGCAATGCCATTAAGAGGATGGCAGCCTTCTTGATGCCGGGAAGTTCGCCCTTGCGCACGTCGTAGCACTCCTGAACCGCTCTGGTTAAGACCGACCACTCCCCCTGTGGGGAAGGTGGCCACCGGCCGCACGCACCTGGTGGTGCCTTCAACCATAGGGGTGTAGACCTTATTGGATTCATTGTACGCGATCTGAATCCGGGTAAAAGGGCTTCCGGGCCGCGGGGGAAGGAAAATCGCCAGCCGCGATGTTTCCTGACAGTTGCCAATGAAGATCATATAACGTATAAAAAGAATAACAGGATAAGCATCACAGCAGGACAATGATTAAGCCAGGGACAACCGCGTAGGGGAGGACTTGGAGTGGCTGCAGAAAACAGACCCGCTGCCAATGACATCGAGGTCTACTGGCGCGAGGAGGACTACTACGAGCCGCCGGCGTCGTTTCGCGCCCAGGCCAACATGGCCGATGCCGGGGTATATGACCGCTTTTCCCTGGACCATTTCCCGGACTGTTTTGTCGAATACGCCGAGTTGCTCGATTGGGAGAAGCGATGGGACGAGGTGTTGGACGCCTCCAATCCGCCATTTTGGCGATGGTTTGTCGGGGGCCAGCTCAATGCCTCCTATAACTGCATTGACCGTCACCTGCCTGCTCGGCAAAACCAGGTGGCGTACTACTTTGTTTCGGAGCGGGAGGAGGACCCGATCGCGGCTTTAACCTACCGGGAGCTCTTCTGGCGCGTCAACGAGTTCGCCGCCGCGCTGCAGGAGGTCGCCGGGGTCAAGGCGGGAGATCGGGTGACCATCTTCATGCCGATGGTCCCGGAGCTGCCGATCGCCATGCTGGCCTGTGCCCGCATCGGCGCCATCCATTCCGTGGTCTTTGGAGGATTCAGCGGGCAGGCCTGCGCCGACCGCATCGTCGACTCGCAAAGCCAGGTCCTGGTCACCATCGACGGGTACTATCGCAACGGCCAATGGCTGAACCACAAGGAGAAGGCGGACATCGCGGTGGAACGTGCGCAGGCGGCGGGGCAGTCGGTGGGCGCGGTGCTGGTCTTCACCCGCCAACCGGGGGAATACCGCGGGTCGCCTTTGGTGCCTGGGCGAGACCACTTGATGTCGGAGGTGCTGCCCCGCTTTCGAGGGCGTCAGGTGAAGCCGGTCGCCCGTCGGGCCGAAGACCCGCTCTTTTTGATGTACACCAGCGGTTCCACCGGCAAGCCAAAGGGAATTTAACACGGGACCGGAGGGTACCTGGCCTATGCGGCCGCCACCGCCAAATACGTGCTCGACATCCATCCGGAGGACGTCTACTGGTGCATGGCCGACATCGGCTGGATTACCGGGCATTCCTACATCGTCTACGGACCGCTGGCCTTAGGAGCGACGTCGGTTCTCTACGAGGGAGGGCCTACCTATCCCGACCCCGGCCGTCCGTGGCGGATCGCCGAACGCCTAGGGGTGACCATCTTTCACACCTCTCCGACCGCGATTCGCACCCTGCGTCAGTTCGGCGACGAGTGGCCGTCCCGCTATCAGTACGCCTTTAAGCTGATGGCCACGGTGGGAGAGCCGATCGAGCCCGACGTGTGGCGGTGGTACCACCGGGTAATCGGCAAGGGGCAGGCGGCAATCGTCGATACCTGGTGGCAGACCGAGACCGGCGGCCATCTGTGCAGCACGCTCCCCGCCCTCAAGGCGATGAAACCGGGTAGTGCGGGTCCTGGCCTGCCGGGGATTCATCCGGTCATCCTCGATGAAGACGGCAACGAACTGCCGCCCGGCAGCAACGAGGGCGGCTATCTCTGTATCCGCAATCCCTGGCCGGGGATCATGCAGACGATTTGGGGAGACCCCGACCGCTACGTGCGAACCTACTACGGCAAGTTTTGCCGCGACCCCCAGAGTCGGGATTGGCGGGATTGGCCGTACATGGCCGGAGATGGGGCGGTGATGGCTCAAGACGGGTATCTGCGCATTCTGGGCCGCATCGATGACGTGATCAACGTCTCCGGGCACCGTTTGGGCACCAAGGAACTGGAGTCGGCGGTGCTGACCTTGCCCGAGGTGGCGGAAGCAGCGGTGGTGGGAGCCCATGACCCGATTCGCGGCGCAGTTCCTGAGATTTACCTGGCGCTGCATCCCGGCACCCCGGCCTCAGACGACCTGACGCAAAAGGTGGTCGAGGTGATCGTGCGAGAGATCGGGCCGATCGCGCGCCCGCGGCGGGTGTGGCTGGTGCCGGATCTGCCGAAGACCCGCTCCGGGAAAATCATGCGCCGCATTCTCGCCGCCATCTCCGATGGGCGGGAGATTGGGGACGTCACCACCTTGGCCAACCCCGAGGTGGTCGAACAAATCCAAAAACTGGTGGCTGGCTAGGCTTACGCCGGCTGCTTTGGGGATTAAGGATGCGAGCCAAAGAGAAGGGAGGGAGCAGCGGAGGTCCCGGTGCTCCGAGGACCTTGGCGCTGCACAGGTTGAATGGAAGCCAAATTGGGTAATCCAGGCCCGTTGGGATTGGCGGGCTTTGCCAGCACCACGTGGCTGTTGAGCATGATCAACGCCGGTTGGTATGATGCCAAGAGCGTGGGCCTGGTCTTGGCGATGGCCATGGCCTATGGGGGAACCGCCCAGCTGGTGGCCGGGATTTTGGAATTTCGCCGCGGCAACACCTTTGGCACGGTGGCCTTCTTCTCCTACGGGGCCTTCTGGTGGTCGTTCGCGCTGTTTGCCCACTTCTTCGGGGCGGGAGTGCCGGATTCGTTTGTAGGCTGGTACCTTTTTGTCTGGGGCGTCTTTACCTTCTACATGTGGCTTGGCACCTTCCGCGCCAACATGGCGTTGCAATTGGTGTTCTTAGCCCTGTGGATCACCTTCGTGTTGCTGGCCCTGGGCGCGTGGGGCGCCACCTCTTTGACCGTGGTCGGGGGATATGTGGGCCTGATCACCGCCATCTTGGCCTTCTACCTCTCCGCCGCCGAGGTCTTAAACGAGATGTACGGGCGCCCGGTCCTGCCGGTGGGATCTTTCCAGCGCAAGAGTGCGGGCGTGGCCAAGAGCGCCTAACCGCGGTGGCTTGTCCCTGAGGTGGAGCGAGGCCCTCGAGGGGGCCTCGCTTGGCTTTCGGGACCACCGCTGGCGCCTTACCGGCCCAGGGCGCATGGGGCTCCGGCTACCTGCCGGCTTAGTCCGGCCTTCAGTCCTCACATCCCCGGCTGCCCCCCTGAGTCCGGGTATCTGCGCCCGCAGCGGGCACAGAGGGTCCCCTTGGGGGGAAGGCCCCAGGCCTCGGGGGGGCGCTGCCGGTACCCCAGGCGGAAGGCACAAGGAGGACAGTACCAGACGGCGTCGCGAGATGGATACGTTTTGAGCGCCCACCAACGCATGACCTCTCCTCCCCCCGACCTGGGCCCCTGCGGCTACGTCGCGGCTCGATTTTCGCGTTCCGCCCAGCGTCCGTAGCGCTTGTCTTGGCCCAGAATATGTTTGACCAACCATTGGGCGAGCCCAAACAGCAGGGTCTGGCGATCCGCGCCGCGGGCTTTTTGCTCGGCCACCCACGCGATCAGGCGCTGGTGTAAGACTTGATGGGCATCACACTCCGGGAAGCCGATCCGGCGCATCACCGCCTCCTCGTCGGCGAAGTGGGTGGCGGTGTAGGCCTCCAGTCCGGCCAGGATCTCCGGTAATTCCGCCGGCGTGGCGCGGGCGGTGCGGTTGATCCAGTCGACAATTTGGCGATGTTGGGCGTCCATTGCGGGGACGTGGACCGAGTAGTTGGGGTCCCACAACAGCTCGCCCGACTGGTCCGGATGTTCCAGGCTTAGGCCGATCGCCGCCACCAAGATCTCCTCGGCCTCTTGTTGCAGGCGTTGACTGGTCTGGCCGAGCTGTTCGACCACCCCGCCGGCGGTCTTCGCCAGCACCTGGTGATGGTCGTGGCAAATCCCAATTTGTCCCGAGTGGTCGAGCAGGCGGCGGGCCGCCTGGTCCAGCCGGTGCGCGCTCTCCTTGTGCTGGGTGGCCACCGCCGCGACTTCGGACAGCGCGTCGAGCGTCTGCGCGAAGGTCTCAGCGGTCTCCCGCAACTGGCCTTGCGCGCCGGCCAGGGCGCGGACGGTGGTCACCATGGCGGTGCCAGCCTCCTCCAAGGCCTGGGAGGCCGCCTGGGCCGCCGTGCGGGCGGCGTCGGCGCGGTGCTTCCCGGCTTGGGCGGTCTCCGCGACTTTGGCCATCTCCTGCCCGAGGTCGGCCAACACGCGGTCTGCCTGGCGGGCCGCCTGCGAGGAGGAATCGGCCAGGCGCCGGACCTCGGCGGCGACCACCGCGAACCCCCGACCTTCCTTTCCGGCGCGCGCCGCCTCAATCGCCGCGTTGAGCGCCAAGAGGTTGGTTTGGTCGGCAAAGCGGGAGATGGTGGCGGTCAAGGTCGCGACCTCCTGAAGCCGCTGCGCCAACCCGGCCACGGCGTCCTCCAGGTGTTGCAAAACCGACGCCGCCTCCTCAGCGGCCAACACGGCGGCACGGGAAGCCTGCTTTCCCCGCTCCACCTCTGCCATCGCCTGCTCGCCTTGGCGAGTCACGGCGGTGACGCCTTCGCGATCCCGGCCGACGCGCACCCCCACCGAGCGCAGACTCTCCGCCAGCGCTTCGAGCGCCTGGGTCTGATTCTCTGACCCCCCGGCGACTTCGTTGGCCAGGGCGGTCAGATGGGCGGCCGCCTGAGACAACGCCTCCGCCGCCGCTCCCTCGTCGGCGGTGTCTTGACGCAGTTGCGAGACCAGGCCATGGAGCCCCAGCCCCATCTCGCTGATCGCCTGGGCTTCCACCCACAACCGGTGGGCCCGTTGTTGCAACCCTTCCCCCGGGTCCACCTCGGGGGGCGAGGTCGCGGCGCCGCCGGGCGCTAAAGGTGCCTCCGGCCGGGCCGGCTCCCGCCTCCAGCGCGGCCACGGCCTCCGCCACTGGACCGGTTGAGTCTCTTTCTCGACGGTCTGCTCCACGCTCTTCACCTCGCTGGGATCGTTCAAACCTTCAGGCAGGGTGGACCGGTTACGGACTGCGGTCAGAGAGTGGGGTGGGGAGGACCACCAGTTCGCCCTTGACCCGTGTGCCGGTCACCTGAAAGCGGGCGTCGGTGATCAGGACCAGTGCGTCGCCGGCGGTTTGCTCCTCCAGCCATCCCCGGGCGACGTAATGCACGGTGGGCGGACTGGGCTCCCAAGCGGTGGAGAACCGATCCGCAAACACGTTGAGAAAGGCGGTGCCGACCACGTTGCCCACCTCGGCCAGAGCCGATTGTCCCAGCGCGTCCAGCGGATGTGGGGGCGGCGTTCCGACCATGGCCGCGACTAAATCGCGGCCGTTGGTCTCGGTAAAGACCAGCCAGATCTGCGCCTTGAAGAGCCCTTGGGCGGAGAGGGTGACCACGTAGAGCGGGACCGGATGCTCCGCGGCCAACTCCGCCACGAACTGGTTCCAAGGCAACAGCCCGACCCATTGATCTTCCAGCGCAAAGGGTAACCCGGTCAGTTCTGCCAGGGCTTGGCCGGCTCGTCGCAACGCCGGCTCGGCCGCCTGCTTCCAGACCGAAAGCACGGTTTCGGGTTCCATACCTACTCCCCCTTGTTTTGGGCTTTGTTCGCTGGATTCGGCGGCGCCCAACGGGCGACCGCGGTCAGCACCCGTTCTGGTTGGAACGGCTTGACCACAAAATCCTTGGCGCCGGCGTAAATCGCCTCGAGGACCATCGCCTGTTGGCCGAGTGCGGAGACCATGACGATGCGGGCGTTTGGGTCTTCGGCCACGATGGAGCGGACGGCTTCAATCCCGTCTAGCTCAGGCATGGTGATGTCCATCAACACCACGTCGGGACGCAGCGCGCGATAGCGCTCAATCGCCTCTCGTCCATTGGACGCTTCGTGGACCTGGTATCCGTGCTCCTCTAAAAGCTTTCGCAGCCGAAGGCGCATGAAAGCGGCGTCGTCCACCACCAACACCTGCATGCTCGCCATCCCCCTTTGTCCCTTTCCCTGACAGCATTGCGTCCCCCGAAGGATAAAGGCGGCCTAAGAGGCTGGCTTCCTGGCGTATCCAACCTGGATTGCCGGGCGACCGGCCGAGAGGGGCTGCCGCGATCGGCTGGATCGACGTGTGAGGCATACCCTCGCCTCGAGCATATCGGTCGGCGCATTTCCCAGAGAGCGGCCAAACGGGTACAATTGGCCTGGCAATTGGTTAGCCAAGCATGGAACGAACGAACCAGCCGCAGTCCAAGTGAGCTGGTCGAGCCGAGGCCTGTGCGCTCGGGTGGAGGCTCGGGATGCCTTTTGGAACGGGTACAATGGTAGCGGTTGTCCTTCTGCCAGCGCGCAGGAAGATGGCCGACTCGCATTGAAAAGGGTAGGGAGTGGGAGCAATGGCAGAGGCGTATCGGGTCAGCCGCGATTCCTTAGGCGAGGTGCGGGTTCCCGCGGAGGCGTACTGGGGTCCCCAGACCGAACGGGCCCGCCACAATTTCCCGATTAGCGGCTTGCGTTTGCCGCGGCGGTTCATCCGCGCCCAGGGAATCATTAAATGGGCCGCCGCCAAGGCCAATGGGGCGGTTGGCGAGTTGAAGCCAGAGGTGGCGCGGGCCATTCAACAGGCGGCCGACGAAGTCATTGAAGGAAAATTTGACGACCACTTTGTGGTTGACGTCTATCAGGCCGGAGCCGGTACTTCCCAGAACATGAATGCCAACGAGGTCATCGCCAACCGGGCCTGCGAACTTTTGGGCGGCAAGCGGGGAGACACCCAGCTGGTGCATCCCAACGACCACGTCAACATGGCACAGTCGACCAACGACACCATTCACGTGGCCATCCACATCGCCGGGGCCGAGGCGATCGTCCACGACCTCCTGCCGGCGGTGGAAGCGGTGGAAACCACCTTGCGGAACAAGGCGCGGGAGTGGATGGGGATCGTGAAAAGCGGTCGCACCCATCTGCAGGACGCCGTACCGATGCGCCTGGGGCAAGAGGTCGGCGGTTGGGCCGGGGCCCTGGCCTATTGGCGGAAGAGCCTGGAAGACCGCGTGAAGCTCCTTTACGCGATTGGTCTGGGAGGCAACGCGGTGGGGACCGGGATCAACGCCCATCCCGACTACAAGCGGTTGGCCACCGCCGCGGTGGCGGAAAAGACCGGGTTGCCGTTCCACCAGCCCGAGAACATGTTTACCTTCATTCAAAACATGGACGCCGTCTTGGAGGTCTCGGGAACCGTCCGCGGGCTGGCTACCGCGGTCCACAAGATCGCCAACGACCTGCGCCTTTTGAGCTCAGGTCCCCGCACCGGAATCGCCGAGTTGAAACTGCCTGCCGTCCAACCGGGCTCGTCGATCATGCCCGGGAAGGTCAACCCGGTGATGGCCGAGATGATGAACATGATCTGCTACCAAGTCTTCGGAAACGACCTGACGGTGCAGTCGGCGGTTTCCGGGGCCCAGTTGGAGCTGAACGTGATGATGCCGGTGGTGGCCTACAACCTCCTCCACGCCATTCAGATCTTGACCACCGGGCTTGGCGCCTTCAACCAACAGGCCCTGGTGGGGCTGGAGGCCGACGCCGAACGGGTCACCGGCTACGTGGAGATGAACACCGCCCTGGCCACCGCCCTAAATCCCTACATCGGGTACGACCGCGCCGCCGAAGTCGCCAAAACCGCTTATGCGCAAGGCAAGACGGTCCGACAGGTGGTCCGCGAGCTTGGCTTGTTGAGCGAAGAGCAGTTGGCCGAGGCCTTGAACCTGGAGCGCCTCACGCATCCGGAAGAAGCGTAACCGAAAAGTCCGGGCCTCTCGGTCCGGACTTCTTCCTCTCCGGGCATCTCGGGGCGATGGGGGCCAAGCCGGGGTTGCTCCTTTATATCGCCCGGCCTTGAGACAACACGCGCCTTCGCCACTTATTATGACGCGGTACGACCTGGCCTATCCGGACGATGCGGGCGCTTTTGGGCGCAAGATGACGCATAATCAAAGTCCTCCATGGCTGTTCCAAAGCAACGCGATGGAGCCGGGAAATTGACGCAGAGTGGTTAAAAATGACCCCTTGCCAAGCGGGCGGGGCGGTGTTATCATCATCCGTGCTGTCGGGGTGCAGCACGTCGGTCCTTGAAAACTATATCGTCGGACGCGAGGCGGCCGGAAGGGCGCTGCTTGGCTGCGCGGGGACGCGTGGGCGGGGAGCGCGAGCGATGGAGAGTTTGATCCTGGCTCAGGACGAACGCTGGCGGCGTGCCTAATACATGCAAGTCGAGCGGGCGCGGGGGGTGACCTCTGCGTCAGCGGCGGACGGGTGAGGAACACGTGAGTGACCTGGCTGGGGGCGGGGGATATCGGGCCGAAAGGCGCGGCAATCCCGCATACGCCCTGGTGGCGACGGCGCCAGGGGAAAGCGCGGAGGCGCACCCCCAGGGGGGCTCGCGGCCCATTAGCTAGTTGGGGGGGTAAGGGCCTCCCAAGGCGACGATGGGTAGCCGGCCTGAGAGGGTGGACGGCCACACTGGGACTGAGACACGGCCCAGACTC
>JAIMAE010000034.1 GCA_023512105.1 Bacillota bacterium | reverse complement strand
CGGTTTATCGAGGTCGAACAACCCTGGGCGCTGGCCAAGCGCAACCAAGCCCGCCTAGGGCTGGTGCTGCACGACCTGGCCGAAAGCCTGCGGGTCATCTCGGTGTTGCTGACGCCGTTTTTGCTCGAGACGCCGGACCGGATTCGCCAGCAGCTGGGCTTGGACCAGCCGGTGGCTCACCTCAGCGAGGCGCAATTCGGCCAATCGTTGGCCGGTCGGCGAGTGCGCCGCCAAGGTCCGCTGTTCCCGCGGATCGAAACCTCGGGTGAGCGGCCGGCGCCGCCTCCTGCCCGGCCCGCCGAGGAGGCTAAGGAGAGCGAGTGGATCGACATCGAAACCTTTCGGCGGCTGGACCTGCGGGTGGCCACGGTGCGCAGCGCGGAGCCGGTCCCGGGGGCGGATCGCTTGCTCAAGCTCACCGTCTTTGACGGCCAACGCGAGCGCACGATCGTCTCCGGAATCCGAGCCCACTACCGTCCGGAACAGTTGGTGGGCAGACAAGTCATCTTGGTGGCCAATTTAAAGCCGGCGACCTTGCGGGGCATCCGGTCGGAGGGGATGCTCCTGGCAGGATCGGCAGGGGATCAGTTGGCGTTGGTGGTGCCCGAGCAGCCTTTGCCGGATGGAGCCACCGTGCGATGACGGCCCTCCGGCTTTTTGACACCCATTGTCACCTTCAGGACAGCGCCTTCGACCCCGACCGGGAAGAGGCCTATTTGCGGGCCCAGCAAGCCGGCATCGGCCTGATCTTGGCCGGGTGGGACCAGGAGAGCTCAGCTCGCGGGGTGGCCTTCGCGCAACAGCACCGCAATTGCTGGGCGATGGTGGGGCTGCACCCGCACGACGCCAAGGCATGGGAAGCCCATTGGCCGGAACAGCTGGCACGGTGGGTGCGCCAACCCAAGGTGGTGGCGATTGGGGAGATCGGGCTGGACTTCCATTACCTGCACAGCCCAAAGGCGGTGCAAGAGGAGGTCTTCCGCGCCCAGCTGGATTTGGCGCGGCAGTGGGACCTCCCGGTGTCCATCCACTCCCGGGAGGCCGAGGCCGAGACCCTGGCCGCCCTGGACGAATTCCCTGGGATCCGAGGCGTGCTGCACTGCTTTACCGGCGGGCCGGCCTTCGCCCGGGCGCTGTTGGACCGCGGGCTTTTCATCTCTTTTTCCGGCATTGTCAGCTTCGCCAACGCCGCCGAGATCCGGGCGGCCGCACGTATGGTTCCGTGGGATCGGCTCTTGATCGAGACCGACGCCCCGTATCTCTCCCCGCGACCTTGGCGCGGGCAACGCAACGAGCCGATGCGGGTGGTGCGGGTGGGGGAAGTGGTGGCCGAGGAAAAAAATGTTGCCCCGGAAGAGGTATTTCGGCATGTCGTGGCGAATACATTACAAGTGTTCCCTTTAATTTTAACAGATGCCAAAAATTGGCAAGACTAGGAGATGGTCATGGGGGACGCGGCTTGTTCGCAAGCCGGAACCGAGAACGAAGGGTAGCGCCCGATAATTTAAAGGAGGACAGGTTTTGGGTATATGGATCAAGTGGCCACTGCGCCCTTATCTCATGGGGATTGTGGCCGCTGCAGCCATAGGAACAGGCCTGGTCACGACGCAGATTCGCTACGCAGACATCGTGGTACAAAGTCCCGCTGGAAAGCGGGAAGTCAAGTTCTGGACGTTTCATCACACGGTGCGGGAGGTTTTGGCTCAAGCCAAGTTGCGCGTGTTCCCGCACGACAAGGTTTCAGTCGGGTTAAAAGACCAGGTCAACGGCCAAGTAATCCGCATTACGCGAGCTATTCCCGTAACGGTGCAGACCGCTCATCGCAAGCTGAAGACATGGACCACCGATTACCGGGTCAGCGCCGTACTTAGTGCGTTAGGCATTCGTTTGGGACCTCTCGATGTGGTCAAACCTTCCCTCAGCACAGCGTTGCAGGGCCCTGCCGAAATTGCCGTATATCGGCGCCAATGGGTCGAGCAGACGAGCGAATCCCCCATCCCCTACCCCGTTCAACACCAAGCCGATGCCGAGCTGGTCAGCGGTGATTCCGTGATCCTGCAGACCGGCGCCAACGGGATCGCCAAAACCATCCGACGCATCCTGCTGCAAGATGGACAGCCGATCGCCTCCCAGGTGGTGTCCACGGTGGTGGCCGAGCCTCCGCGCCCGGAGATCATCGGCTACGGGACTGCCTCGGTGGTGGCCCGTGGCGGCGCTCCCGTCACCTTTTCTCGCCGCATCCCGATGATTGCCACCGCCTACTGGCCGAACCCGGCCTGGTCCGGCGGTTATACGGCGACCGGGATGCGGGCTCAATATGGGGTGGTGGCGGTGGATCCCCGGGTAATCCCGCTGGGGTCTCGAGTCTATGTGCCAGGCTATGGGATGGCGATCGCCGCCGATACCGGGTCGGCGATCGTGGGCAATCGCATCGACTTGTGTTTTAATACGGCAGCCCAGGCGGTAGACTGGGGCGTAAGAGAGGTCAACGTCTACGTCGCCCAATAGGGAAGAACGACTCGGCACACCGGATCCAGGTTTGGCTGAGGCAGCGTGGCACGCTCAAGACCCTCGTCGTGCCTCGGGGTTGAAGGCGTGGCTGAAAGCCGCTGAAACCGCGCCCTCGCACCGGCGGGGCCAAAATTTCCTCATCGCGCCCGAAGTGGCGGACGCCATCGTTCGCTTGGTGCCGCCGGGCGATGTGCTGGAAATTGGGCCCGGGGTGGGGGCGCTGACCTTGGGTTTGCTCGAACAAGGTCATCGCGTGGTGGCGATCGAGTACGATCGTCGCCTCGCTGCGCTATTATCGCAGTGGGCTTTAATCTACGCCAAGCCGCTCACGGTGGTGGTGGGGGATGCGGTCTCCCTGAGTTGGCGAGAGTTGGCCAGCCAAGAGGGCCTGGAAGTGCCGCTGACCATCGTGGGCAACTTGCCTTACTACATCAGTGCGCCGCTGTTGGCCAAATTGTGGGAAGATGGGGTATCCTGGGGTCGGGCGGTCCTGATGCTCCAACGGGAGGTGGCGGAGCGGCTGGTCGCCGAACCCGGCGAACGGGAAGCAGGGGCCATCAGCGCCTTGGTGCGGTGGGTCGGTCGCCCCCGGTGGGTGCGCGTGGTGCCGCCTCACGCTTTCTACCCACAGCCAGCGGTGCACTCGGCGGTGGTGACGATTGATCGGGCTCCCAGTCCGGCGGCCCCCTGGTGGGCCTTTCGCGATGCGGTTCGGGCGGGGTTTCAGTTTCGGCGCAAGACGCTGCGCCAGGCCTTGGCCAGGGGCGGCAGAGGCCAGATCGGGAGCGAACGAGCGGAGCGGGTGTTGCGGATGGCCGGGATCGATGCCGATCGGCGGGCAGAATCCTTGACCATGGCAGAGTGGATCGAACTGGCCCAGGCCATCGCGGCAGAGCTGGAAGGGGGCCTAGAGCACCGTGGTCTTTGAAAGCCCGAGCCATGGACGCATGAGCTTTGAGCAGATGTTCACAGACCTGTTGACCTACATCGGGGAAGACCCGGAAGCGCGCTACAAGCTGATCGTGGGCACCGATTCGCATACCCGCAACGAAACGATTTTTGTCACCGCCGTGATCATCCACCGGGTGGGGAAGGGCGGGCGCTACTTTTTCAGCAAGTCGCAGCGGCGCGCCGTCAAGTCGCTTCGGCAAAAGATCTTGTACGAGACCTCGGTCAGCCTGACCATCGCCGCGCGACTGACCGATGCCCTTCAGAAAAGCGGCTTCTCAGACCTCGATGTGGAGATTCACATCGACGTGGGCCAACAGGGCGAGACGCGGGAGCTGATTCGAGAGATTGTCGGCATGGTCACGGGTAGCGGCTACCACGCCACCATCAAACCAGATTCCTTCGGCGCCTCCAAAGTGGCCGACAAGTACACCAAGTGATGGGCCGAGGCCACCAGGCCAGAGGGCCTAGGAGTTTCGGTCAAAGGAACGGTGCCGTTTACCCGTTTCGATATTGACGGGAGAAGGCCGCTATTGGTAGAATGGTGAGCTTCGTTGACATTTCTCTTCCCTTATGTTAAACTAACAGCGTTACGCCTCATTTGCGGAAAAGGAAGTGATCGCGTGGCGGCCAAGAGCGTCCTGGACGATATCAAACGGGAACTGGACTCTCACGTAGGCGAGAAAATCCGCGTTAAGGCCAACAAAGGGCGCAAGAAGGTCGACGAGAAGGAAGGCATTCTTGAGAAGACCTACCCCCATATCTTCGTGGTCAGAATCGAAGAGGGCCATCTTTCCGAACGCAGGGTATCCTATTCCTATACCGATGTCTTAACCGAGACCGTCGAATTGATCCTGCCCGAATCGCTGGCGAACAGTTAAATTCCGCAAAGATTGGGCTCCCGCAACAGCGGAGCCGTATTTTTTGGCGACCGCATAACCGTATCTCTCTGAGGCAAAACTAGAGCGCACGTGATAACTTCACGTACGCTCGTTTTGTCGTAGGAGGGCGGAGAGGATCGGTCCCTTGTTGATCATTGGCGGCAGGGAAGCCAAGCGGCACTCCCCGAAGATTCTCGAGCGGTTCGTGGCCCTGTGTCGGGCATCGGAGCGGTCGCCGTGCATCGGCGTAGTGACCACCGCCTCCGCAGACGGAGAGGCGGCCTTCCGCACCTATCGCGACGCGTTCGCTCCGCTGGGCATGGCGGCCAAGGCGTTAGACCTGGCCGACCGCAGACAGGCGGACTTGCCGGAATACGCCCGGGCCTTAAGCGCCATGGCGGGCGTCTTTTTCAGTGGCGGCGACCAGCTGCGCATCACCAGCACCCTGGGGGGAACCCGCTTTCACCAGGCCCTTTTGGCCCAACGCGAGCTGGGGTTGGTGATCGCCGGCACCTCGGCCGGGGCCTCGATGATGTCGGACGTGATGATCGTCGGGGGGGCGGACGAGCGGGAGCCCGCCCGGAATACGGTGCATCTGGCGGCGGGAATGGGCTTTTGGCCGGGCAGCGTGATCGACCAGCACTTTAGTCAACGAGGTCGGATCGGGCGGCTGTTGGCCGCTCTGGCCCAAAACCCTGAGATTTTGGCGATTGGCATCGACGAGGATACCGCCATTGAACTGCAGGCTAGACCCCCGACCTTTACCGTGATCGGGACCAACACCGTGACCGTCCTGGACGGTCGCGCCATCACGGCCACCAACGCCTCGGAATCGTCCCCTGACCAGCCGCTGGCGTTGGTGGGTGTGCAGCTCCACGTCTTGGCTCCAGGCTGGGGATACGATTACCAACGCCGGCTACCGCTTTCTCCAGCTGTCGAGTCATGGCTCCCATTTTAACCCCGAGGGGGACTACCGGCTGTGCGGATTGTAGAATATCGATATTTCCCCGGCCCTAACCGGCATACCTTGTACCCGGCGGCCGAGGTGGTGGTAGACCTGGGCGACTGGGCGGAGCGACGATCGGATCAGCACCCCGCCTTTGTCCAGGCTTTGATGCGTCAGCTTCCGGGGCTGGGCGAACACCATTGCGGGGTCGGCCACCCGGGAGGCTTCGTCGAGCGGTTGCGCGAGGGCACTTATCTCGGCCATGTCGCCGAACACGTGGCGCTGGAATTAGAACATCTGGCCGGAGAGGAGGGCGTCTACGGGAAGACCCGCCGGGTGGGGCAATCAGCCCAGTGGGTGCGGATCGTATTTGAGGCCGAAAGCGAGGCAGGGGGGCGGGTGGCCATTGCCTCGGCCTTGGACTTGGTGCAGCGGTTGTGGCGGGGCGAGTCGGTGAGCCAAGACCTGGTGCGGGGCTGGTGTGAGGAGATCAACCGCCATGGGCTGGGGCCGAGCACCCGAGCCTTGGTGCAGGCCGCCCGTCGCCGCCAGATTCCGGTTGCCCGGCTTAATGCGGGCAGCTACCTGCGGCTCGGCCAGGGGATCGGTCAACGCCGGCTTAACGCCACCACCTCCGACCGCACCTCGGTGATCGCCGTGGATATCGCGCAGGACAAGGTGTGGACCAAACAAGTCCTGGAGGCGGCGGGGATTCCCACCCCCTTGGGAGTGGTGGCCCACAGCTGGGAAGAGGTCCAGGCGGCGGCTGCCCGCATCGGCTTTCCGCTGGTGATCAAGCCGGTCGATGGCCATCATGGGCTGGGGGTCAGTTTGGTGGATGGGCCGGCCGGCCTGGAGCACGCCTTCGTCCAAGCCAGTCTCTTCAAGGAAGGGCCGGTGTTGGTGGAGCGGAGGATTTTGGGCCGGACCTACCGACTGTTGGTGGTCGGCGATGAGATGGTGGCGGCGGCCGAGCGGATTCCGCCCGCGGTGGTGGGAGACGGAATCCACACCGTGCGGGAGTTGGTCGAGCGCCTCAACCAAGACCCCCGCCGGGGTCCCGGCCACGGTTACCCGCTCAGCCACGTGCCCCTGGATGGTCCGGCCATTCTCTGGCTGCACCAACAAGGGGTGGGACTCGACCAAGTCTTGGCCCCCGGACAGGTGGTCAGCCTGCGCGCCACCGCCAATCTCTCCACGGGGGCACATGCCCGCAATGTCACCCGCTTGGTGCATCCCAGCCTGGCCCAGGAGGTTGTGCGGGCAGCGCAAGCGGTGGGATTGGACATCGCCGGAGTGGACGTGGTCACGCCCAGCCTGTCCATGTCGCTTCGGGATAGCCAAGGGGCGGTGATCGAGGTCAACGCCGCCCCCGGGCTGCGGATGCACCTTTTCCCCAGCGAAGGCGAGGCCGAACCGGTGGCGGAGCGGATCATCGACTACCTCTTTCCTCCCCAGGCCGGCGATGGGCGGATCCCGGTGGTGGCGATTACCGGGACCAACGGCAAGACCACCGTCACCCGCATGGTGGCCCACATGTGGGCACAGGCCGGCAAGACGGTGGGAATGGCCACCACCGACGGGATACAGATCGGCGATGAGCTCGTCGAGCGGGGGGATTTGACCGGACCGTGGAGTGCGCGATTGATCCTCAACGACCCCCGGGTGGAGGTGGCGGTGCTGGAGACGGCCCGCGGGGGGATGGCCCGGGGAGGCTTGGGCTTCGACGACGTGGACGTCGCGGTGGTGACCAACATTGGGCCGGACCACCTTGGGCAAGATGGGATCGACACCTTGGAGGACTTGGTGGACCTAAAATCTTTGGTGGTCGATGTGGTCCGCCGCGAAGGGGCGGCGGTGTTAAACGCCGACGACCCGCTGGTGCTGTCGATGGCCTCGCGCTGTCGGGGAAGGCTGGTGCTGTTCTCCTGTCTCGAGCACAACGTGGTGGTGGAGCGCCATCTGGCCCAGGGCGGCGAGGCGGTGGTGGTGCGGCGCGGCCACTTGGTCTACTTGAAGGGACAGGATCGCTACCGCCTGATCGGGATCCGCGCGCTCCCTGCCACCTTGCGGGGCATCGCCACCATGAACGTCGCCAACGCGGCGGCCGCGGCGGCGGCCGCGGTGGCCATGGGGCTTCCCCTGCGCCAGGTGGCGCGCGGGCTGGCCAGCTTCCCGGCGGGCGGGCATGGGATGAACCGGGGACGGCTGGAGATTCGCAACCTGCCGGACCTGACGGTGGTCATCGACTACGGGCACAACCAGCCGGCGGTGGCGGCGATGGGTGAGGTCTGTCGGCGCCTCAAGGCCAAGCATGTGGTGACGGTGCTGGGGCTGCCAGGGGACCGACGCGACCAAGATTTGGTCAGCACGGCCAAAGCGGTGGCGTCCTTCAGCCAGCGCGTGATCGTCCGCGAGGATCACGACCTGCGCGGGCGGCAGCGCGGGGAAGTGGCCAGCCTGATCGTGGGGGCGCTGCGAGAGGCGGCGATGGCCGAGGAACATATTGCGGTGGAGCTGGATGAGGGGGCGGCGGTGCGGAGGGCCGTGGTCGAAGCCCCGCCGGGTGCGCTCTGCCTGATCTTTTTTGAGCGGTACGAGACGGTCCGGGCGGCCGTCGACGAGGGGGCTCGCCTGCGCGGGCGTCTGTGGGCGGTCCACTCGCTTTCGGAGTCCATGCGGGAGGCCCGGTGATCGCGCAGGGCGGAACAAATCGCCGAGGTCGGACCCGACCGGGCCCGGCCTTGGGCGGCTAACCAAGCAGGTCGAGACCCTGAGGGCTACGGCCGTGGTCAAAGCCGCTTGGCCCAGGCCAAGGCCCCTGGCGCCCATAGGCTTCGCCGGGTTGCCCGAGTCTCCCCACTGGGGCTGCCCGGTCGGTGGTCGGCGAGACCGTGGGCGCGGCGCTAGTTGTCGGAGCGCAGATGGCGGGATATCATGGAAGCCAAAACGGGAGAGCGGGTCGCCCATGCGCACCACGGCGCAGGGCCCGAGGGACGTGAGGGAAGACGACGCCGGGCACAATCGACCAACGCCGGCAGCGAGTTTGGGCTTGGGCCAAGGTCAACCTAGGCCTCTGGGTGGGGGCGCGGGATGAGCGCGGATATCATCCCATCGATACCTTGTTCGCTCAGCTGGATTTGGCTGACCAGCTCTGGATTGAACCGGCAGCGCGTTGGGAGCTGACCGTATCCGGTCCTTTCGCCTCCGACCTGTCGGCAGAGGTCAACAGCATCGATCGCGCCCAGGCCGGCTTGGAGGCCTTGGGGGTGGCCTGGCCAAGCGGATGGAGGGTCCATCTGGTCAAAGAGATCCCAGTGGCGGCGGGCTTGGGCGGCGGCAGCATGGATGCCGCCGCCTGGCTGCGTTTTGCTGGCGAGGTGGCCGCGGCGACCAGACCGCACCTGGCCCGGTTGGCCGAGTCGTTGGGGGCCGACGTTCCCTTTGGGCTTGCGGGCGGGTTGGCTCGGGGCCGCGGGTACGGTCAACAGTTGGCGCCGGTTGAGGCCCCGGGGCTCGGCTCGCGCCTGGTGGTGTTGGCCAATCCGGGCCACCCGGTGGCCACCCGAGACGTCTACCAGGCCGTCGACGCCCTCCAATTGGCCGGCCGCGGGGCCAACCTCGACGAGCTGGTGGGGGCGTTGGCGGCCGGCGCGTGGCAACTGGAGTGGGAGAACGGGTTGGAACCGGCCGCCTGGGCGGTCGCCCCTTGGCTGAGAGACTTCGCTCAAGCGTTGCAGGGTTTCAGTCACCGCCGCTGGTGGCTCTCTGGGAGTGGCGGCACCTATTTCACGGTGTGCGCCGACGAGGAGGAGGCCACTTGGTTGGCGGCCCGCATCAATCGGGTGGAGGTGGCCTGGAGTCGGGTGGCCAGGTTTCACCTCCCTCCGGGACGGTAAGGGGGCGGTGGGATGCAGGCTTTGGTGTTGGCGGGGCAGCCAAACCGCGGGGCCTTGAAGGCGATTGCCGATTGCCATTGGGAAGCCGAGATTCCTTTGGCCGGGCGACCCATGCTGGAATACATCTTGGATGCCCTGGAGGCGGCGCGGGAGGTAGACCGAGTGGTGGTGGTGGGTCCGGCCGGGCAGCGCCCGGGGGTGCGCTACGTCCCCAGTCAGGACTCCTTGTGGGCCAACGTGGAGGCGGGGCTGACGCACCTCTTCGACCCGCACCAACGGTGCTTGGTGGTAACCGCCGACATCCCCTTGGTCACCGGGGCGATGATCGACGAATTCATCCGCCTGGCGCCCGAAGCAGCGGACTTTGTCTACCCGGTGGTCCCCAAGGAGGTGGCAGAAGTCCGGTTTCCCGGCACGCGGCGCACCTACGTGCGATTCCAAGAAGGCACCTTCACCGGCGGCAACCTGTTTTTGTTGCGTCCCCAGCCGGTGTTGGCCATCGCCGAGCGGGCCAAGACCTTGCTCAGCCACCGCAAGTCGCCAGTGAAGTTGGCCCAAGACATCGGCTGGGGCGTGCTCTGGCGACTGTTGACGGGACGGCTGGGATTGGCCGAGCTGGAGGCCACCGTGAATCGCATCCTGGGGATTCATGGGCGTGTCGTGCGCTTCGACTGTCCGGAAATCGGGGTGGACGTCGACAAGCCGGAGGACTTTCGCCTGATCGAGCGGGCGGTCGGCAAGGGCGTCGGTGCGGGGGGTTAGCAAGATGAAGAGTGGCTTAGGGAAGAGGGAGCGGCATGGCCTCGATTAATCTGGAGATGGTGCGCCGGGCTCAAAACCACCTTCAAGGGGTGGTCTACCAGACCCCGCTTCAAGAGTTTCAAGAGATTAACCAGCTCCTCGGGGGCCGGATCTTCTTCAAGCTGGAAAACCTGCAGCGAACGGGTTCGTTCAAGCTGCGCGGCGCCTACCATCGCCTCTGCCACCTCACGCCCCAGGAACGCAAGGCGGGGGTGGTGGCGGCGTCGGCAGGCAACCACGGACAGGGGGTGGCCTTGGCCGCGGACTTGGTGGGCACCCGCTCCGTGGTCTTCATGCCGGAAGGTGCCTCGTTGCCCAAGGTGCAGGCGACGCGGGCCTGGGGGGCGGAGGTGCGGTTGGTCGGCGAGAGCTTCGACGACGCGCAAGCCGCCGCCTTGGCCTGGTGCCAAGAGACCGGGGCCGCCTTCATCCCGGCCTTTGACGACCCCTTGGTGATCGCCGGCCAGGGGACGGTCGGGCTTGAGCTTCTGGACCAGCGGCCCGACTTGGACCGGGTGGTGGTGCCGGTCGGCGGCGGCGGGCTGATCGCCGGGGTGGCGGTGGCGATCAAGGAGCGCTACCCTCACCTGAAGGTGGTGGGGGTTCAGGCCGAAGGGGCGGCCGCGATGGTGGCCTCCCGGGCGGCGGGACACCCGGTGGAGATTGCCGACGTCCACACCATCGCCGACGGGATTGCCGTCCGCCTTCCCGGTGCGCTGCCCACCGAGCTGGTCCTGCGATACGTGGATGACTTGGTGACCGTATCCGACCACGACATTTCCCGCGCCATCCTCTTTTTCCTGGAGCGGACCAAGCTGGTGGTGGAGGGAGCCGGGGCGGTCGGCCTGGCGGCCTTCCTGGCCGGTAAGCTACCGATTGACGACCGCCCGACGGCGGTGGTGGTCAGCGGGGGCAACATCGACGTGACGCTCTTGGCCCGCATCATCGAACGCGGATTGGTGGAGGAGGGGCGGCAGCTGCGGATTGCCACCGTGTTGGGAGACCACCCTGGCCAACTCTCCCGGCTCTTGGCCCTGGTGGCGGAGGCCAAGGCCAACGTGCTGCGGGTGGAACACGAGCGGTGGAGCCCGGCCTTAGAGCCCAATCAGTCGGAGGTCCGGCTGGTCTTGGAGACCCAGGACCGCGACCACGCCGCCCGCCTGGTGCATGCGCTGGCAGCCCACGGCTACGCCGTCCACGTGATCGGTTAGGGCCACCGCTCAGATTCGCCCCAGCGTGACGCCTTCTCCCCTTTCCCGCACCCTCTCCTGCAAAAAATCCATGCCAAAAATTTCGACAATTGAGAGGAGGAAAGGGGGGTGATGGCGAATAGATCCCTACCCGTACCGTGGGGACCGCGACAAGAAGGAGGACTGCAGCGTGGAGATTACGGACGTGCGCTTACGGAGAATGACCACCGAGGGAAAAATGAAGGCCGTGGCATCGGTGACTTTAGACGGGGAGTTTGTGATTCATGATGTTAAAGTCGTGGAGGGATTGAAGGGGTTGTTTGTCGCGATGCCCAGCCGCCGCACCCCGGATGGTGAATTCCGCGACGTGGCTCATCCCATCACCCCTCAGGCCCGCGAGCGGATTCAGCGGGCGGTACTGGAAGTGTTCCACAACACCGTGGAGCGCGGGACGTAGGAATATAACCTGGAAGAGGACCCGGTCGGTACGGGAAGAACGTCGCAGGCAGCCAGCCGGACCAAGCATCTACTACGCTCAGAGGAAGGGGGGTTCCCCTTCCTCAGCTGTTGATGGGGGCGTCTTCCCTGCGCTCCGGGGGCAGGTCGGAGCGGGATTTCCGCGCCTGCCCCGACAACCGCAAATTCGCCCTCAGACAGGCCGGGTGCGTAGCAAGGTTCCCGGCATCTTTGGTATCCTAACCGTGGAAGTCAGAGGTCTCTTCGTCATGTCGGGCGGCCGCAGGGAAATCAGATGCTGGAGGGAAGGCAATGACCAACGTCGAGGCGGTCATCTTAGCGGCGGGCCGTGGTACCCGCATGCGCTCTGGCCTGGCCAAGGCATTGCACGAGCTGGGCGGAGTCCCCCTGGTCAAACACGTCGTGCGCACCGTCAACGCGGCGGGGTTGGGGAAACCGTGGATCGTGGTCGGGTACCAAGCCGACCGGATCGAGGAGGAGCTGGAAGGCTCCGGCCATTTCGTGACCCAACCCGAGCTCCACGGAACCGGCGACGCCGTGCTGGTGGCCTTGCGCCACCTGGCGGCGGAAACCGAACACGTGCTGGTGTTGGTGGCGGATTGCCCGCTGCTGCCGGCTGAGTTGGTGCGCGACTTGGTGACCCAGCATCTTAAAAGCGGAGCCGCCGCGACCTTGGTGACCACGGTGATGGCCGACCCCACGGGGTACGGACGGGTGGTTCGCAATCGGGACGGGAGTATCGCCGCCATCATCGAGGAGCGGGAGGCTGACGCCAATGTGCGGGCGATCCGGGAGGTCAACACCGGAATCGGCATCTGGCGGGTGGAGGGCTTGGCCGAAGTTCTCGAGCGCCTGCCTTGGCACGGCGAAGAGAGGTATTTGACGGAGGCGGTGCAGCTCTTGATTGGCCAGGGTGCGGTGGTCGACGCCCTGGTGGCGCCGGACTCCAAACGGGTGATGGGGATCAACACCCGGCGCGAGTTGGCGGAAGCCGAGGCCATCCTGCGGCGGATGACTTTGGAGCGGTTGTTTGAAGAAGGAGTAACCATCGTCGACCCCGAGTCCACCTACGTCGACGCCGAGGTGGAGGTGGGAGCCGACACCGTCATCTATCCCATGACCTTTCTGCGCGGAAAGACCAAAATTGGCCGGGAGTGCCACATCGGGCCGATGACCACCATCGTCTCCAGCCGTTTGGCCGATGGGGTAACGGTCAGCCAGTCGGTGGTGGAACAAAGCGTCTTGGCCGCCAACGTCCGGGTCGGGCCGTTTAGTCATCTGCGGGCCGGGACCTACCTGGACCGCGACGTCTACATCGGCAACTTCGTCGAGCTGAAGAACACGCGGGTGGGCGTGGGATCCAAGGCCGGACATCACAGTTATCTGGGGGATGCCACCATCGGCAGCCACGTCAACATCGGGGCCGGTACGGTGGTGGTCAACTACGATGGGAAAACTAAGCACCCCACCTTTATCGGCAACGAGGCCTTCATTGGATGCAATGTCAACTTGGTGGCACCGGTAGAGATCGGGCCGGGGGCGTACGTCGCGGCCGGTTCGACCGTGACCCAGAACGTGCCGGCTGACGCTTTGGCGATCGCCCGCCCGCGGCAAGAAAACAAGCCGGGATGGGCCAAGGCCCGCCGCAGTCGGCCAGACGGCTCGAACGCCGGCCGCTGAACACGAGGGAAGGAGAACAGTTCCGCGAATGGCTTTTGAACGACCAGGCGACCTGAAGATCTTCACGGGTTCGGCCAATCCCCAGTTGGCCAGGAAAATCGTCGAGCATCTGGGCATGACGTTGGGAGAGGCGGACGTCGGGCGTTTCTCCAACGGCGAGATTCGCGTGCGGCTGCTCGAAAATGTGCGCGGGACGGACGTGTTCATCATCCAACCCACCTCCACGCCTGTGAATGAAAATTTGATGGAGCTGCTTCTCCTCATCGATGCGGCGCGGCGGGCCTCGGCGCGGCGGATCACGGCGGTGGTTCCCTTTTACGGCTATGCCCGGCAAGACCGCAAGGAGCGGGGGCGGGAGCCGATCTCCGCCAAATTGGTGGCCAACCTGATCACGGTGGCGGGAGCCCGCCGCGTCTTGACCATGGACTTGCACGCTCCTCAGATTCAGGGGTTTTTTGACATCCCGGTGGACAACCTGCAGGCGGTGCGCATCCTTTCCGAAGCGGTGTATCAAAAGCACTTAGACAACCTGATGATTTTTTCCCCGGATGCCGGAGGGGTCCTGCGAGCCCGGCAGATGGCCAAGTTTTTGGGGGCTCCGCTGGGATTTATCGACAAGCGTCGACCCGAACCCAACGTTTCCGAAGTGGTCAACGTCATCGGTTCGGTGCGAGACAAGAACGTGGTGATCATCGACGACATGATCGACACCGGAGGCACCATCGCCTCGGCGGCGAAGGCGATCATGGACTTGGGGGCCCGCTCGGTGATGGCTTGCTGCACCCACCCGGTGTTTTCCGGCCACGCCCTGGAGGTGCTGTCCAACTCCGTGCTGTCCGAGATCTTGGTCACCGACACCATCTGGCGCGAGGAGTTGCCTGACCGGACCCGGGTCATCTCCGTCGCCAACCTGATGGCGGAGGCGATCATGCGAGTCCACGAAGACCTTTCGGTTTCCACCCTGTTCGAGTGACGAGTCCCGCCATGCCGACGTCTTCTGCTCCTGCCTCGCCGATTCGGCTGGTGGTGGGACTGGGCAATCCGGGAAGCCAATATCAACGCACGCGTCACAACCTCGGGTTTATGACCGTAGACCGGGTGGCCGAGCGGGCCGGCATCCGGTTTCGGGCCAGCCGTTTTCACGCCGAGGTGGCCGCCTTGCCGGGAGGCCTGACCTTGATGAAGCCGTTGACCTTCATGAACCGGTCGGGGTTGGCGGTAGGGGCGTGGGCGCGCTACCACCGCCTCCGGCCGGAGGAGGTCCTGGTGGTGTGCGACGACCTCGACCTGCCATTTGGGAAGCTGAGGCTGCGCGCCCAGGGGTCGGCCGGTGGCCACAACGGCCTGAAGTCGGTGATCGCCGAGCTGGGCAGCCAATCTTTTCCGCGGCTGCGCCTGGGCATCGGACGCCCCCCGGGTGCCGGCTCGACCGTGGAGTGGGTGCTCTCCCCGTTCTCGCCCGAAGAAGCCGACCGGTTGCCTATTCTGCTCGAGGCCGCCGCCTGGGCGGTGGAGTGCGCGGTAGGCGAGGGGATTGAGGTGGCGATGAACCAGGTCAACGGCCGCGACTTAGACCAGCCATGAGCCAGGCCACCTCGGGACCGCTAGGAGGATCGTTTCTGCTCGTGGGCCCTACCCCCATGTGAAGCTAGCTCCGGGAGAACCCCCTGGGGGCGGCTTTTTTCCAGCTTCTCCGCGCGGGTCCCCGGCATTGCCCGGCGGGATAGGTCTCAAAGCGTGCCCTTGCCGCCCGCACCTCCCCGGCGCACGGGGGCGGCCACCGGGCGCAAGTTCCTTCGTTGGCCTAACTTTTCGGGGAAACCGACTCTCGCCTTGCCTGCCAAACCTCCACTGCCCGTCGCGATCGCCTGTTGGTCGGAGCTCCCGAATCCGATGGCGAAGGAGGGGGAAAGCGGTAGGGAATTTGATATCGATGTCGAATAGTGTGGAAGGAGTACGAACGAGGAGGCGGCGTCCGGGTGCGAGGTCCCAGGCGGTTGTGGAAGCAGGTGGCCGGCGTCGTCGGCGGCCTGACGCTTTTGGCCACCGGATGTCAGAGCCAAGGTGGTCCCGCTCCGACTGCCCATCCCACCACCACTTTTCAGACCGTTCTCTACGTGCCTGACACCATCAATCCGCTGCAGACCAAAAGCGTCTGGGGGGCTGACGTCGACGACCTCATGTTTGACAGCTTGGTCACGGTGCGGCCCGACCTCACCTTCGGCCCCGACTTGGCCGAGCGTTGGCAGGCCAGCGCTGATGGCAAGGTGTGGACCTTCTGGCTCAATCCCAAGGCCCGGTGGTGGGATGGCCATCCGGTCACCGCCCGCGACGTGGTCTTCACTTATCAACTGGAGTCCAATCCGCAGTCCGGATTTCCCTGGGCCGCCAACGACCGGGCTACCATCGCCTCGGTGGTGGCCAAGGGCAATTACCAGGTAGAGTTCACCCTGACCCACCCGGACGGCGCCTTCTTGGCCAATTTCGCCGCCCAGAACAGCGGAAACTGGATCTTGCCGGCCTATCTGTTGGAAAAACTGCCGGTCGACCAAGTCGCCAAGAGCCCGTATCTCAACAACCCGGCCGATATGGTGGGCACCGGCCCCTTTCAGCCGGTCAACTACCACCCCAATCAGTCGATCCTGTTGCGGGCCAACCCCCACTATTTCCTGGGCTTTCCCAAGCTGGCGCGCCTGTCGATTCAGTTTGTGGCCCAAAGCGACACCATCGCCGCCGAGCTGGTGCGACACAGCTTAGACCTGGTCCCGCAGGTTCCCCAGAGCGCCGAGAAGGCTTTGCTGCAGGATTCGGCGACGACCAGCGCCTATCGCTTCGCGCGGGGGATTCGCCTCTCTTACCGCTATGTGATGTTCAACTTTCAGCGGCTTCCGGCCTTGGCCAATCGGTGGTTGCGCACGGGGTTGATCCAAGCGGTGGACCGCCAGGCGATCGTCGACCAGGTGCTGGGCCACGACGGGGTGGTGGCCAACGGCCCGATTCCTCCGGTATCCTGGGCCTACAACCCCGCACCCGCGTCGGGTTGGGCTTATTCGCCGGCCGCGGCCCGCCAGGACCTGGCCCGGGCGGGCTATCATTGGAATGCCCAGGGCCAGGCGGTGGACTCTTCGAATCGTCCGCTGCGGTTGCAGCTGGTGATCGAGTCCAACCGGGCGGCCTACCAGAACATCGCGGCGGTCATTCAGCAGGATTTGGGCGCGATTGGGGTCGGGGTGGAGGTTCGGGCCCTACCCCCTCCGGCCTTTGTGCAAGCGCTGGAGGCAGGGGACTTTGACCTGGCGCTGGTGGGCTGGACCTTGACCGCCGACCCGGACCAAGGGCCGCTGTTTGCCTCCAACCAGGTCCCGCCGGCCGGGGAGAACTTTGGCCACTACCATTCTCCAACCGTCGACCGCCTGTTGCAGGCGGAGGAGACCTCGGCTTCGCAGAGTGAGCGCAGGCAGATCTTCTTCGAGTTGCAGGCGGCGATGGCCAAGGATCCTCCCGGCATCTTTCTCTATTTTCCGGATGACTACTACGCGGTGAAGAAGACAGTGCAAGGATATCAGTTCAACCCGGACATGGATTTCTACCAGCCCTGGAAATGGACGCTGACCGCGCCGCGGTAAGGTCGGCCGCGATTCGATTCTTAGCCAGGCGGGTGGGAGCGGCGGCCGGGGTGTGGTGGGGGGTGGTCACCGCGACCTTTCTCCTCCTGCATCTCGTGCCCGGAGGGACGTCGCTGCCTTTCCTCTCCCTGCGCTTCTCAGGGGCGGATGCCTTGGCCTTCGAGCGGCAACTAGGGCTTACCGCCCCTTGGTGGCAGCAGTACCTGCTGTGGTGGTGGGCGGTGTTGCACGCCAATCTGGGCACCGACTGGGTCACCGACCTGCCGGTGGTCCAGCTGCTGGCCCAAGCCTTGCCGTATACGTTGTTGCTGATGGGAAGCGCCTTGGCCCTGACCGTCGCCGGCGGGCTTGGCTTGGCGGCGTGGGCGGTGCTACGACCGCGCTCCTTTTGGGCCCGCGCCGTGAAGGCCTTCAGTCGCCTCGGCCCCGCCTTCCCGGATTTTTGGATTGGAAGTTTGCTGCTGTGGGCGGCGGCGCGGTGGCTCCCTGCGCTTCCCGCCGGGGGAACCGGGATCGGGGACGGAGGACTTGCCGCCGTACCGCTCCACTTGGCCTTGCCGGTGGCGACCCTGGTCTTGGCGCAAACCCCCTTTTGGACCAGGCTGTGGTTCGTCCGGCTCAGCGAGACCTTGCGCGCGCCCTACGTCTTGGCCGCCCAGGCCCGGGGGTTGAACGCCCGCCGGCTCCTGTGGGGGGAGGCGCTGCCCGCCGCCTGGCCTCCGCTGGTGGCCTTGCTGGGGGCGCAGGGGATACCGGCATTGGTCAGCGGGGCCGTGGTGGTGGAAAGCATCTTTAATTGGCCCGGGATGGGACGGCTGGTATGGCAAGCGGCGGAGGCCCACGACCTCCCCCTGGTGCTAGGGGCCGTGCTGACCACCGCCGCGGTGACCGTCTGCGGCGCCCTCTTAACCGATGTCTGGGTGCTCCTGCGCGACCCTCGCCTGCGCCGCCCCTGGCAGGGGGAGGCGTGATGAGGAGCGCGGGGCGGCGACTTCGGTGGTGGGGAGGGGCGGGCATGACCGCCCTGGTTCTGGTGTCGGTTGCGGCTCCGGTCCTGACTCGCTACCCCCCTGACCAAGTTCATCTGGGGTGGGTATGGGCGCCGCCTAATCCGCTTTTTTGGCTCGGGACAGACGGGGTGGGGCGGGATTTGTGGTCCCGCCTGCTGTACGGGGGACGTCAGTCGCTCTTGATCGGAGGCGCGGCGGCGGCGGCCGCCACCGGGTTTGGAAGCGTGTGGGGGATGGTGGCGGGATACTTTGGAGGACGCACCGATGGCATCTTGTCCCGGGTAACCGAGTTTTGGTTGGCCACCCCCCTGTTGGTCTGGCTGCTCTTCCTGGCCGGCGTGTTGGGCGGGCGTCTGGGCGTCGCGCCTTTCGCAGGCCTGGTGGCTTTAGGGCTGTGGCCTGGGGTGGCGCGCGCGGTGCGGGCGCGGACGATGACCCTGCGCGGCCAGCCGTTTGTGGAGGCCGAGCGGGCCCTGGGGCTCTCTGATGCCGCCATCCTGTTCCGCCACCTCTTGCCGTTGCTGACCGGCTTGGTGCTGGCTCTCGGGGCCAATACCTTGGCCGAGGCGGTGTACGTGGAGTCGGCGCTCTCCTTTCTCGGTTTGGGGCCTCCGCCGCCGACCCCGGATTGGGGCACGCTGTTGGCTCAGGCCGCCCAAGCCGGGATCTGGCAAGACCCGTGGGCTCTGGTCTGGCCGGGAGTGGCCATCGCCTGGGCGGTGGGTTCTGCCAATCTGCTGGCCGACGGGATCAGGGCGGGACTGGAGCTGGAAGGGGAAGGCGAGTAACCCGCCAACTGACGCCAAGTAGTGGCAATTGATCGCCCGGCTAGGCTGTCGGTATAATGCTTGGAGCAAGATGATGGTTATCCAGGCCACGGACCGAATCCGGTCCGTATTTTGGCGTTGGGAGGACGAGATGCCGGGCATCGCCAAGCTGCTGGATCTGTGGTCGGCCTTCGCCCCTTTCCACGAGGGGCTGGAGGCGTTGCGCCGCGGCGAGCGGGTGTACCTGACCGGGCTGTCCGGCTCCTCGACGGCGCTGGCGGCGGCCGCAGTGGCGCGCTGGAGCGGTCGCGCCTGTTTGGTGGTGACCGCCGGCACCCAGGAAGCGCGGCGGATGGAGGCCGAGCTGCGCCAGTATTTACCAGAGCGCACGGTTCGTTTTGTCCCTCCCCGTCCCCGCCTTGGGGGGGAGGTCTTGGCGGCCAGCCGGGAGTGGGAGGACTTGCGGGTGGAGGCGTTCGCCTTGGCTCAAAGCCAGCCCGGTGCGATCCTGATCGCTCCGGCGGAGGCCGCGCGTCAATTGGTGCTTCCCTGGCCAAAACAGGCGGAGGAAATCGAGCTCTACCCGGGTCTGGCCATCGACCCCGACCGCGTGGCGCAGCAGTTGGTGGCGCTCGGCTACACCCGGGAGCCGGAGGTGACTCAGCCGGGCCAATTTGCCCGGCGCGGAGCCATCCTGGACTGGTATGGGCCTGGCGGCCTGCCGGTGCGCGTGGAGTGGTTCGGGGATGAAGTGGACTCCGTGCGCACCTTCGACCCCGCCCACCAGCGGACGGTGACCATGTTAGAGCGGACCCGGATCGGCCCTGCCCGCGAGCTGGTGTGGACTCCCAGCCAACGCGACGCCGCCCTGCGCCGGATCGCGGAGGAGTCGGAACGGCTGGTGGCCAATTTGCGGGCGATGGGCCAGACCGAGTGGGCGGAGCGGGCCCATGAGCGGTTTGGCCGCTACCTGCACGAGCTGATGGAGGACCGCCCATTTCCGGGAATCGGCCGTTTTGTGGCCGGGTTTGGCAAACCGGAGCCCTTGACGGCCGTCTTTGCCGAGCCCCCGGTGGTCATCGCCTACGATCCGGCGCGGATCGCGGAGACCCTCAGGGCCAAGGAACTGGAGGAGAGCCAGGACTTCGCCCAACGTCAAGAGCGCGGCGACTTCCTGCCGATGGAGGCCGAGGCGGCCATGCCGGCGGAGGCCACCCTGGCAGGGCTCGGGGGACACGGCGAGGTCTGGCTGAGTTTGATGCCCTGGCAGCGCGACGCCGCGCGCCACCGCATCGCCTTGACCGGCCGCCCTGCCCCCCGGGTGCACGGTCAAGAGGACCTGTTCCGCAGCGAGTTGGACCACCTGCGCAAGGCCCGGTTGCGGGTGGTTCTGGTGGTGCGCGACGCAGAGGCGGCGCAATTGATGGAGCAGTCGCTGGTCGGCTGGAAGGTCCCGGTCCAGCGCGGCCTGCCTACTCCGGGGACCGTCGGGATCCTGGAGGGGCTGATCGGGCCTGGGTACGTCTTGCCCGAGTTGGGCGTGGCGGTGTTGGGAGAGACCGAACTGACCGGACACGAGACGCGGCCCAAGGTTCCTCGCCGCGGCGCCCCGCAGCCCCGGCTGCGCCTGGTCGACTTGACCGAAGGGGACTACGTGGTCCACGCCACCCACGGGATCGGTCGCTATCTCGGGATTCGCACCCTGGAGATTCAGGGGCAGCACAAAGACTACCTCCACCTCGAGTACGCCGGCAACGACACCTTGTACGTGCCGGTGGACCAGCTGCACCTGGTGCAGAAATATGTGGGCGTTGAGGGGCAGCCTCCGCGCCTGTCGCGCCTGGGAGGCAGCGAGTGGTCGCGGGTCAAGGAAAAGGTGCGGCACTCGGTGCGCCAGATGGCCGAAGAGTTGGTGCACCTATACGCCGTCCGCCAGGCCCGCCCCGGATTTGCCTTTCCGCCGGACACCCCTTGGCAGCGCGAATTTGAACTGGCTTTCCCCTACCAAGAGACCGAGGACCAGCTGAAGGCGATCGCGGAGATCAAGCGGGATATGGAGCGGCCCCGCCCCATGGACCGCCTGCTCTGCGGCGACGTGGGCTACGGCAAGACCGAGGTCGCCCTCAGAGCGGCCTTCAAGGCCATCATGGGCGGCAAACAGGTGGCCTTTTTGGTACCGACCACGCTCTTGGCCGATCAGCACTACCAAACCGCCAAAGCCCGCCTGGCCGGCTACCCGGTTGCGGTGGAGGTGCTGAGCCGGTTTCGCACCCCCAAGCAGCAACGGCAAATCCTCGAGCAGCTGGCGCGTGGCCAGATCGACCTGTTGATCGGCACCCACCGGCTGCTCGGCAAAGACGTGCAGTTCCACGACCTCGGGCTTTTGATCGTGGACGAGGAGCACCGGTTTGGGGTGGCCCACAAGGAGCGAATCAAGGCCCTGAAAGAGAACGTGGACGTCTTGACCTTGACCGCCACGCCGATTCCTCGCACGCTGCACATGGCGATGATCGGGATTCGGGACATGAGCCTGATTGAAACTCCGCCGGAGGACCGGTTGCCGGTGGAGACGGTGGTGGCCGAATACGACCCGGTGTTGGTGCGCGAGGCCATCCAGCGGGAGATCGACCGCGGCGGCCAGGTCTTCTACGTGCAAAACCGGATTCGGGCGATGGACGCCACCACCAGCCGTTTGATGGAGATGTTTCCCGACCTCCGGATCGCCGTGGTGCACGGGCAGATGGAGGAACATCGGATCGAGGAGACGATGGCCCGCTTCATCGACGGCGAGTACGACATCCTGGTCTCCACCAACATCATCGAATCGGGATTGGACATTCCCAACGCCAACACCCTGATCGTGGAGGACGCCGACCGCTTGGGGCTGGCCCAACTCTACCAGCTGCGGGGGCGGGTCGGACGCTCGTCCCGGCTGGCCTATGCCTACTTTACCTACCGTCCGGACAAGGTCTTGACGCCTGAGGCGGAGAAGCGGCTGGAGGCGATCCGCGAATTCACGGAGCTCGGCGCCGGCTATCAGATTGCCCTGCGGGACTTGGAGATTCGCGGCGCCGGCAATCTTCTGGGGGCTGAGCAGCACGGGTTCATCGCCTCGATTGGATTTGACCTCTACACGGAGTTGTTGGCGGAGGCGATTCGCGAGCTGAAAGGGGAGCCGGCGGCGGTCGAGGTGGATCCGCAGGTGGAGATGGACGTCGACGCCTACCTTCCGGATGGCTACGTCCCCGACGCCCGGACCAAAATCGAACTGTACAAACGCCTGGCCGGAGCCAAAGACCTGCAGACCGTGGAGGGCTTGGAGGAAGAGATCGAGGACCGGTTCGGCCCGATGCCGGATCCGGTGTCAAAACTGGTCTCTCTGGCCAAAATACGGGTACTGGCCAAGATGCTCAAGGTGGTACACGTAGCTCGCAAGGGGGATCGGGTGATGTTTCGTTGCCTGCCAGAGGCCCAGATCGACCAAGAGGGGATCATCGCCTTGGCCCGGCAGTTCCCTGGCCGCTTGATTCCGGCCGGCAAATCGCCAGAGCTGGGACTGAGACTGAAGCCCCGGGCCGAGGCCGCAGAGGCTCTGGCCACCGTGGAGCAGGCCCTAAGGACGCTCTTGGGCCAGTTCGCGCATGCGGGCCAAGCCAGCGGCTAGCCTGGCCGCTCTCCTCGCCCTCGGGTTGGGAGGCTGCGGGCACGCCGGTGGCCCCCGGTTGCTGGCCACCGTCAACGGCACCCCCGTCACCCTGCGCGCATGGCAGGTGTCGGTCCAAGCCGCGGCGATTGTCCGCGGGCGGCCGCGGCCGGCGCCGACCAGACCAGATCCTCACGCGATAGACCAGTTCTTGACCCAGGCGGCCGTCATGCAGTGGGCCCAGCGCCACGGCTGGGCCTCCTCGGCTAGCGTGAAGCAGCAAGCGGATGCCTACTATCGCCAGCATGTGGTGCCGCTCTACGGGGACCGCGCGGGTCTCAAACAGGCGCTTTCGGCCGAGCATCTCTCGCTGGCGGACCTTCGCAGCTATCTGGTCGACCAGGAATGGTTGCGCGTGGCCCTTGACCGCGTGGCCCAGCACGTGCCCGCTCCCTCGCGGGCCGAGGCCGCCCGCTACTACCAGCAACACCGGCGGGAATTTGTGACGCCGGCGATGATGGAGGTTCGGGAGATCGTGGTGTCCAGCGCCGAGCAGGCGCGAGGGATCGCCCGGCAGCTCCAGCAAGGGGCGAACTTTGCCGCCTTGGCCCGTCGGGACTCGCGGGATGCCAAGACCAGCCGACTCGGTGGCAATTTGGGTTGGGTGGCCCAAGGGGCGTCGTCCGGTTACCCGGCGGCGTGGTATCAACTGGCGGATCGGCTTCGGCCTGGCCAGTTTGGTATAGCCCACATCGGTTCGGGCTACCATATCATCGAGGTCGAAGCCATCCGACCGGGTCAACCCGTCGGCTTTCCGCAAGTGGCATCAGCGGTGCAAGCCGCGCTCAAGGCCCAACAGCAAGTGGCCGCCTTTCGCAAGTGGGCGGCGGACATCCGGAGGACGGCCCGGGTGCACACGTTTCCGCAGGCATAGGAGCTTCTCCTACGTTCCGGCAGATTTGGAAAAAATGCATACACCGCCTGGGCGGCCGATATACTACCACCAAAGCTGCCTTCGGCGAAGGGAGGGTCAAGATGAAGGCAACCGGAATCGTGCGCCGCATTGACGACCTGGGAAGGGTGGTCATCCCTAAAGAGATCCGCAGGACGCTGCGCATACGCGAAGGAGACCCGTTGGAAATTTTCGTGGACCGAGACGGGGAAGTCATCCTCAAGAAGTACTCTCCGATCGGGGAATTGGGGGATTTTGCCAAGGAATACGCGGACTCGCTGTACGAAGCGGTAGGTCACGTGGCCCTGATTGCCGACCGCGACACCGTCATCGCGGTGGCCGGGGCTCCCAAAAAGGAGTTTCTCAACAAGCCGTTGGGCGCCTTGGTGGAAAAGGCGATGGAAGAGCGGCGGACCCTGTTTTTCAACAAGGGTGACCACCGACCCAAGGGCAGCATCATCGGAGATGAAGAGGAAGACAAGTTTACCGCCGAGGTGATCGCACCCATCATCGCCGAAGGCGACCCCATCGGAGCCATCATCATCTGCAGCCGGGAACCGGACGTCAAGATGGGGGAAATGGAGATCAAGCTGGCCGAGACCGCCGCCGGCTTCTTGGCAAAGCAAATGGAACAATAGCTATCCCGATCTTTGTCGGAGGCGTATCCGCAACGATCTGACCCTGTCGTTGCGGCCTTTTTTCGTCTCGCCGCGGCGCGGACCACCGACGCCCAGGCTACGGTCTGGACGCAGCCGGTGGCAGCGGTGCCGGTGCGGGAGCGCGAGGGATGCCGAAGGGGGGAGGGGTGGCGGGGGCCAACTGCCAGAGCTGCTCCGCAGCCGCGGAGATATCGGGGTCGTGCACCGAGGAGGGGGGGAATTGGAAGAGCAGCGCCTTGACTTGCCATCCCCGGGGGCCGTGGACCAACCATTCCTTCAAGGTGCCGGAGGAGGTGAGCCGGCCCTGGCCAAAGACGGCCCGCGTCCACTGGAAGGCGAGCTCCGCCGTGGCCTCCTCCCCCGTCACGGCCACGGTAGGCGGCGCGGTAAGGGTGACCGCAACCGACTTCAGCCGCGGGGCGCCGGGTATTTGGGCCGCCGCCAGATCTTGGCGGATCCACCAGCGAGTGACCGCATCCGCCTGGCTGCCCGGGACAATCCAGGGAACCAGTGGCTTGAGGGAGTCGGTCCAGGAGGGGGCGAGTCGCTGGCCGCTGGCTCCGATGTTGGCCTCCAGCTTGAGCACAGTCACCGCCACCTGGGTGACTTCCTGGCGTGTGCGCAGCGATGCCTGCCAGCGGGGCAGCCAGTATCCGCCCAGGAGGCCGGCGGCGACCACCATGCCCGCGACCAAAGCCACCAGGCGGGTGCGCCGGTCGACCCGGGTCCCCCGCGGTTTCATCTTTTCTCCTTCAAGCCGCATGAAGGCGCGCAACATTCTTTGTCCAGTATAGGGCAAATCGCCTAGGGAGAAAAACCGCCCTCTCTGGCATTCAGCGGATGGCCTTCCGACCGAGCAGGAAGCGGCGCTTGATGCCGTCTGGGCAAACGCGTACCATCCTTCCCAGGAGATACGCCCTTCCTGGCGTGAAAAGCCACCGCTTCGGGGCCCGCCGCCTTGGCCAAGCCACCCGGGGCGATGGGGCCGCCAGAGGCTTTTGGGCGTCAGGTGGGGCTGGGGAATTAGATTCCTCAACCCGGGACTGCGGTGGCCGGTCGCCGGGGAGCCGGTCCCCCTGGCGCGCGGAAGGGCGAGGGTGGGGCCAAGGCATCATCCGAGAAGGAGGGAGCCGCGCGGATCCTCGGCCTAAGTCGCCGGGGTGTCGCGCGGGGCGTGTGATGAACTGGGAGCGTTCGCACCAATGGTTTGCCCGGGCAACTCGCGTGATTCCCGGCGGGGTCAACTCGCCTGCTCGTTCGTTCGAGGCCGTGGGGGGCCCCCATCCCATTGTCATGGAGCGTGGGGAAGGTCCTTACCTCTACGACGTCGACGGCAATCGCTACGTCGACTACCTGGCGGCCTTTGGCCCATTGATCTTGGGCCACAATCATCCCCGGGTGAAGGCGGCGATCGCCGCGGCGCTGGAAGGCGCTCCCTTGTGGGGTACGCCGGCTCCCTCGGAGATCGAACTGGCGGAGGCCCTGGTGGCCGCCATCCCGGGGCTTGAACAAGTGCGGATGACCACCACCGGCACCGAGGCCGTGATGTCGGTGATCCGCTTGGCCCGGGCGGCCACCTCGCGCAGGCTGGTGATGAAGTTTGAGGGCACCTACCACGGGCACAGCGATGCCGTGCTGGTGCGAGCCGGTTCGGGAGCCTCGACGATTGGCCGGCCCGACAGCGGGGGCATTCCGCCGGGGGTGCGGCAGGACGTGGTGACGCTGCCGTTTAACGACTTTGTGGCCCTGGGCGAAGCGATGGACCGCTACGGTCCCGACCTCGCCTTGGTCTTGGTGGAGCCGATCGTCGGCAACATGGGGATTGTGGAGCCCAAGGACGGGTATTTGCAAGCCATCGTGACCTTGGCCCATCGCCACGGGGCGTTGGTGGCCTTCGACGAGGTCATTACCGCCTTTCGCTTTCACTATGGACCGGCGGCGAGCTTATACGGCGTGTACCCGGACCTCTACGTTCTGGGCAAGGCGATCGGGGGAGGGTTGCCGCTTGCCGCCTACGGAGGCCCTCGAGACCTGATGGCGCGGGTGGCCCCGCTCGGGGAGGTCTTTCAAGCCGGCACGCTGGCTGGCAATCCGCTGTCGTGCGCCGCTGGACTGGCCACGTTAGAGGTCTTGCGCAC
>JAIMAE010000033.1 GCA_023512105.1 Bacillota bacterium | reverse complement strand
GCCGAGGTCGCCCACCGGGAGGCGGTCAAACGGACCCGCCTCATCACGCGGGCCGGGTTTCCCGCGTTGAAGACCCTTGAGGCCTTCGACCGCCGGGCCGTCCAGCTCCCGGCTTCCTTAACTTGGGCCGATCTCGAAACCGGCACGTATTTGACCGCCCATCGCAACCTGGTGTGCTACGGCCCGGTCGGAACCGGCAAAAGCCATCTCGGGATTGCCTTGGGGCTGCGGGCCTGCGAAGCCGGGCTGGCCGTCCGGTTCTTCACCGTCACCGACTTGGTGGTGCGCCTGACGGAAGCCAAACGCGCCGGCACCCTCGAGCGAGTGTTCCAGGACCTGCGCCGCACGGAGCTGCTGATCTTGGATGAGTGGGGCTATCTGCCCATTGACCGCGAGGGCGCCCAACTGCTGTTCCGGGTGGTGGCCGATAGTTACGAAACCCGTAGCCTCATCATCACCACCAATCTCGAATTCTCCAAATGGGGCACGGTGCTCACCGACGACCAAATGGCAGCCGCCATTCTAGACCGCCTCGCGCATCACGGCCATCTGCTGCTCTTCCAAGGCGAGAGCTACCGGATGACCCATGCCCTGATGCGCGACGGGTACTCGGAGGGCTAGCCATGGCCTGGGTACGCTGGCGCGGGCATTGCGCCGAACTCTTAGCGACCATCTATGAGAACGGGCGGAGCCGTCAACGGTGTCTCGCCAACTTGCGGGGCGCCTATGCCGTCCCCGAAGAGATCCGGCAGCAGGTCACCACGCAGTATCCCCACCTCCGGATCGACTGGGCGGCCATCGATGCGGCGTTGGCCCAGGGACCGCCGGGGGCCGCGCCCCTGACCCCGGTCCAACAGACCTGGTTGACCGTCGAAACCGCCCTGCGGCAATGGGCGCATGACGAGACCCTGGGGTGGCCGGACGAGCGGGCGTGCCTGTTGCGGGCGGCCAACGTCCTCACCCACTGGCGCGCGAATGAACCGGGAGGGAATGTCACCAGATGACAGATTCCGAACATACGCCCCCGCTTCGAGGCCCCCCTCGGGGCCTCCAAAAAATTCCCCACCCTCACGACAAACAATTGGGGAATTTTCACGGTGAAATCGGGGATTTTCTGTTGACAAAACACACCCAGCCCGCCAGCCCGTCCTCCCCGTCGCGGGCGCGCACCCGCACCCGGCGCAGGGCCTCGGGAGCGTCGACGCCGATGAGGGCGCCGCCGGCGGCCTCCAGCCAGTCGGCCTCGTTGGGGAAGCGGATGTCGGTCACCACCCACGGCCCGCCGCGCGCCACCCGCCGGGCGGCGGCCTGGACGAACGCGTCCGGGTCCTGCGCCCGCGCCCAGTCCCCCAGCCCCTGGTACAGCGGCCGCAGCCGGGGATGGTCCGGGAAGAGCTGGCGCAGGAACGGCCGCATGGGGTCGGCCAGGGCCACGGGGGTGTAGCGCCACCGCTCGGCGAGCCATCGGGCCACCGTGTCCTTGCCCGCGCCGGCCCCGCCCACGAGGCCGAGCAGCGGCAGCCAGGGCGCGGGGCGCCGCCGCACGGCCACCCCCGCCGCCTCCAGGACGGCGATCCCCGCCCCGTCCCCGTAGGGGCGGTCGACCACCACCTCGGCGATCCCCGCCTGGGCCAGCGCCCGGGCGCAGTCGGGGCAGGGGGCGTCCGTCAGGTAGACCGCCGCGCCCTCGCACGGCGTGCCGAACCGGGCGGCCTGCAGCAGCGCGTTCAGCTCCGCGTGGACCGTCCGCCGGCAGTGCCCCTCGGCGTCGACCAGGCAGCCCGCCTCATCGCAGTGCGGCTGGCCGGGCAACGACCCGTTGTAGCCGGTGGCCAGCACCCGGCGGTCGCGGGCGATGACGGCCCCGACCCGGCGCCGAGGGCAGGTGGCCCGCCGCGCCGCCCAGCGCGCCAGCTCCAGCAGCCAGGCGTCCCAGTCGGGGCGCCCGGCGGGGGCCACGGCAGGTTGCTCCATGAATGACTCACCCTCCTTGGATCTCATGGTCAGGGACCTCCCCCCACGTCCAGGCCGCCTGCCGGCACCGCCGGCGGATGATGGCGGCGTAGGCCGGGTTCAGCTCGACCCCGATGGCATGCCGCCCCAGCCGGTTCGCCACCGCCAGCGTCGTGCCGCTCCCGGCGAACGGGTCCAGCACCATGCCGCCCTCGGGGCAGCCGGCCAGGATCATCGGCGCCACCAACGCCTCGGGAAAGGTGGCGAAGTGTTCAGAGGCGTCCGGATGCGGCGCCGCGGGGACCGTCCACACGTCCCGCCGGTTGCGGGTCGCCGGCCACGCCCCGCGGGCCGCCCAGCGGGCGTTGAACCCGGTGTAGATTGCCTTGCCCACGCCGTCCTGCTTGGCCCGCCGCCCCGCATGCGGCGCCGGGCGGCCGTCGCGCAGGCTGCCCGCGCTGCCGCGGGGGCGCCGCGGGTCTCCCAAGGCCGCGGGCTCGGCGATGGCCGCCGCGTCATACCGGTAGCGGGGCGACCTGGCGAAGAGGAACACGAACTCGTGGGCCCGCGTCGGGCGGTCCCGGACGCTCTCCGGCAACGCGTTGGGCTTGGCCCACACGATGTCGCTTCGGAGGATCCAGCCGTCCGCCTGGAGCGCGAAGGCCACGCGCCAGGGGACGCCCAGGAGCTGTTTCTCGGGGTGCTTCGCGGCCAGCGCGGGGTAGTGGCCCCAGGCCTGCCGGGCCTGCGCGCCCCGCTTCCCATCGTCCCGTGACAGGCTCCGGCTCCCCCGGCCGTAGCTGTCGCCCAGCACCAGCCACAGCGTGCCGTCCGGCCGCAGCACCCGGCGCACCTCCCGGAACACCGCCACCAGGCGGGCCACGTAGGCGTCCAGGGTCGGCTCCAGGCCGATCTGGCCGGCCACCCCGTAGTCGCGGAGGCCGTAGTAGGGCGGCGAGGTGACGCAGCAGTGAACGGAGGCGTCGGGCAGCCCCCGCAGCACCGCCGCCGCATCGCCCACCAGCACCCGGCAGGACACCATGCCGCCCTTCGGGGCGCGGTCAGCACCGCCCGCCATGGCCATCCTCCTCCGCAAAGTCCGCCTCGATGGCCGCCAGCATCGCCGCCTGGTCCCACTCTGGGTGGTCCCGCACCCACGCCCGCAACAATTGGCGGATCGCGGCCAGCGGGATCAGCACCATGTGGTGGGGCGCGCAGTCCCGCGCCCACTCCCAGGCGCCCTGTTCGTTGTAGGTGCAGTCGGCCGCCAACACCGGCGGGCAGTCTTCGGGTATGCGGTCCGACCACAGGTGCAGATACCGGCCGTCGCACCACCAGTAGTAGGGATGACGCCCATAACTCACACCGCCTCACCCTCCTGGGAACCCCGGCCCGCTTCGCCGCCGAGCCCCTCCAGCCACGCCTCCCAGCGGCCCCGCCAGGTGGGCGTCGCCGCCTCGGGATCCTCTCCCGCCATCGCCGCCACGAGCCGCGCCGCGAGCCAGTGGACCACCGGCACCGCCACCGCGTTGCCGATCATCCGGTACCGGGCCTGGTCTGACAGCCAGCGCACACGGCGGCCCGGCCGCCATGCCGGCGGCGCCTCCGACACGCGGTACCGGGCGCTGGGCGCATGCCGGCGCGCCAGGCGGGGCCACCACCCTGCTGGCCGCCGCTCCCGCCCGCGCAGGGCCGCCTGCGCCGCCGTGCTGCGGTAGGCCGCCTCCGCGGCGGCCCGCAGCCGCGGATCCGCCGCCAGCCGCGCCAGCTCCCGCGCCCCCAGGGCCGTCCAGCCGTCCGGCAGCCCCTGCAGGCGCTCGCACTCCATGGGGGTGAGCCGCCTGACCAGCATCACCGGGCCGGCCGCGACCGCCGCGGGGTGCCCGCCCCCCGAGGGCGACGGGCGGAGCAGCGTGGGGGCGACGCCCTCCCCCACCCTGGGCGTGGGGGCGTCGGCCACGGCCCAGGCCTCGCCGGCCGCGGGGGCCATCACCCCGTTGAACTGCCCCGCGGAGCCGTAAGAGGAGGTCACGGCGCCCACCACCGGCCCCATGCGCCCCTCGCGGCGCTGGTTGACGGCCACCGCCACGGGGCCGTCCACCGGGACGAGCGGCGCCCCCCGCCCCGTGCCGTCCTCGCTGCCGTCGGCCCGGGCCGTCAGGGCGTGGGCCACCAGGCGCCCGTCACCCGGATCCCCCCGCTCTGGGGAGGCCGCCACCGGGCCGGCCGCCTCGGCGTGGACCACCAGGCGCGCCTCGTCCCCACCCCCCCGGTCCGGCCAGCCGCCCGTGTCCACCGTGGCGGCCACCTCCGCCGCGATCAGGGTCGTGTTCTGCGCCCGGGGGCTGCCTTGGGACGCCCGCACCGTGAACGCCACCCCATGGGGGCTCGACGCCTGCAGCGTGAACATGGGGCCGTCGGGATCCCCGGCATCCCGCCCGCGGGCGCCGCGCCCGTTGTGGACGTTGCGGATGGGCAGCGGCCCCTCCGCCATCGGCACATAGGCCCCCGCCGTGTCCAGATCCCCGCGCTGGGCGGCGCCGAGCGCCCCGGCCACCGCCCCCACCGCCACGGGCACGCTGAAGGCGTCGGAGTTCCGGGCCGCATGGCCGGCGCCGCCGCCCGAGGCGAGCAGGGTGCCGGCCACCCCCAGCGCGTCGACCGGGCGCCCGCGCACGACCTCCTCCCGGCCGCCGCCAGGTCCGACCTCCATCGGGATGGCGCCGATCTCGGCATCGCGCCCCAGGCGGCTGGTGCCTCCGGCCGAGGCCCGCTGGGCGCCCGCCGTGCCCTGGGCGCCCCGCGGGCGGCCGGGCACCGCCCCACCCGGCGGCGCCTCACCGCGCGGCGCGCGGCCGGTCCCATGGGACGAGGTTGACCTCGTCCTCCCCATGCCGCCCGGGGGCATGGCCGCCACGGCCTCCAGCGCCCGCCGTAAGGGGGGCGGCAGGGCCCGCCCCCGCTTCGCGGCGCGGCGGAGGATCCCCCGGCACGCCGCCGGGCTCAAAAAGTACCGCCAGGGGATCGGGCCCCGTTCGAGGACCTGCGACAAGGAAGATGCGACGGCGGCGCTGGGGGACTCCGAAATGCTGAGCGTCCAGCACCCGCCAGACGGCCAGCCGCTTGGGGCCCCAGCAGAACCCGGCGCCGCGCCAGCCCCCGGCGGGCACGCCGGGCCAGTGGCCGGTGATCTCCCGGAGGACGGCGGCGAAGTCCTCCCCGTCGTTGGACGAGAGGGCGCCGGGCACATTCTCCCAGACCACCACGGCCCGAGGGAAATGATCAGCGAGGCGCACGAAGTCGAAGAAGAGTCGGGATTGCTCTCCAGCCAGGCCCTCACGACGGCCGGCGGTGGACAGGTCCTGACAAGGACTTCCCCCAACGATGACGTCGACAGGGTCCAGCTCGCTTGGGTCCACCCGCGTGATGTCTTCATATCTTGGAACCTCCGGCCAATGCCGCGCGAGCACGTCCCGCGCGGCGGGGTCGATCTCGATCTGCCAGGCGATCTCGGCGCCGGCGAGCTGGAAGGCCAGGTCGATACCCCCCAGCCCAGAAAAGCAACTGCCGATGCGAACAGGCATCGCGGAATCGCCTCCTCACCCATCGGACGGCAAGGCCCCGCCAGAAGCCTCTGGCGGGGCCTTCCCGCCCCCTCGCGACCCAGCGATCAGTCAGACCGCGGAATCGCCGTCCATGGATCGTCCACCGTCTCCGCCAACACCAGGCGACTTCGCTGCTGCGCGGCTTTGCGGATGGTCTCTTCGCACAGGGGCCGCCTCCACCTCGACGTCGCCGTCGTACCGCACCTGCCACGTCCTCTCCGCCATCGACCCCACCTCCCCACCCCATGGAGACGGCGATGCCCCGCCGGGCACCCCCCGGCGGGGCCTCATCCCCCTCACCGCCCGCCGTGCGCGGGCCGGCGCCGCCTCAGAATCCCGGGATCCGCGCGGTGGCGATCCTCTCCCCGCCCGCGAACCCGCGAAACTCGGTGAAGTCCTGTGGGTCGCCCCAGGCGGCCCCCCACACCTCCACCCGGTCCACCCGCGCCGCCGCCTCCGGCGGCCAGCCGGGGCCAAACGGCGGGCGCTCCCTGGCGATGCGTTGGGCATCATCCCCGAGGTATGTCGCAATCCGATGCATGGGGCATGGCTCCTCCCCGAGCTATCTGCGCTTTCCAAGAGCTTCGCGGCCGAGCCGCCCGACTCCTGCCTACCGGTTCGGCGAATGACGATCCATCCATCGTTCAGCTTCCTGGGCCGCCTCGGTCAGCCGGAGAAACTGGGCGGGATCGCCCCCCGCATCGGGGTGCATCACCTTGGCGAGTCGCCGATACTGCTGGCGCACGGCATCTAAGGAAGATGGCATCTCGGCAAAGCCAAGGATGCGAAAGCATTCCGGGAGCGGTGGCGGCTCGGGCAGCATGCGCATCCCCGCAATCCAGGTCGGCAGGTCGTAGATGCCGCGCTCCACCATCCGAGCCAAGTCCTCCAAGGCAAGCACGAGCTGGGCAAAGGCATCGGTGCCGGAGACCAGGTCTACCCCGTGAGCCCGGGCGTTCTGGATCGATTGCTCGAATCGATACTGCTGGCCGTTGTACTGGAACCGCACCCAGCCCCCGAATCGATCCGCGTTCCAATCGTAGGTCGAGACACCGAGCCGTTGCATGACCCGTCGCAGTTTCCCTTCCCACGTCGCGAGCGACCCCTGGTATCTCCGTTTGGCCATCGGTTCCATGCCCTCCTTCCTGGTTCCAGGCGCCACGACCCCCAACCCAAGGCGTTTCGCGCCCAGAGGCTTGCTCAAAGAGTTGGCATCATAGCGGCGCTGCATCTTCCGGCCACTGCCGCCAGATCTCGCCGTCCAGCGCCGCCTCCCCACCCGGCCGGGGGCCACCGAGCTGCTTCAAAAAGAAGGGCACCCCGACGGCCAGGCATTGGTCCCGCAGCGCCCGGGCCCAGGCGGGGTCCATCGGCCGCGCCTTGGGCCCAGACTCCCCGCCGACGATCACCCAGTCGAGGCGGCGCAGCCATGGGGTCAGGTCCACCGGCCCCAGCAGCGGCTCGCAGGAGACGAACCGCACGGCGGCGGGGGTGGCCAGCAGGGCGGGCAGGCGCCCACGCGCCCAGCGGGCGTTCTCCACGGAGACGCCCAGCCACAGGTTGGGCAGCGGCCAGGGCAGAGCGGCCCAGGCGGCGTCCGGGAGCGCCAGACCCAGCTCGGCGAGCGCGGGGGCGGCCGCGGCGCGCCAGCGGGGGAGGAGGGCCCCCGACCCGGCGGCGAAGTAGGCCGCCATGCCGTCGGCCCGCTTGGTCAGCGCCTGGAACACATGCCCGCGGCCCTGGGCGGCGCAGGCGGCGATGATGCCGAACACGGCGTCCCGCCAGGCGTCCGGCGCGGCCTCGTGGAACAGGTCGCTCATCGAGTTGACGAAGATGCGGCGCGGCCGGCGCCAGCGGAGCGGCAGGGCGAGGCGGTCCGGGTGCCAGCGCAGGTTCTCCGCGGCATGGGCCGGCAGCCAGGGGCGGGCTGACCAGCCATGGCGCAGGCTCAGGCGCTCCGCGAAGCATCTCGCGCACCCAGGGGATGCATGGGAGCACCCGGTCATGGGGTTCCAGGTGGCGTCGGTCCACTCGATGCGGCTACGGTCGGCCATCGGCGTCTTTCCCTTCTGGGGCCGGGTCGTAGACGCCCTGGCGTTCCGCGGCCTCCGCGAGGTACGCATAGGCGGCGGCCCAGCCCTGGCGTTTGCCGTGATAGGCCCCCTGGGCATCCCACAGTCGGATCCAGTGGCCCGGGTTGCAGGTGATGCTCCATCCCAGCCGGGCCGCCAGGGCACGGGCTTCGGCTTGCACAGGGTTGTTCGGCATGATAAGGATCCGCCTCCCAAAGGCACGCTAGTGGATCGGGGGCAGCGCCGGCCGGCAACCCGCCCGCCGCCGGTGCCGGTGGTAGCCATGCGCGTCATCGAACACCTGGCCGCAGGTGCAGGCAATGGGGCGGTCCACTGGGTAGTGGGTCAGCAGGGCCAGCGTCTCCTCCCACGGCCCCCAGGGCGGAATGCGGGGGAATGCGCCCGTCGCCCCCCGCTCCCGGTTGCAGCGCGCGCAGGCGGCCACCAGGTTGGCGGGGGCGTCCGTTCCACCCTGGCTGCGCGGGGTGACATGGTCCACGGTCGGGGCGTGCTGCCAGTACCAGGTCGCAGCATCGAGCCACCGGGGCGGCTGGGGCCACAGGGGGCGGCGGCACCAGGCGCACCGGCCGGCCTGCTGGGTCAGCAGGGCCGCGAGCAGCTGCCGCTTGGCCGGGGTGTTGCCCCGCCCCCACGGACCACGCCGCCGGCGGCCACCCCGTGCCCCCTGATCGGCGCCCCCGCGCCCCCCTGGATCCTCCCTGGTCATGGGACGGGCTCCGCCATGCACCGGCAGCTGATCGCCTGCCCGCGGCACTGCGGGCATTCCTCCTGATCGCAGAACTGGTGGTGGAACCCGCCCCGCGGGGCGCCGCAGTCGGCGCAGCGCCCATCGGGGCCGGGCACCGCCAAGCGCCCCTCCTCGCGCCCGAACGGGATGCGGGGCATCCGCACCCACAGGCCCGCCGGGGTGCGGACCCGCATCTGGGCGGCCGTGCAGCCGGGCCCCGTCAGCATCACGTGCCCGCACAGGGGGCATCGCGGAAGGTGGGTGGATGGGTGCATGCGTCACTCCCCTTTCATCGTGATGGTGCTCTTCTGGCCTCATCGACTAATTCCATCGCCGCCCCATGCATCCCACCAGACCCGCCCAGGCGATGCAGGCAGCGGCGCAAAGGGCCGGCCACCACCGTCAGCATTACCTACCCGCACTCAGGAACCGAGGGAGATCGAACTCTAATGATGCGAGGAAAAGGCCAAGGCGATCCCCCTTTCCCACCTTAACCGCCAGGTGCGCGCACACATTCAGCCCATCAGGAGGTTCGTGTTACCATGAGGGGAGAACGCATCCACGGCTTACCTTCGGACTCGCCAGTAGAGGTGATGGAGAACGAAGCCAAAGACGCCTCCCACGCCAAACGGGGCCGCCGCGGCCCACCCGGCTAGCCATCCCGCAGTCAGAGCGGAGGCTGCGATAGTGAGTCCTGCCACTACCAACCAGGTTCCATTGGCGACGGATTCCCTCGGGGTGCCATCGTGATGCTGCACCAAATCCTCTCCTCCATCTTCTGGAACGTCGTCGCGGGGGCTGTTTGGGCCGCGATGTTCTGGGGAGTGACGCGGCTCTGGGTGCGCTGGCGCACCGCGCGCCTCGAACGCGAATATGGGTTGGGTGGGCGATATCTCACCTGGTACGACGACCCCCAGCCAGATGGGTCGATCACCCGCCGGGTGGCGACGGCCGCGCTGCAACGCCATGGGCACCGACTCCTTGGTCAGACCCAGGAACTAGATACCGAGAGGATCTGGGAGCTAGATCTCCACCGCATAGGCGATCGCCACATCCTCGGCACCTATCGCAGCACCTCGCCCCACGACCCCAGTCTGGGTGTGGTCTTCCTCACTGTTGAAGGTCCAGGGCTCTTTCGCGGGCTGTGGGCCGGCTACGATCCGATTACGCGCGAGGTCCAGTCTGGGCGCTACCGTTGGAGGAAGGAAAAGCCGGTGCAGATCGGCAGCCTGACGTCACCCCAGCTCTCCGTGGCCGCCACACTCCTGGCCGAAGCCTTCGGGGAGCGTTATCTCTCGGAGGACGCGCTGCGCGCCTACGAGAACGCTCACCATCGAGCCGCATGGGGGGCGTGGGACCCCTCTAGCCGCCGCTTGGTCGGGGTCGCCCTCGCCGAGCAAGCAGACTGGCCACCTGACGACCCCCAAGGACGGCTGGTTCGGCAACATCTGCCCGGATTGACCACGGGAACGGTGGGCCTCCTCAAGGCCATCGCCGTCGAACCCGCATGGCAGGAATGCGGCATCGGCAGTCGTTTGGCTCGAACGGCCCTCTCATGGCTTGACCAACACCCCTGGTCGCACCAGGTGGCACTGGCCTGGCGCAAGCCAGAGGGGTGCCCGGCCGGCCCGCTCTTGGAGCGCCTGGGGTTCCGCGCCATAGCGGTGCTCCCCGAGTTCTGGCGGGACGACAGCCTCCGTCGCGGCTACATCTGTCCGGTGTGCGGATCGCCATGCCGATGCGCGGCGGTGCTGTACCACCGAAGGCCAGCAATGCCCGCATCCCTTGATGCCGAGCCCACGGCGAGGTGACCCCTTGCCCGAGGCTGTCAATCGCCCGGCATCCCCAGGCAGACCGCGAGGCCGATCCATAGCATCCTGGCGGCGGCGGCGGCGAACATGGCTAGCCACCACGGCGCCCCCAAACCACCCGACCACGCCCCGAACCCTTGCACGAGGGAGACCAGCCCCTGCACCGCGGCGGCGCACCCGATGGTGGGGCACCAGGCCGGCAGCGCGGCCAGCCACTGGGCGGGATGCAGGCCCAGGACCGGGGCCTGGGCCATCGCGCTCACGAAGTAGCCTCCCATCCCCACCACCCTCTCAACACATCCCTCAGCGACTCTCACTCCATCGCAGGATTCCGGGATCGCCTCGCGGCGCCTCGCCCATCACTCATGGATCCGTGATCCAGCGGGTCCAGTCCCCATGCCAGCGCTCGTCCTCGGCGCAAGCGGGGCAGATCCGCTGGCGGGGACGGAACCGGGAGCGGGGGTTGGCCTCCGGCGGGCGCAGCATCATGCCCGGCCGCCCGCAGCGCGGGCAGACGGCATCGGGGTTCGCAAGGGGCCGCCAGGTGAGATCCGACTGATCCATGGCCACACCTCCTGTTCGCCATCCGTTCGTCCAGGCCGCCTCGCCGCGCCGGAGGGGCTCCCTGGAACGACCTGCGGCGCCGCCGTGGAGGGCCTCCCTCATCCGCGCACGGGGGCGGGCTCCGCGGCGTGGAGCCACGCCGACAGCGGGGCGACGGGCAGCCCCAGCTCGCGGGCGCAACGGACCTCCAGCCTCGCCCTGCGGGAGCGGCGCCACCCCGGCAGGCAGGCGATCCCGTCCGCCTCGCGCAAAAGGCGGCCCAGGCTGTGGCGCAGGTAGTCCGCGCGCTCCCAGCCCGGGCGGAGGCCGGTGTCGGCGGGGTTGACCGGCCGGTGGCCGGCCCGGGCCAGGGCCATCGCCGCGGCGTCGAAGGCCGGATAGTGGTAGCCGGGCAGGCCGGACATAGGGCCGGCGATGTACACGCGCGCGCCCGGCGCGAGGGGCGGGCGGTCCCCCGCGGGGGGAGGCCGCCAGTCGCGGAAGGCTTGGGTGGCGGCGGCCTCGACCGCGGCCAGGGCGGCCAGGGTCTCGGGACGGGTGGGATCCGCCGCGGCGCAGACCGACAGCCAGTCCGCGAGCAGGCGGTCATAGGGCATCATGCGGCATCACCCCCGGGCGGCCGCCGGAGCCGATGGCGGCGCCGAGCCCGCGCCACCGCCCGCCGGGCGCCCGGGCGGGGTGCGGCCCCACCGCGCCGCGGCCTGCCGAAGCCATGCCTGGAACTGCACCGCCGTCATGAAGCCGGACTCCGTGGCCACCACCCGGTGCCGGGCGTCCAGCGCCACGAAGGTGGGGAAGCCGGTGACCCGCCAGTCGGCCGGCGGCGCGCTCCCCAGCGGCACGAAGTACGCGGGGAGGCCGGACAGCTCATAATTGGCCACGAAGCTCTGCAAGGCGGAGGCCACCTCAGCGTTGGAATGGAGCGGCGCCATGGAGCCGTCCTGCGCCGTGGCCTGGATGCTCGCCGGCGTCGGGGCCTGGGCGGCGACGCCGAGGCCGCCCAGGGGCGAGACGTCCACCAGCGCGAAGGCGGCCCCCGCCCGCCGGGCGTCCGCCGCGAACCCGGCGTCCAGCCACTTCGCGGTGGTGGCGCAGTACTCGCACCACGTCGCCATCGCCTCGACCACCACCGGCCCCGCCGGCAGCGCGGCCGGGCGGCCGTCCAGCCCCCTGAGCGCGAAGGGGGCGGGGGATGGGGTGGCCGTGGCGCCCGAGGGCGGGGGCGCGGATGGATGGGCCAGCGCCCCGAAGGCCGCCACCCCCATCGCCAGGATCGCCGCGGCCGCCCAGGCCACCTCACGCCCGCGCCCGCGCCGCGGGGATCCCACCCGCGGCGGCCGCCTGGCAAATCGCGCCATCCTCATGCCTCCTCCCAGATGATCTCCGCCACCTCGCCCGGCCCCAGCCGCTCGGCGGCGCGGCGGCCCTCCGCCTCCCGCAGCGACCCGAACACCCCCTCTCGCCGGGCGGGGCGCCACCCACCCGGCGAGAGGGGGTCATAGCAGACCACCTCAACCCGATACCTGCCCTGCGGCGCGTCGTCCCTGGCCATCTCCCAGACCCCCTTTCCCAGTGCCTGTGCCCGCCGCCCCGCGGTAACGGCGGCTGGGAGGGGCCGCCGCCGCGATCCGCAGCGCATCGCCCACGGTGGCGTCGGCGGGAAGCTGCGGCCGCAGCGCCCGCTCCCAGAGGGCCAAGACCGCCAGCGCGTCGGACAGCGCCCGGTGCGCCGGCCCATCCCGCGCGATCCCATGCCGCGCCAGCAGCCGGGACAGGCTCTCGTCGACGCCGAGCAGCGCCCGGGCCAGCGCAGACGTGTCCAGCACCGGCCACGGCCAGATCCCGCCCGCGGGCGGCTCCAGCATCGCCAGGTCGAACTGTGCGTTGTGGACGAGCAGCACCCCCACCGGCGCCGCGGCCGCCAGCAGCGCCTTGGCCCGGGCCGCGGCCTCCGCGGCCGTCGGCCCCCGCCGGGCCTCGGCGAGGTCGATGCCGTGCAGCGCCAGCGCCTCCGGCGACACCGCCTCAAACCGGCCGCTCACGAGCGTCTGCCACCGCAGCTCCCCGGCCGCCGCGCAGACCACCAGGGCCAGCTCGCAGACCTCATGCACACCGGGCATCAGCCCGGTGGTCTCCGTGTCCAGGGCCGCGGCCGGCAGGCCGTCGAGCGGGAGTCCGTCCCACGCCGCCGGCGGCGCCGCGTAGTCGCGGCTGGCATCCGCGGCGATCATCGCCATCCCCACCCTTCCTTCCAGACCCCTCATTGGTCTAGCCAATCCTCGAGATCCGCCTCGTCCAACTCCACACCCTCCGCGTCGAAAAACCGCCCGCCGCGCTCGCCGCCGCCCCGCGCCTCCGCGCACAGCCGCATCGCCATGCGCCGGGAGGCTTCGGCCTCCGCCCACAGGCCCCGGCGCCGGAGCCCCTCGATCTGCCGCCACAGGGCCCGGGCCATCTGGCGCTTTGCCTCATCGTCCGCCACGGCCGCCGCCTCCCCGCCGCGCCGCCTCCCAGGCCTCCATGAGGTCGGCCACCGTCACGGCCCGCCGCACCACCGGCAGGCTCCCAGGATCCGCGTACCAGTCGCGGAACGCCTCCGCCTCCGCCAGGTCCGCGAACGCCTCCGACACCACCAACCCCGAGACCGCATCATAGACCGCGTAGCCGAGGATCTCCCCCCGCGGTCCCTCGGCATCGCGGATCTCCACCGCCATCACCGCCATCGTTGATGCCACCTCCTGCCCACGAGGGGGCTCACCTGCCCCTGCCGCCGCTGACCCGTTCAATCTCCACGTCGACCACCATGTCAGGAGAGAAGGAGAGGCGGTACAGCTCCGCTACGGCGAGGTCCTCCGCCTCGTCCTCGTCGACCGCCTCCACGTACACCCCGACCTGCAGGGTGTAGAGGCATTGGTACGTTGGCATCGCCATCAGCTCCTTCCGTCGCGGGCGCTTGGGCATCGCCCAGGCGCCTTCCTTTGCTCTCTGGCTTCATGGGCCCCCCCATGCGCGGTCCAGGCTGGGCGCGCAACCTCCCAGGCGGCACGGATCTCGCCCGGAGACCTCCCGGCCACCACCTCGTCCTGGGCGGGATCCTCATACCATGCCGCGAAAGCCTCGGCCTCGTCCCGCGTGGGGAACACCCCCACCTCCACGCCGAGCTGGGAATCCCACACGACGAACTCCCACCCGCCGCCGGGGCGCCGCACCGAGACATCCCGCGGCACCAGCGCGCGCCGCCCGGCGGCCTTCACCGCGCGCACCCCCAGGCGTCCCAGAACGCCTCCCCGCAGTCCAGGCACCGGCAGGCCATGCCCTCGTCGGCCATGGCGTCGACCACGGCGCGGTCGTGCGGGCAGCCGCCGACGCCGGGGACCGCGGGGCGCCGGGGTTCGGTTCCCCGGCCCCTAGGGGCGCGCCGCCGCGAGGGGGGCCGCTGGGCCGGATCCCTGGCCTTCGATCCGGGTTCCCCAGGCCCGGCCGCGGCGCCCCCGCTATCCGTGCCGGCGCCGTAGGCCGCCAGGAGCCTTGCCACGGCCTCGGGCCCCAGCCGCGACCGCCCCTGCTCCGCCGTCGCCAGCGCCGACCGCGACAGCCCGGCCGCCCGCGCCGCCTGGGCCTGGGTCATCCCCGCCCGCTCGCGCAACGCCTTGAGGCGGGGGCCGTTGACCGGCGCCTCCACCGCTTCCGCCATCGCCCACACCTCCTCATCCCGCCGCGCCCAGGCCGCGGTCCTGCCTCGAGGCCGCCAGGGCGAGCAGCGGGTGGCGCCGCACGATCTGTCGGGCCACCCGCAGCACCATGGCGTCCACCTCCGCCACCCGCGCCGGGGGGCGGGTCTGGCGCCAGGTGTTGTAGGCCTGGTTGCACTCGCCGTGGGCGAGCCGCAGGCACAGCAGCTGCACCACGCGGGGCAGCGCCGGCCAGTCGGGGTGGGAGAACGGCAGCACGTGCTCCAAGGTGGCCCGCCGCCCCAGCGGCCGGCCGCACCAGAAGCAGGCGCCGCCCTGGGCCTTGGCGAGCGTCTCCAGCCACGTCGCGCCAATGCCGCGCCCCTGCATCGGCGGCCCGCCCCGCTCTAACGGATGCTGGGCCCGCGGCGAGGCCCCCCGGTGGACGGGGGCGCTTCGGATCACCCCCACCGCCGCGGCCTCCGCCACCGCCTCGCAGCTCGCCCGCCAGCGGGCGGCGCCCAGGGGGAACCACCCGTCACCCATCACCGTTGGCCCCCTCCGGCGCCTCCACCCCATACTGGCGGCACCGCTCCGCGAAGCTCTCCAAGGCATCGGGCAGCGAAGCGTGGTAATGGCCCAACTCCCGCACCCCCGTCGTGACGTCCTCAATCCAATGCACCCACTCCATCGGCTGGACCGGCGCCCCGGTCTCCCGCTGCACCAGCACGAGCCGCCGGCGGCCGTCAACCGGCACCGCCATCAGCACCCGCTCCATCCCAACCCCTCCCCGCAAACGAAACGCCGCCCAGTTCGCCTCTACGGCGCGTCCGCGACCTCCAGCCGGGTCGCCCGCCCCCCGTGCACCGGCCCGGGGCCGCCCCCGGACCGCACGACGTCGCCCCAGATCAGCTCGGCCGCCGCCGGGACCAGATCCCAGGCGGCGGCCAACGCTTCGGGGGAGCCGAACACCCGGACCACCCCCAGGCCCTCAACGACCCACCGCACCACCGCCGACGCCAGGCTCACCGCCCCCTTCCCGCCACGCCGCCACCGCCGCCTCATGCCGCCGCCGCAGCGCCTCCGCGGGCAGGTCCGGCGGATGCCGGTCGATGCGCAAGGGGCTCCCCCAGTCGGGCCGGCCGTCCGGCCCCAGGGGGAAGACCGCCGTCTCGCAGACCGCCAGGGCGGGATGCGACAGGTCCCGCACGGTGGAGACGTAGACCCCGGCCTCCTCCAGCCGGTCGGCCCACCGCAGCCCCCCGGCCATCAGCCGCCCTCCCCCTCGGCCGCGGCGGACGCCAGCCAGTCCAGCACCGCCGCGTGCGACAGCCGCCAGCCCCCGTGGGGCAGGTCGGCCACCACCGCCCACTTGAACGCCTGGTGCCACCGCCCGGCCAGCCGGGCGTCGCCCGTCGCGTCGAGCAGCAGCGCGTAGGCGGTCTCGGCGGGGCCGCTCCCTCCATACCCCCACTCGAAGTCGAACGAGTGGACCTCCGCCGGCGCCAGCTCCCGCGCCCCGCCGCCGGGCTCATGCGCCACGATGCGGCAGCCCCCGTCCGGCAGACGGATCCCCTCGTAAATGGTCTCGTCAGCCACAGCCATCACCCCATCCACGCTCTCCCTGGCCCCCTTGGCGGACTCATTGGCCGCCGACGCCCGCCGCATGGACCTCCCGGCACTGTGGGCACGCCCACAGCCCGCAATGGGGGCACTCCTCGGGCTCGTAGGCATGCTCGGGGCACCACGCCCGGCCGCACACCTCGCACTCCTCCCAGTCGGTTTGTGCCCAGTGGTCGGCGCAGCGGCAATCTGAGGCGCCGCACTCGGCGCAGACCCGCTCCCAGGCCTCCTCGGTCCAGATCTCCGGCTCGGCCCCCTCCACCGCGCACACGGCGCACCGAAGCATCACGTCAGCCACATCCTCCATGTCTTCGTCCCTCCCCCAGGGCACAACGCCTCAACGCCCACCGCTAGATGGCCGGCGCCCACACCACCTCGGCCTCCTCGGGCAGCGCCCGCGCCACCGCCAGCACCGCCCCCTCGATGGCGTCGACGAGCCCGGGGGCGTCCCCGGCCGCGAGCTTCGCCCAACACCGCCACCCCGGCGCCTTGCCGGGCATCTCCACCGCTCCCACGGCCTCGGCGGCCACGCACCCCGGGGCGCCTAGCACCGCCACCATGGCCCGCCGGCCCCACTCCGCCTCCGGCGCCGCCCCGTCGCGGCGGCGCACGGTGATCCAGATTGACCGCTCCAGCGGCCTCGCCTCCTTCGCGTCCCATCTACGATGCGGGGAGCCACCCCACCGCGCTCCCCGCCGGCGCGGCCTCCTCCGCCGCCATGACCACCTCGGCCACGGCCTCATCCAGTCCGGCAGCGTCCGGGACCGCCACCACCACCCGGCAGCACCAGGCCCGCCGCCCGTCGGGGAGATCCATCCCCCCGACCGGGCCGGCCTCCCGGCACCCGGGAACCTCCCGGATGGCGGCCAGCACCCGCTGCGCCCAGCCCTTGTCCTCCAGGAGCACCGCCCCGGCGCCGCCGACCGCGATCCAGCCCACCCGCTCCATGGCCACCACCTCCCGACCGCTAGAACCCCGCCCCGTCACCATCGGCCGGCCGCCAGGCCACCTCCGCCTCCAGGAGCGCCGCCCGCAGCGCGTCGGCCACCGCCTGCACCGCCCCAGGTGCGCGGTCGGCCCACACCACGACCTCGTACCGCCACCCGCCCCCAGGCCGCCCTGGCGGCGCCGGCCCCAGCACCCCCACCGCCAGCACCTCCGGCCGGCGCAGGGCCACCCGCCCCACGGTCTGGTGCCACCGGCGCGGGGGCGCGCCCCCGTCCCGGCGCCGCACGTCCAGGTGGAACCGCCGGGTCCAGACCTCGGCCCGGGTCGCCGCCATCGCCATCCCTCCCTTAGCGCATCTCCCCCACGGCCGGATGCCAGGTGACCTCCGCCCCCGGCAGCGCCTCCCGCAGGATCGCGGCCAGCGCCACCGCCGGGCGGCGGCCTGCGGCCCCCGCCGCGGTGATCTCATACCGCCACCCGGCATCGGGGTCCGAGACGTCCAACGGCCCCACCACGCTGAACGCCACCACGTCCGGGTGGCGCACCGCCTCCTCGCCCACGGCACGGTGCCAGGCCGGAAGCACCGGCCCCCCATCCCGGCGGCGCACATCGAGGAAAAACAACCGTCGCGGCATCGCGGCCCCCCTCCCTAGACCCCAGGCGGGGCGCCGCCGGCCGGCGCGGCCGCCCCGGCCACCGCAAGACCCATGCGCAGACCCCGCCGCCCCAGGCGAAGGCCGGGAATGCCAACCCCCCTCTGCATCGCCATGCGCCATCCCCCCTGCTCGGAGTCACTGCACCAGGAACGTCTCCACCTCCACCGGCCCCACCGCCCCCGGCCCGAAGACGGCCTCCAGCCGCGCCCGGGCCATCGCCGCGAACCGCCGGGCGCCGTCGGGGGCGGAGGCGGCCGCCCACGACAGGTGCCGGGCGGCGTCGGTTAACACCATGGCGATCTGGGCGTCCAGGGCGGGATCGCCCGCCCCCTGGGTCCCAGGCCCCTGGGCCGGCACCGCCGCCCCCAGCCGGGCGAACGCCGACCGCCGCACGGGGAACGCCAGCACCGCCCGCAGGTAGTGGGCCGGGTCGGCCAGGTTCGAGACCACCGGCGCGGTCGTCACCCACACCGCCCGGCCCGTCTCCCACCACGGCCGCGCCGGCTTGGGGGCCGTCCACGCCCGGATCCGGACCTCGGCGGCCCGGACCGCCCCCGCGACGGGCGCCGGCGCCGCCCACCCCGACCGCGCACAGGCCACCGCCAGGGCCGCCGCGAGCAGGGCGGCCAACCACAGCGGCCGCCGCCGGGCCGCGGACCCTACCACTCCCGGGCCTCCGTCACGCCGGCCGACTCCACGGCCACCGCCGCGTCATCGCCCAGCCTCAGCAACCCGCCGGGTAGCCTCGCGATGGCCGCCTCCACCTCGCGGCGCGCCCGCTCGACCGAGGGGGCCTCCACCGCCGCGGCCCCGAAGACCGTGACCGGCAGCTCCCACACCCCGCCCGGCACCTCGCTGGGCAGGGCCCCCTCGGGAGTGGGCAGCACCTCATCCACTTGCAACTCCAGGCCACCCACCCGGCACCGCGGCTTGCGCCGATGCACCCGGTCCAACGCCTCCCGGGCCTCCCGGTCGGCCTCCTCCAGGGTCTCGGCCTGCACCGAGATGCGGCCGGAGATCGACACCTCCACCCAAACCTTCATCCACAGCACCTCCCGTTCGATCTAGGGCGGCCCACACCCGCCTCCCCGCCGCGCGGCGCGGGGGATCCCATGCCAACCCGCCTCCCCGCTTCGCACCCCGAGGCTATGGGTAGCCGCCTGTGGCGATGGCGGCGTCCATCGAGGCCAGCACCTCGGCCTCCGTGGCCTCCGCATCGTGGCTGGCGATGTTCCAAAACGAGACCTCGCGGCCCTGATCATCCACCGCATGGACCCCGTGGCCCCCCAGCCAGACCAGGGTCAGGCCCCGGGCCTCATCCCGCCGCGCCAGCCGGGCGGCGCGCAGCCAGTCGTCCAACGTCATCCCGCATCCCCCCTTCCCGGGAATCCAGGAGACCCGCCCAGAGGAACCACCGGCCGCGGCCCCGGCGCTCCACGCACCGGCGGCCTTACTGCGGCCACCGGGGCTTGCGCAGGATGGCCCGCCGGGCATCACCCCGGCGGGCCATCAGCCGCGCCTCGCGATGGCGGCGGGCACGCCCCGCGCCGCGATCCGGTACAGATCCAGCGCCATCTCATAATCGGCCGTCGTCTCCACGAGCCGACCATCCATCCACAGTTCGTAGAAAGCCCACCGCCGAGGCATGGCGCCACCCTCTCCACCGCCAGACCCGAACCCCCGAACGCGGGGGGCTCCTGCCATCCCCCCGGCCCCGCGCTACCCCGCCGCGATGACCAGCGCCAGCCGCTCCGCCGCCGCCGGCGCCATCGCCGTCCAGGCGCAGGCCACGAGCCACCGGCCAGGGCCCTCGGGCTCGCACCGCGCCACGCGCCCGGCCGCCTCCCACGGCCCGTCCGGCCAGTGGATGGCCCACCGCACCTCCGCGCCCACGGGGACGGGGGCCTCGCACAGGGCGGAGGCCCCCGTCCGGGACAGGTCGCGGGTGACGCCCTCCACCGCCCCGCCGGGCCAGAGGACCCGGCACGGCGCCCAGACCGACGCGCGCTGGGCGCGGCGAACCGCCGGGCGGGGATCGCCGACCAGCCCGCCGGCGATCCAGCCGTCCGCGGGCGAGACCGCCGTCACCGACCAGGTCCGGCGCCATGCATCATCCCCATCGGACCAGACCAGCCAGCCGACGGCGCCGGGGCGGATCCGTTCCAGGGCCGCGGACGGCGACCGCAGGGCGATCTCCACCGCACCCGGGCGGGGCTCCCAGCGCCGCGCGACGACGCCGAACCCCTGCGCGCCCGCCACCGAAAACGCCGCGGCCGCCCCCACGCGGGGCGCCGCCTCCGTGGCCGAACCCATGCGCATGCGCATCCCCCCTTGTCACCCAGAGGGAGGGGCGGACATGCGAATCGGCCGGCCGCAAGGCCGGCCGATCACGGCGGATCTCTACACCAACGGGGGGTTCACCGGGCCAGGGGAATACACCAGCGCCGCCGCCCGGGGCGGCGCTCGCAGCACGTGAGGGCAGTGTAGCATGGCCGGCGGGCGGGCGCAAGGGGGATCTGGGCCTCCCCCGCCGCGCCCGGGCCGAAATGGTTGGCGCTTTGGAATGCCAACCATTTCGGCCCATGGCCAGGAAGCGCGGGCGGTGTTCTCGCTGAAAACGATGGCGCTGAGGATTGACTGTGCGCCTAGACGGCGCAATCATGGCCACGGGTTTTTCTCTATCCGTGCAGATAAGGAGGAACGGGCGATGTCGAAGCGGGTTCAATTCACCATCCCCGATCCGATGGGGAGAGAGCTAGCTGAGCGCGCTAAGGCCAACGGACGGAGCGTGACCGAGCAGTTCTTGTTCGAGATGCAGGACGCCGACTGCCGCGACCGCCTGATCGCGGGGATCATCTCGCCGGACGCCGTAAGCGTGCTGCGGGCGCTGGACCGCCTTTGCGCGCGGCACCCCACCATGTGCTACACCTACCGGCGCGTCGCCCATGAAGCCGGACTGTATGAGCGGCACGGGAAGGTACGCGCCCCGCAGGTGGTGGCACGCTGGATGAGGCTCGCGGATCCGGCGAAGGCGGCGCATATCGTGATGAAGACGCCCCGGGGCTATGCGTTGACGCCCGGGTTCCCCGGCGGGGTCGAACGGCAGGCCCAATACTTGGGCGGCGTGCCCATCATCGCCAGGACGCACGAAGTGCCCCCGGAGTATGTGCTGGATTTCATCCCGGGCGCAGAGGAAGAGAGGGTGGGAGAAGCCGGCTGACCGGCCGCGGCGGCCAATGACGCGGTTTCTTCTGTCCAGCCCGCCGATGAGCGCTAGACAACCCGACATGGCGGCATGGCGCGTTCAAGCAACGCAGCCCCCGGTTGGAATGCGCCACCCGCGGGTGGGGCGAACGCTGACAGCACCACCGCCCCGCAGTCCACCCAAGCCGCGCCCGCAACGCAGGGGCAACGATTCCTGGAAACGTTCGCAGCCGGGCCCCAGGCGTTCATCCATCACCAAAATCCCGCGGGCGCGGAAGCCCCGCCCTGCATAGGACTTTAGTCCGGGGGTGGTTGACCGCCCGCACATAGCCCTATCCGCGCCCCCACGTCGCGACAGAACCCAAAGCGGGTCATAGGGGTCGTTCTCTGCCCCTGGTCGTCCGCACGGCGCCTCGTCGCGCCTCTCGCGGGCTCCCGCAGCCCAGGGAAATCGAGCCCCGTCAGCCAAGGACCGGGATCCACGCGAACGCGGCCGGCGCGGGGGCGGGGCCCTGCCAGGCCACCACCCGCCAGCCGCCCGGCGCCTGGGCCACGTCCAGCGTCAGGGCGTCCGACGCCCGATGCCAGGCGCCGGCCCGCCACACCACCAGCTCGGCCTGGCACCGCACCACGGCCATGCGCCCGATGAACTGGGCCAGCGGTGGCCGGAGAACGCGGTCGGCCAGCGCCGGGGGCCAACCGGGCCGCACCTCGGCCACCATCACCCGCCGGCGGGCCACATAGGCCGGCGGATCCGGCCATCCCACGACGCCCCCCCTGCCCGGCCCGGCGGGCGGCCACCCCGTAGACCATCGCCTGGGCCGGGGTGGCCACCCCCAGGGCCCGCCACCCTGGGGCCGCCAGGTGGATCGGCCCCGCCGTGAAGGTGAAGGCGAGCGCGTCCAGCGGATGGTTGCCGCTCCAGGCCAGCGCCCAGGCCGCCGCGGCGCGGGCCGCATCGCGTTGCCAAGGCTCCAGTGGGCGGGATCCGAGCCGGTCCGGCACCACCACCTCACGGCGCGGCCAGGCCCGCCACCGCCGGGGCAACGGCGCGGCCGGTGGGGGCGCCCCCAGTCCCAGATGCCCGTCCTGCCGCGCCAAGGCCCCGACAGTGATGGGCGTGCCATCTCGCGCCCACGCCACCGGCCCGGCGACCCCGGCCAGGCGCGCCGCGGCCCACCGGGCTGCGGGGGCCAACGCCGACACGATCCGATGCGCCGGATTCGGCAGCCACGGCCCGTAGGGCAGGGCCTCCACCTCGGCGGTGCCCAGCGCGGCGGCCGCCAAGACCAGGCCGAGGAGCCACACCGCCATGCGGCATCCCAGACGCGCCATCATCAACCCCCCATTGCGCCCTCTCACACCCGTCCACGGTTCGACGCCCGCCGCGGGGCTTCCTCCTTGGCCGGCCCTGCAACCCTGCGCCGTCGCCGCCCCCGACAGCCCCACACGCGCCCTGTGTCGCGACGGCGCAGCCTGGTGGGTAGGACAGGCCGTCTTGCGCCGGGATCCCCCGCACGGCGGCCCGTCGCGCCTGTGGCGGGCACCGTCACCAAACCGTCTCATCCGCCGACGGCCCCCGCGCCCGCCGGCCCTCCAGCGCCGCCCGCGCCGCGGCGGCCCAGGCCCGCCCCACCGCCGGCGATGGGGCATCCCCCCAGGCCGCGGGGACGGCCTCCGCCGCCCACCACCGGACGGCCACGGCCCAGATCCCCCCGTCCAGCCCCGCGACCGGCTGGTGCCACCACGCCCAGGGGTCATGGGGCCAGCCCGCGCCGTGCCACCATGCGTCGGGGCGGAGGCGGGCGGGGTCGATCCCCAGCCCGCCGGCGATCTCCGCGGCCCACGCCGCCAGGGCCGGCGGGATGACGACCCGCCCCGGCGGCAGCCGATCCGGCCACCAGGGCCGCAGCGCCTCCCAGGGGCCCGCCAGCAGGGCCGCCACGCCCCACCGCCCCCCATCGCGGGCCGGGCGCGCCGCCCCGGCCACCGCAGCCGGCATGCCGGGCCAGCCCAACCCGGCTGCCCAGCCGGCACCGAGGGTGGGGGGGCGCCACAGGTCGGGCGCGCCAGGCATCTCCATGGGCGATTCATGACCCTCGCCGGTGGGATCCATGTTTAGACCCACCGGCGCCCCCATGGCGGGCATCCCCCCCGCCTCGGGCGGAGCGCCGGGGCCGCCCTCCGTCCGGGCATCGGCGGGCGCGTCCAGTGATGCCCCACTCCCGAACAGGTCGTCCCACATGGCCTGCCACACTCTGTGCTGGTCGACGGTCGAATCACCGCCCCCGCCTGGCATCGCGACCCACCTCCCCCTCAGGCCCCCCCTCGGCGGCCTCCCCGCCGTACAGCGCGTCCCACACCGCCCGCCAGACCCCGCTCCACCGCGGTGATGCCTCGGCGCCCCGGCCTGGGGGGTGCCATGCGGCCGGGGCCGGTGGGGCCCACCAGCACCCCTCCACGGTGGGAGCGAACACCAGCATCTCGCCGTGGAAGGCGATGCGGCCCGACCCGTCCACGAGTCGCACCCGGCGGCGGAACCCGCCGCCCTTCCCGCGATGGGCCGGGGGAAGGATCGCCCCCCGGCGCGCCCAGGCCGCCAGCAGCCGCCGGGCATCGCCCCGGCGCCGGCACGCGACCGCGCGCAAGGCCCAGCACTGCCGCACCGCCAGCGCCACATCCAGGCCGGCGGAGCGGGGGCGGTACCAACCCGCCACCACCTCCCCGTCCGGCCCGCGGATCACCATCGAGCCCGGCGCCACCGGCAAGGCCGCCAGGGCCCGCCCCAAGGCCCACAACGCCACCTCATCCCACGCCGGCCCCGCCCCCGCGGGCCCCCGCCGCTCATCGCGCATGCGTCCCCCTCCTGTTCCTCCCCTGTCCTCGATGGTTGTGAGCAGCGAGTGAGCAAAAATCCCGCGATGTGAGCAAGTGTTGCTCACATCCACTTGCTCCTACTAAGAACCCAGATCCGTTGCGCGGTGTGGGTTCTAGGGATTGTGCGAACCGATTTGGAATTCTGTTGTGAGCAAGTGTGAGCAACCGCCGATCGCCCTCAAAGCCTTGCGGCGCAACGGTTTGATGGGTTTTTGGGGCGCCGGCGGACGGCCGCGCGCGCATGGATGTATATATAGGGGGGTGATAAAAATTGTTTCGCATGGGTTAAATAATTGTTCGCCCCCCCTTTAACCACATCCATCGCGAAAATTGCTCACTCCAACCCTCGACCATCCCCTCTATCGCTTGCCACGATTGCCTTTGAGGGGATTCGGGGGTTGCTCACAAATCGATGGTTTTTGCTCACTTCATAGAGGATGTTGCTCACATCCCACCGATTTTTGCTCACTCCCAAGGCGATTTTGCTCACTCCGCGGCCCGTTCGCCGATTCAAAACCTCGCAGCCGCCGCGGCGGCGGCCCTACCGGCCGCGAGGGGCGCTCAGGGTCGACGGGCCTCCCTAACCCTCGCCGCCATCGGCCCCCCAGTCCCCCAGCGGATGCCCCGCCGGCACCGGCAGCCACACCCGGCCGTCCGGCAACGTCGGGCGGAACACCCACATCGCCACCGTGATCCGCTCGCCGTCCGCGCGCTGCAGCCGCACCGTCCGCTCCGGCCGGACGATCCGCCCCCCGTCCAGGCGCGGGATCAGCACCCGCTGCCGCACCCACTCCCGGACCAGCCCCCGCACGTCCTGGGTCTGCAGGGCGTCGGCGACCGTGCGCCGCACCCACTGCGGCGAGAGGGCCAGCACGTCGTGGTCGACGGCCCACTCGCCGGGCAGGTCGCGCAGCGCGACCCACCCCCCGATGTAGTCCTGGGCCGGCATGCGCCGCTCGCCCCCCTCCCCCAGCCTGGGCTCCATCCCGGCGATCCGGGACGCCTGGCCAAAGACCCCCTCGCCGATGGCGCGCAGGGCCTGGAGCCACATGGGCGCCCGGTCCGCCTCCCACCCCTCCACAATCTCCTGCGCCTGCCGCAGGTAGACCCGCAGCGCCTGGCCGATCTGCGGCTCGGCCATCCCATACCCGCGGTGGAGCAGCATCACCAGCCCCATGGCCCCGGCCGCGACCAGGTGGGCGGCGCGCTCCACCTGCGAGGCCAGCTCCCTCCGGCCGGTGCTGCGCCAGTACCCCAGACGGGCCTCGAAGGCCTTTTCGATGATGCCCCAAGCCCTCTCGAACTCCTCGCGGACCCAGGCCAGGAGCGCCTGGGGGTCGCCCGCCGTGTCCGCCAGCGCGCGCTGGATCATGGCCGGCCCCCCATGGCCGTGGTGCAGCGCCAGCCGGGTGCGCAGCTCGCGGATGGCCCGAGACGTCTCCAAGGGGGCCACCAGCGGCTCGCAGGACAGCACCCGCACCGCCGCCCCCGGCTGATGGACGTCGCCGACGACCGACTGGTTGTTGGCCAGGAGCAGCACCCCGCCGAGCTGCGGCGCGGCGCGCAGCCCTCCGTCGCGGCGGCCCTGGAGCTTCCCCCCTCCGTCCGCCAGGGCGTGGATGACCTGGGCCACCCCCAGGGCGTCCCGCCCCGCCCGCCCCGACTGGTTCATCTGGGCCTCCTGCATGGCCACCGGCAGATCGCGCCGGGCGGCGAGGAACGCGGTCAGGGCGTACTCGGTGCCCCACCAGGGGCGCACCAGGTCGGCCGGGCGCCCCCACGGCAGCATCGCGGCCAGGAGGGACAGGGTCTTCCCGGTTCCCGTCGCCGCCGAAACCACCTCCACCGCCCACCCGGTGACGTCGATCACCCCCGCGTCCGCCAGCAGCCTCGCCCATGGGGCCGCCGCGGCATGGCCCAGCACCCAGACGAGGCGCTGGAAGGCGGGCTCGGCGAGGATCCTCGCCACCGTCTCCCGTTCCCCGGCCAGGTCGCCCGCCGAGGCGTAGGCCTCCAGGCGCGGCTGGTGGGGGGCGTGCAGGGCCACCGGCGGGTCGCCGGGGGCCGCGGTGATCGTCCGGCCCGGCATCGCGAAGCGGACCACGCCCCCTGGCCCCGCCGGCCAGACCCACCCGGTGTGCTGGACGATGGGCGTCCTGGGGATGGCCGGGCCGTTCGCCCGCGCCATGCGGGTGAGGTATTCGCCGAGCTGGGGCCACCGCCCGGCCAGGATCGGCGCGCCGAGGTTGCCGAGGTCGGCGGGCGGGGTCCGCCCGCCGAGGGCCCCGTGGGGGACGGTCGCCTCCACGGTGCGCCCGCCGCCGAGGTGTATTTGGTCAAATGAAAGTGGACAGTTTGGTCAACGTAAGTCCCCAGTTTGGTCATTAAAAATTCCCCAAATTG
>JAIMAE010000032.1 GCA_023512105.1 Bacillota bacterium | reverse complement strand
TGGCGCATGCCGCAACTCCTTTGGACCGGCACCGACTTAGGGCTGCCGTCTGCCCCCGTCGCTTCCGGGGCCGATGTTGTTTTTTGAACCCCATGATATACCACCGGCAAACAGCCGCGAAGAGGGTGAGGTCTCTCCCCGGAGGCCGCCAAGGCAAGATGCGCAGGCTTGGGAGAGCCGGCGGAACCGGCGCAAGGCCACCGCGGCCGCCGCTTACCCCTGCGCAGGCGAGGGGGCGGAAAGGCGGGCCAGCCGCGCGGGACGCCAGTTGCAGCGCGCATCCTGGCCGGCTCGGGGCGCGCCCAGGTGCCGACACCAGATCTCCCCGAGCGGAGTGGTTAGCAGGTAGTCGGTAAAGAAGCCTTGGTAGTGAAGCCTTTTTACGGTGGCGGGAAAGCCTCGCTCCTCCACCAGTTCGCCCCACTCTGGTCGCACCAGGAACGTGCCTTGATGGGGCAAGCCGTCTTGCTCGACCAGGGTGACCGGATAGGTGTGGCCGCCGGCATGAAAGAAGGCTTGGCCAGAGCTCGGATCCACCGTGGTGGCCCCGACCACCTTGGAATAAGGACCGGTGGCCCGGGCTACCACCTCGTCGACCGGATGCTCGTAGAGAGCCACCGGCGTGCCGATTTGGCGCAGTTTGCCCTCGATCAGGACCATCACCCGGTCGGCGACCATAAACGCTTCTTGCACGTCATGGGTGACGTACAAGCCCCCGGCGCCGGCCTCCAGCTGGCGTTGGCGCAACTCCCAAGCCATCTGGCCCTTGAGCGCCTCGTCGAGATTGGCGGTGGGCTCGTCGAACAAGATGCAGCGGGCGCCGCTGGCCAGGGCGCGGGCCAGCCCCACCCGCTGTTGTTGGCCCCCAGACAGCTCGGCCGGCCGTCGGGTGGCGTATTCCGCCAAGCCCATCTGCTCCAGCAGCCTGGCCGCCGCTGCTCTTGCCTCTCGCCCCCCAAGACCCCGTTTTCGAAAGGGAAAGGCCACGGTTTCCAGCACCGTAAGGTGTGGCCACAGCGCGTAGGACTGGAAGACCATGGCCAGATGGCGCGCATCGGGCGGTTCCACCCGTAGCGGGGAGGATACGGTCCGTCCGTACAGGGCGACCGATCCGCTGGTGGGAGCGATGAAGCCGGCGATGACGTTTAACAACGTCGATTTGCCTGCCCCGGAGGGCCCGAGGACGGCCATCAATTCGCCGGACTGAACGGAAAACGTCAAGTGGGAGAGGACCTCCTTTCCTCCCAAGCGCACCGTCAGGTCATCCACCGATAAAATCTCGGAAGTGGCACCCTCCACCTTGGCACTCACCCATTTCCACTCCCTGCGCATCTTCGGATGATGGCAATGGCCGCCAAACCCACTCCTAAGGCCAAGGCGATCGCCGACCCCAGGGCCGCCGTGGTGGAGACATCCCCAGCCTGCTGGGCGTTGAGGACGACCACGGCCAGGGTTTGGGTGGCGGGCGTGTAGAGTAAACTCGACATGGTCAGCTCATATAGAGCCCCGATGAACACCAAGATCCCCAGCGAGCCGGCTAAGGGGCCAAGCGAGGGCCAGACGGCCAGGCGATAGGCGTCGAGCGGTTTGGCCCCCAAAATCCGGGCGGCCTGGGCGGCGGCCGGATCGATCGCCGCCCGCAGGCCCCGCAGCGGCTCCATCGTTCCCCAGAATTTGACAAAGTAAGCCAGGCCGATGATGGCCAAGGTTCCGTACAGATACCGCCCAAAGGCGATCAGCACCCCGATCGCCACCACCGACCCTGGCAGGGCGTAGGGCACCCAGACCAGCCGTTGCGCCAATCTCCCCAAGGCATGGCGCAAGCCCACCTCGGTAAGGAGAAGGCCGGCTCCCACCACCGCAGCTGCCGCCACCGCCGACAGCACAAGGCTGTGAAGCACCGCCTGCCCGGTGGTGCCCTGCAGCACCCCGGCAAAATGCGCCCAGGTCCAGTTGGCCGGCACCGGGGGCAGGCCGTAGGCGCGGGTCAGCGCCGTGAGAATCAAGGCAGCAAACGGGAAGACCAGCACCACCACCAGATAGCCGCCTAACAGGGCTCGACTTCCCCACTCCCACGCCCAAGGCGCCGGGGGCCGCGGCAGCCCCGGAGACTCCCAGCGCAGCCAAGACCCGGTGCCTCCCAAACGTTCGGCCACCGTCAAAAACGTCAGGCTCATAAACGCCAACACGCCCGCCAGGGCCACCGCTTGGGCGAAGGCGCCGGGCATGGTGGCATAGGAGAGGTCCTCATAGATCTGGGTGGTCATCGTCGGGTATCGTCCCGGCAGACCCAAGAGCAGAGGAATGCCAAAGTCTCCGGCGTCGAAGGCAAAGAGCAGACTGGCGGTGGCGGCCAGCACGGGCCGCAGAGAAGGCCAGAGGGTGTGGACAAAGGCGTCCCACCCTGAGCCGCCGCTGACCCGGGTGGCCCGCCAAAGCGCTTCGTTCTCCCGCGAAAAGACTGCGGTAAAGGCCAAAAAGGCCAACGGAGCAGTGTGCACGGCCAAGAGGAGCACCACTCCCCACCGCCCATAGAGAAAGTCCCCGTGCCAATGCCACAGCAGCTCGGTGAGGCCGGCTCGCGCGTAGGCCTGCATCCAGGAGAAGGCCCCCACAAAGGGTGGAACCATCAAGGGAGACGTGGAGGCCACCATCCACACACCCCGCCCCGGCTCGCGAAGGGTCCGTACCGCCAAGGCGTTGAGAAGTCCGACCGAGACCGCCAGCAAGGTGGCCAGCAGGCTGGAGACCACGGTGTGGCGGACCAGGGTCAGCATCTGCGGGCTGGCCAACTGGACCCGGACGTCCCCCCACTGGCCTGCTACCGCCGCAAACAGCTGCGCACAGGGCCAAATCGCCAGCGCGGATAGTCCCAAGGCAACGACCAACGGCCAGGATTCCAGGCGACGACGCGGCATGGCGACTATTGGCCAAACAGCCGATGAATGGTCTGTAAGATGGTGTTGCGCTGTTGCTCGATGGCGGCCCAGTTCACCTGCGCCATCGGCGTCCCTTGAGGGACCAAGGTCGAGGTTCCGGATACCGGGACGTAACCCAGTTTTTCGACCGTGGCCTGCCCCTGAGCGCTTAACAGCCAATCTTCAAATTGCCGCGCTGCCGGAGAGTCGTGGTGGGCCACGATCGCCACCGGCGCCGGCACCGGCACCGCGCCATCCTTCGGCCACACCAGCTCCACCGGCGCCCCTTTGGCCTTGAGATCCCGGGCTACCACGTCGAGGCTGATGCCCACGTCGACCCGGCCGGAGGCCACGTCTTCTCCGATGGTGTTGGTGGAGGCCACCATGGTGGCTCCGAGCTGCTTTAAGGTGTTAAAGTACTGCCAGCCGTAATGCTGGGACAAATAGCCCACCAAACCCAGGGTGGTGCCGGAGTAGGCTGGGTTGCCGATCTCCACCGCGTCCCGGTAGATCGGCCGCTCCAAGTCGGTCCAACTCTGGGGCACGGGCAAGGACATTCCTCGATGGTAGATGATCACATTGTTGAACGTGAACGCCCCGACCCAGTCGCTCCCCTTCATCCCAGCGGGCAGGTCTTTGGCCTGGGGAGGACGATAGGCCGCCAACAGGTGTTCCTGGTTCAATCCCGCCATGGCAGTGGGGTCGGCCAACAGCACTACGTCCGCGCGTACGCCGCCGGCCCGCTGCTCTGCCGCGATTCGGCTCAACAAAAGGCCGGTGCCGCCGGTGACCATGTTGACTTTGACCTGAGGATACGCTTTTTCAAAGGCTTGGGCCAAGAGCTGGCCGTTTTGCGCCGTCAGGGCCGCGTACACCGTCAGCGTTCCGGAGGCGGAAGGGGACGGCGCCGCCGAATTGGCGGGGTGGGACGGGGTCGCTGCCGATCCTCCACAGGCCGACAGCAACGCTCCCAACAGGGCACAAAACGGCAAGAATCGAATCCGGCCGACTAGATGCCGCATCGCGGAGCCTCCTTGTTTCTTCCCTAATTACTACCAGATTCAAACCGATGACAGGCATATCCCATTATAACGAACGCAAGATCCAGCCAAATCGAGCATCGCGTTAAGTTTCGGTTAAGCTCATTTTCCGGCTGTCTCAGTTCACCCTTGGCCTTCGGCAAAGCCGCCGGGCTGACCAGCCCCATCTCTGATCGGGTCGGGCAGGCGGCACCCCGGGGGCTGGTGGTCTTGCCCGGGATGGTCGCTGTGGTGGACAGGTGATGGCGGTCGCGATTCCCGGACCGCGGAACTGGCCGTCCAACGGATTGCCCTGTCTGAACGGGCTCTTGAGAATGGTCCTCCTCGCCAGTCACCTGTCCCGACCTGCTTGCCCCGCTGCGAGATGGGTTGGGTTAGGCAGCTTACCCTAAATCAGTCACCCGGGGACTTGGCCGCTTGCAACATGACGTCGCATCCCACCCTTCTGTTCCAGAACCTGCGCCATTCGGAGCGGTTAATCGGGATGCGCGAGGTTGTCTACCCATGGACCGCGAAGGCGCCCAACTGCAGTTCCGGAGGGTGGTGGACGGTGACGAGACCCGTTGCCCTATCCTCACCGCCCAGCTCGCATGTCGCCACTGGAGCACGGTGCTCGCCAGCGCCCCAATGGCGACGCCATGCTAGGCCGCCTTCATCCTCGCGGCCCTCGGCGGCTTTTCCACGGGGTCCGCGACCGGATCACCCATGCCCGAGTGCGGGCAGGTCATTGCGCTGACGCGAGTATCGCACCGAGCGCTGAGCCACCGTCTGGCAAAACGGGCGGATCCGCCAACGATGCCCTGCCCATTGCCGGAGGCCTACTCCGTTCCCGGCAACGGGCGGCAGCAGGCGACCATCCTGTATCCGGCGCTCCGGAGCGATCGGGCGGCCATCGATGCGGCCTTGGCCTAAAGACTACGAGGCCCGCCTTTGAGCTCCCTCCAACAAACCCGGCTGACCGTAGAATCCGCCCTGCGGCCGTGGGCGCAGGGCGAAACCCTGGGGTGGCGGAGGAGCGAGCGGGCCGAATACGGGCAACCGACATCCTCCCGCCCGGGTGCGCCTGCGGCAATCTGGTTGAGGAATTGTCACGGTGCAACCGAGAACCTTCTGGGATTCATGCCCAAATCTGGTCCTGCGCTTGCGGGGCGAATTCCCCCACGGGATCGAGCCCGGGTGCACCGTTGCGCGTAAATATCCTCCTCCGGGGGAGGTCGGACTGCCCCCGGTTCACTCGCCAAGGCGCCTCTCGAATACGCTCATCGAGTGACGAGAGGCGGAGCCGTGTTGGACTCCGATGTTCGATAACCACGGGGCATCCACCACGAGAAATCGGGGGCTCGCCTACGCGGGAAGCGCTCTGAAAACCGCAGATTGTCCCCTTTTGGGGACAGCCCAATCATGAAACCGCTCGGTTTTCCGGTAACTTGCCCCGCGCTCTTTCAAGCCAAGGCGGGCAACCGCGATTGTCCGCCTCGCCCCTTCACCCACCCTTTCTTCCTCAATTTTCATGCGCATTCACGAAGGGCAATTCGTGGACTTGGGCTCAGCGCAGCGCATGGGTTGGGGACAACTGGGCGGGGAGGGCCGGGATACATGCCGGGGAAGGCGATCCCGTGAGCGCGAGGTGGGCGGTCTCTGGGGAGGCCCTAGGGTAAGGACGGGATCGCTTTGGCAACGGAAGCGGAACGGCACGGTAACGTCATGCTTATTACCATTGGGAAGAACCGCCACTACAGCATTTGTCAAACCGTGTAACCGCTTGGCGGCGGGGGGCATCGGGATGGTGTGAAGGGAGGCACTGCGCGTGGACAGTCGCCAGATCCCTCTGGCTATTCTGGGCGGCGCCGAAGGCACGTCGGCCCGGTGCTCCGTTCCTGTAGGGACCCAGCCACCTCCCCCTGGTGCCGCCCCTTGGCTCGCAGTAGGCCGTCCTACCAGCTGGGGGATCGACTGCTCGAGCCCCGCGTCCCACCTCGAGCAGATGCGAGAGCAGTCTGTATCCAATCCCCACGCCGAGAGCGCACCCTTTCTGAAGCCCGCGGTTCAGCCACCCCTCACACGGTGCGCCTCGAACCTCCGCCCGGGGGCGCAAGACAAGCGATCCAGGTCGGTGGTACCCCTCCACGTCATTTCGGGAACCGGCGACTCCTTGCTCTTGACGCTGTCCGGCCCCTTGCCGGCGGCGGGGGAGACCCACACGCTCTCCTCGTCCTCGGAATGCCCTCCGAGTCCGGTAGAGCGAACCAATTCTTACCAAGAAGGTGACCTCAAGACATGAATAAGCGACGACTGTATTCGAGTCTCGGCTGTGCCGCCGCTTTGCTGTCCCCTCTCGGGGTATCGGCCGCGGTCGCAGCGGCCCCTTCTCCCTCCGTCCTCTACGTCAGCACGCAAGGGAGCGACCAGAACGGTTCCGGGACGCCGGCTGCTCCCTATGCGACTATCCAACAGGCGGTGCAAGTGGCTCCACCCGGTGCCACCATCATCGTCGAGCCCGGCACCTACCACGGCATGGTGGTCATCGACAAGCCCCTTACTCTTGAGTCGGATCCGACCCTCTCCGGCGCGGCGACGACCACCGTCATCGACGCCAGTGGGGCGCCCAACGGCATCCTCCTCAAAGGCGAGAAGGCTTCTGGCACCACCATTCGCAATCTCACGGTTGAGCACGCCGACCAAGCGGGCATCTTGGCCTTAGGTCCAATGTCGGGCCTGGACATTGTCGGCAACCAGGTCGTCGCCAACGACCAAGGCTTCGTGGCCAACGACGCGAAGGCCCCCATGGACGGTCATTGCAGCGCCCTGCCGGGGGGCGACTGTGAGGCACTGCACCTAATGTCCGTCACCAACTCTCTCATTGTCGGCAACACCGTGGCCAACAACCTTGACGGCGGCATCTACCTCACCGACGAATTTGGACCCAACGCTTTTAACACCGTGGCTGACAACATCTCGCTGAACAACCAAGTCGACTGTGGAATTACCTTGGCTTCCCACAACCCCAAGGGCGCTGCGAACCCCCATGCTGGCGGAGTATACGACAACGTGGTCATCGACAACCAATCCAATGGCAACGGAGCCGCCGGCGTGGTGCTCGCCACCCCGCTCCCAGGCGGCGCGGTCTACGGCAACATCGTCACCGGCAACACCTTCTCCGGCAACCAGCAGGGCGGCGTCGTCTTTCACACCCACTCGCCCGGGGCCAAAGTCGCAGACGACTTGGTCATCGACAATCAGATCAGCGACAACGGTGCCGATCCCGACCCGGGATTGCAGCAGCCGGTGGGTATTAGCATTGCTGGCATGGGTTCCCCCATCACCGGCCTGGTCGTCGCCCACAACCAGATCAGCTCAGAGTACTATGGCATCGCCGTCGCTAATGCGCCCGACCTCACGCTGACCGACAACCAAGCCGATTCTACCGTCACCTTGCCGGTTTGGTCGGCGCCCACTGCTCCGTCGACGCCAGGGCCCAGCCAGAGCAGTGGGAGTGCCATCGTCTTCCGCCTGGCCCACCGTCCAGTCGGGTACTGGGGCCCGCAAGTCGTGCCCCTGCAGCGAGCCGCTGACGTGGTGTGGAATCTGCCAAGCCCGCCCACCCTCTTTGACTTGGCGCATCACCCCGTGGGATACTATGGCCCGTCCTGGATAGCGGCCCAACAAGCGGCGGCCGTGCTTTGGCGAGCCGGCATTCACTCGCGGCAGCAAACAGGCCCCATCCCTCTGAGTTGATCTCTATGGAGGACTCATCGCCCATGCTTGAGCCTTCCCTTCCCGCGACGGCCCCGCCTCCCCTCACCCGCCAAATGACTTGGTGGATCTTGATCTTGCCGGCGACGATGGTGGCGGCCCTGTGGAGTCGGAATCTCTATCTTCTCGACTGGACCCACATCCTCTCGGCCTCGCTGTGGACGGGTGCCGACCTCTTCCTCGGCTTTGTCCTGAGCACCGTGCTCCGGCGCCTTTCGCCCGCCGAGCGTAAAGCGGTAATTCAGTTCCTGGTCCCGCGCACCCTCCTCTATCTTCCAATCGCGGCCCTGACTACCAGCACGGCCGGGTGGTACCTGGCCAATTGGCTCGGCTTTCTGGCGCCGGGTAACGCCAATCGGCCCTGGATTTTCGCCGCCTTGGCCATAACCACCATCCTGACCGTTCAAGGGCTCGGCGTCCTCTTGCCAAACCAGGTGCGGATCTGGCGGGAATTGCAGCGACCCAACCCCGACCCCGACAGGATCTGGAAAATCAATCGGGTGAACTTGCGCTTGGCCGGCGTCCAGGGAGTGTTGCAGCTCATCATTCTCCTGGTCATGGCTCACCTAGTCATGGGATGAAGGAAGGCACATAAGACGCGGCTTAGAGTTGCGACTGAAGGCCTCGACATGCCCCTCGGCGCGCGGAGCTCGCCGGGGGGCCTTGAGCCAAGGTGAATAGGTTTCCTGGCAAGCCCCGCCATGCCATGAGGCCAAGCGGAAATTGACTAACGGCAGCGGAGCGCCCGGATGGAAGCTCTCTGGACTGGCCGACAAGGCGCCGACCATGGTGGCGCCGTTGGCCAAAGAGGCCGTGGTGGCATGGGCGGGGCCGTCGCACAGAAGTCCGGTCAATCACGCGCAGTTTGGAAGCGCTCTGCCTTGGCAAAGGCTGCCAGTGCGGTTGCGAGCCAACCGGGGCCATAGGCGCCTGACGACAGCAGCACTGCAAGCGCTTCGGTAGTTCGGGGTTCACCAGCCGGTGATCTTGGGCGGCCCCGCCGCCTCTGACCAGATCGCAAGTCAGCCGCACACCGCCTTTTCCGACCGGGGGGATCCGGCAGATCGGGGAAGCGGCCCGGGACGCGGTCGCCGCTCCGGTCGCCGCCACCTTCTCCGGCTCCCCTCCTGGAAGGGCGCTCCTCGCCGCGAGTGGAGCGGGAGGACCCTGCGTAGAGGCGTCGTCAGCAGCTCTAGCCTCCTTAAACCAGCCGCCCCTCCTCTTGACCGATCCCGCCCAGCTCCCGGCCTTGACTGGAAAATCTGGCAGGGCATGGCGCTCCGGCAGTGCCAGCAAGGGGGCAGACCCACCAACCTGCGGCCCTTCGACAAGGGAGCCCACGGTCGTCAGGGTCGAAGCGACCGGATAACCGCCTGGTTTTACCAGCGGGTGGATCAGATGCAACGGAGCACTCGACGCCCGGCGGGTGCCGAAGCAGGTGGTCTTGCTCCGAAGCTCCCCTCTCCTTGGGTGCGCTCCCCGCGCGGCCAGAGCCGTTCTGGTAACCGCGCAGAGGTCATCGTGTGGTAGCCCAGACGACCCCAAAGCCTCCCGACCATGGAGGCCCCGTTAGCCCCGTAAGGCCCCAGGGCGGCCCCTCAAAGACGACATTTTGCGGTAGCCGCGACGCACCACCCCGGGTGTCCCCGGCCTGTCAGCGCGTATTGCCAAAGTCTTGGCTCGTCCAGAACCGGTTACGAGAGATATTGCTTAAGAATTGCATTGCCAGTAATATGAGAAGACAGCGACCATTCGGGCGGATCCACGGTGGCAATGGCTTCCGGCCAGGCTCCTTCGCCGGCGTGGGCGGCTTTGGCGGGCCGTAAGGGAAGGCATAGAGCATGGCGGTGCAAATCCGACTCTTCGGCGACATGACGGTCGAGACGGATACCGGACAAATCTATACCGGCCGCCGCCCGTTCTTGGTGCTGTTGGCGTATCTGGCACTGCATCCGTCCCGTCCCATCCGCCGAGAAACCCTCGCGTTCACCTTGTGGCCGGATTCGACCGAGGTTCAGGCTCGGGCCAACTTACGGAAAACCCTTTTCCTGCTGCGGAAAACCTGTCCGACTCTGCTGCGGACCCTGACCATCACCCCTTCCTACGTCGCCTGTGACAAGTCGCGTGACGTGTGGTGCGACTATTGGGAGTTCCAACAACGGCTGCAAGAAGGCTGCTATGCCGCGCGCAAGGCGGCGGTGGCCGTGTACCGAGGAGAATTGTTGTCCCATTGGGACGACGAGTGGATCATCCCGCTACGCGAATCTATCCACCAGCGTTACCAACAGGCCCTGCAGGGACTCATTCAAACCAGCCTACGCCTGGGCAGACCCCTAGCCGCCGCCCATTTTGCCGAAATCCTTTATCAATCGGACCCTCTGCTCGAGGAATCCTTGCGCCTGCTCGTGCAAGCCTACCTGCAAGCCGGAGACCCGGCGCAGGCACGCCAACGCTTTGCCGAAGGCTCAGCGCTGCTGCGGCGAGAACTTGGCCCGCAGGCCGCACCTGAGATGACCGATTTCGACAGATGGGTGCAGGCAGAGGCGCCCCCGCTCTCCCTGGGCGGCCGACCCCTGCTGGACTCTGCGACCGCTGCCCCACTTCCTCCCGGGCATCCCCCCTGGTACGTGGGGCGACGCTACGAACTGGAACAGTTTCGCAGCTGGTTGACCGAAGCGCGGGACGGACCCCCGGTGCTGGTGGTCCAAGGGCCCGGCGGGCGCGGGAAGACCACGCTGCTCCACCGGTTCGTGGAGGAAGCGTCATCGTTGGACATCCCCGCCATCCTGGTGGATGCACGTACGCTGGGAGGGTCGGCGGAGCTCCTTTTGGCCCAACTCGGACACAGCGACTGGGATGCCGCCATCGCCTACCTCAATCGCGCCCGACCGGTGTTGTTATTCGACACCGGGGAGGAGCTCGGGCCACTGCGGTCCTTTCTGTGCGAGCAACTTTTACCGAGGTTGGACCCTCAGGTGCGCTGGGTGTTTGCGGGTCGGTTTGAGCCCAGCATCGGCTTTACACTCCTGGGGGAGCGCCGCTTGCGCGCGACGCGCGTCTTAGGCTTGCGTCCATTTGCGCAAGAGGAGGCGGAGGCCTACCTCAAGCAGCGGGGACTTACCGACCCCATCGAGGCGGGACAAATCATGGCGGTCGCGGGAGGAAGTCCCTTGGTGCTGTCGGTGGCGGCGGACCTGGCCACCGAGGGGGGAATGCGTGACCACCTGGTCCCGCCGGCGAAGTGGCAGGTCACGGTGCACGCGTTGGCCGGCTACTTGCTGCGCGAGATCCCCGAGGACCCAACGCTCCAGGTCTGCCTGGAGGCCGCCACGGTGGTCCGGCAGTGCTCGGAGACCGTCCTAACCATCCTCACCCAACTCCCTGATCTGCGTCCCGCCTTCCGGCACCTGGCCAAGTTGTCGGTGGTGCAACCGACCGAGATGGGATTGGCCCTGCAAGATGACGTGCGCGCCATCTTGGGGCAGGATTTGCGCTGGCGCAACCCGGAGCGATGGGAAGAGCTACGTGGGCGGGCCATGGCCTACTATCAAGAGTGCCTCTTACATGCCACCGACCCCCTGGAACAGACGCGAATGCTGGAGGAGTTGCTTTTTCTGACCCACGAGAGGTTTGTGCACGCGTTGCTGTTCCCTCCCATTGACCCCACCATGGCGTGGCTGGAGCCGGCGACCGCGGCCCACCACCACCAGCTACGGCGGCTTTGGGCAGACTGGTTAGACCGGGAATTGGGAGGTGAGCTGGTCAAGGAACACATGGAAGCCTTGAACCAGTCCTTGGAGCACCCCGCCGTACGCATGCGGGTGGTGCAAGACCGCGATGGCTCCCTCCGCGGGTTCAATGGGGTCATCCCGCTCTGTCAGGAGACCGTGCCCATCCTCCGCCAGTGTCCCAATACCAACGCCTTCTTGGAGGCCAGGTTTTCGCCCACCGAACTGCAGGAGCTGCCCCAACCTCCGGAAGCGGCCGAAGCCCTGCACCTACGCTTTGCCGTATTCTCGACTCAAGGTCGCGAGGCCGTCCGCGCCCTGCTGTTGCGCGACATCCTCTCTCTTTTCGCCCGCAACCGGCGCTATTTCGTCACCACCAGTTGCCCACTGTCCCAGCGCTTCTTGGAGAGACTGCAATTTGCACGCATTCCCCGAGCGCGATGGGATACCAAAGGCGTCCTGGCCCCCTTTGAAAGTTATGAACTCGACCTCAGCCGTGCCGGTCACGGATTCTCCACCTGGGCCAGAAGCCTGGTCCAAACCTCGGTCGAGCCGGCGATAGCCAGGGACAAAGGCACCGCAAGTATAGCCCAGGGCTCCCGTCCGAAGCCGCAGTAAGCGGGGGATGGCAACCAGGAAAAGGGTATTGGGCCCCGCGCTCCCCCTGCTACGCAGGTGTCTTCACGCCCAAGCCGGGTAGCTGCACCTCCTCGAAGTCTTCTCTGCCAAACTCCGTAAGGCTGTTCTCCGCCATCACCGGGTCCCATCCCAGGCGGAGGGTCGCGTTTGGAACAATCTTTGGGGGACATCCACGAGCATCTGATGCCTTTCCGCTGGCGCCATACACTCGACGAGCTTGCCCTCTAGAACCAAGCGCTACTTAGGATGCGTTTACTACCATGCGGCGGGACCCAGCTCTGCCCGCCACGGCATGCCCATCTGCTGGGCCATCCTCTCCCCCGTCCGAAAGTGGGCGGTCGCTTCGGGCTCCTCACACACGGCCGCCAAGCGTCGATGGCACCACAGCACCTCCGGTAGGGCCTGGAGGAATGTCAACTGCTCGAGCGCCTGCCGCAAGTGGCCAAGTCCCTCCTCCCGCTCCCCGATCGCCACCTGGGCGCTCCCCAGCACCCGCAGATTGACTCCCGCCCCGACCCGATAGCCGTCCTCTTGGGCGATCCGCAGGCCTTCCCCGGCCGCCTCCATGGCCTGACGCCCCTGACCAGCGGCGAGCAAGACCTCTCCCAACAGGGCCCAAGCTCGGTCGCGCAAGATGCGCATGCCGAGCCGCCCGCCCAGATCGATCGCCCGGTGCAGCAGGCCCACCGATCCGGCAAGATCCCCTAGCGCGGCCATGGGCAACGCCATGTAAATCAGCCCAACGTACTCGAGGGCGGGATGGTCTTGAGGCCTCAGGCCATCGAACAGGCGTCGCCCCACCTCCAGCGCCCGAGGCCAATCCCCCCTCTGGCTGTGGACCGTCAACTCGTGGACGGTCGCGACGATCGGCACCGTCGGATGATGCCACCCGGGGGCCCATTGGGCCAATCGCTTGAGCACCTCGAGCGCTTGGTCGAATGCGCCCATGGCGGCCAGGACGGTGGCCCAGGTCCCGGCGCATTCTGCATACCAAGGAGGTGGCGCCGCCTCTAACAGCGGTGCGCAAGCGGCAAAGTCCTGACTTGAAGCCGCCAATTCCCCTGCGGTGGCCCGCAACTGGCCCAAACGGAGCAGAACAATCCCCCGCAGGAGGGAGGGGCCAAACCGTTCGGCCCACGGCGCCACCCGCTGTAGCACGGCCTTGGCTTGGTTTAACCGCCCCCCCAGCATCATCCCTTCCATGCGCCGGATCCACCCCACGGCGCGCAGCTCCCCGCGTTCGGGTAAGCTCCGTTCAAAGTCGAGTCCCTCCACGGCGGCCATCCCTTGCTGGGGCGCCGTGTGCCAGGCCAAGAGGGCCAGGCGCAACCGTGCGTTCACCCAAGCTCTTCGGTGCTCGGTGGTCTCCGGAAGGCGCTTTAAGTGCTCCGCCGCCACCTCAAGCCAGCGAACGGCCTCTGCGTAGGCTCCCAACTTCTCGGCTGCATCAGCGGCGCTTAGGCTCCATCGCGCGGCCTCCTCCCACATCCCGGCTTCCCCGGCGTGATAGGCCAGAAATCCGGCATCGAAGACGTCCTGATGGGCAACTTCCATCCCCAGTTCCACCGCTCGGCGGTGCAAGGCTACCCACTGGGACCGCGGCATCGACTCCTGGATCACCACCCGCACCAAATCGTGGTACAACACCCCGCGAACCCCGGGAAAGCGCTGGCATAGCCAATCTTTCTCCCCCAACCGCAACTCCTCTTCAATCACCCCGCAGCGCTGCAACTCCTGCCAAGCCAAACGTGCCGTGTCCTCCGGCACCCCCGCCATCTGGCGGAGAAATTCCAACGCTACCGGGGCCGAGAAGAGCGCCATCGCCTCCGCCAGGCCCTGGGCCGCAGGCGAGAGATGCCCTAGCCACTCGTACACCGCCTGGCGCACCGAGGAAGCCAGGGCGCCGTTTCCGTCTGCGCTCTCCCAAGACTCCTCCGCGACCCGCAAGAGCTCGGCCAGCAGTAGCGGTTGCCCCTTGGTAGCGCGAAACAGGTGCTCACTCCACCTCCGCTCGCGCCCGGGTCTGACCCGTTGCACCAGTTCATCCACCTCTGCCGCCGACAAAGGCCCTAACGGGATGATGAACGCCTTGGCTTCCCGGCGCCAACGCTCCAGATGCTGCCGCCTGACCGGTGGCAACGCCTCCCGGCGCACGGACGCCACCACCGTAAACTGCTGGAGAAGGTCGGATTCCATCGCCATGGCGAGCACCGTCCAAGATGCCTCATCGGCCCAGTGCAGGTCGTCCAGGACCACCACCATCGGCTCCTGAACGCAACCCCAATACTGCACGATGGCTTCGCAAATTAGGCGCTGGCCGCTCCCGAGCTCTCCCTCGGCAGCCAGACTCGAGACCCCTAAGCCCTCGACTTCCGGCAATATTCCACTGAGGACCCGGCGCCAGGGCCCGGGAACTGACTCGACGCCTCGCCGTCGGACCTCCTCCCGCAAGAGGGTAATCCAGGGGACGTAGGGCAAAGGCTGCATCGTTTGGTAGCAAGTCGCCCAGCGGTGCGGCGCTCCCCCGCGCAAGCCCAAAGCCTCCCGGATAAGCCGGGTCTTGCCGATCCCTGGCGGCCCGTCCACCACTACCAGGCGGACTCCAGCCCGGGAGTCGGGGTTTAACAGGCGCTCCAGGCGCCCCAACTCCTCGGACCGGCCCACCCATGGCAACTCCCAGGCCGTAGACGGCTCGGCCGGAGGCGGAGCACTTGCCGGTACTGCCACGCTGGCGTGGGCACTCCGGCTTGCGGTGTCCGGGTGGTCAGTCCCGCGGCGGATCTGCTCGGCCAGGGCTTGGGTTTCCGGATCCGGGTCCGCGTCCAGTTCTTCGCGCAGGCGCCTTGCTAGCCGTTGGAAGTAGGTCAGAGCGGCCGCCCGGTCGCCCAATTGCCGATGGGCGAGCATGGTCCAACGGTGAAACTTCTCTTGCCACGGGTCGATTTGCAAGGCCGCCGTCGCATGTCGTCGCACCGCCGCCCAGTCTAGGGCCCCGGCGTCGGCCCGCACCAATCTTTCCCAGAGGTCTAAACTGCGCCGGTCCCACGCCAGTCGTTGGTGAGAGAGCCACTCTTCGTAGACGGGGGCGCCATCCAGTGCAAAGCCCTCCAGAAATTGGCCGCGGCGCAAAGATAAAATCTCCTCCAGCCGGCGCCTTTCTTCTGCCTCCCCGCCAACGGCGGGAAGCTCACCCACTGCGCGGACGAAGGCTGCGGCGTCCACCGTCACCTTGGCCTTGAGGTCCCATCCCACCACCCTCCGCTCGCTATGAACGGGACATTCTGGCAGCGACCGCCGCAAGCGCGTCAGGGTGGTGTTGAGCCGGTTACGCCCTTCCTCAAGGCCCACATCATCCCAAAGCAAGGCCACCAACTCATCACGGGCAAACAGGCGTTCAGGCTGCGCCGCAAGAAACCAAAGCAGAGCAGCCGCCCGAATCGACGCCATCTCCACTTCGCGCCCGGCCAAGAGCACGCAAGGAGGCCCTAATAACCGGATCTGCATCACATTCCATTCCCCCACCCCGGCTTTGCAAGACCTCTTTCACCCAAGGCACTCGGGGACATCCTCGTCGAGACGCATCCGGGTCCTAACGCTCCGGGGCTTGGACGGTACGCCATCCCGCCGGAGATGATACCCAAGCCGGCGACATCGGGTGGCCACTGACCCCTTCGACTGGCAATACCTGCAAACTGGGCTCGTCGATGTTGGGCGCACCGCGCTGGTCTGCTGGAGCGGTTCACCGTGGGCAGCGGTACACGCCGCCGACGAATCCGGGTGACATCTCGGGGCGTGCCGGCATGACGGCAGGCAAGGGGTCTTTTACTCCGCAACACTCGCGTGGGTGTGCGCCTGCGCTCACCCCTCCGGTGGTTCCGGCCAAGGAGGACGGGTTCTCCAGCTGCCTGCCCCACGACCGGTGCACAACCGGAGGGAACGCCACATGCTCCAGGACCGGGTTCCCGGAGAGCCCTGGACGTGACCGCCGCACTGGCGGCCGGCAGGGCAGGGAGGAAGGAGTGGACATGACCCGGCATCTGGTCCGCTTCCCGCCATTTACACCCGGGCCATGCGGCGGGGCGGGCAAAGTCTCCTTCGATTCCGCATCCATCGGAGGCGCCGGCACGCCCTAGCAGCACCGAGCTCAAGGTGGATCGCATGGCCCGCCCCGCCGTGAACTTCCATTCTTTGTTCCTTCTCACTATCGTGATAACACAGAAAAGCAGGGATGGCGAGGGCCTATCGATCCTCTCGCGAAATTGAGGGAATTACCGCCCCTTGCGTTCCCCCATCGGGAGGAACCTACGGCATGCCGCTCAGTCGGCATGACGCCTGCTGATCTCTTGCGCTGACCCATGGTTGTTGAATGGGGTGAGAGCAGATAGCCACCGCGGTTCGGCTCGCGGCTTGCGCCACAAAGCCACCGGGGACCCGAAGGTCCCCGGTGGACGACAGGACGTCTGAGCGCCCTGCCGTTACGGACCGAGCAATGTTCCAAGACGGCCCACAACCGAGGTGCCAACAGCCGCCTCGCCCCCGACCACCCATAGCGCCTGGATGGAGGGGAGTCCCGTTAGGAAGCTCACGGTGGCACTCGGCAGCTCGGCCGGGCCGGTCAACAGCACCGGCAGGTTGGTCACGGCGCCCAGCGGCCCTGCGGCCAACGCGTCCACGAAGCTGCTGCCTGCACTGCCATCGCCCGCCAGCACCGCACCGGTCGCATGCGGGAAGTATTGTCGGGCGATCGCGGCCGCCGTGGCGTCGCGGTCGGCGCCGCCGAGACGAAAGACCGTTATCCCGGGCAAAGCCGCCAACTGCTGTTCGATGCCCGGCGCGACCGCCGCCGGACCTCCAAGCATCACGACGTGGTGAATCCCGGACTCCTGCAGGAAGTCTAAGAACGCGGACGGCGTCTTGGCCTGGTCCGGCGCCACCAGCCAAAGCGGGGCAGCCTTTTGGGCCAGCACCGGGCTTGCCGCCAAGGCATCGACCATGCTGATCCCGTCGGCCACGAAGAGGGTGTCGGCTTGGGTGAGGTGTTGCCGGTAGAGGTAGGCATCGATCAAAGCCGCGGTCTGGAAGCGATCCTGTCCCTCGAAATCGCGGACGATGGTCAGCCCGGCCTGCTCCAACGCCGCCACCACTTGGTCGGAGATGGCTGTCGGGCCACCGACCACGTACACCGTCTGAGCTCCCAGGGCCTGGATGGCAGACAGCACAGAAGGAGGCAACCTCCCGGCCGGGGTGAGGAGAATGGGGGCATGCAGCGCGCCGGCTAAGCCCGCCGCCGCCAGGGCGTCGGGGCTTGGGCTCCCCGCTCCCGCATTGGCCAAAATCACGGCCGCAGCACCGTCCGGATACGCAGATTCGGCTGCACCAATCGCGGTTTCGATGCGATCCAGGCCGGCCACCCGCACCAGCGAGGGTACCGCCCCCGTCGGCACCACCGCGAACAAGGCTGGCTCCAAAACGGACCACCCAATCGTCGTTCCCGTGGTCTCTGTCCCCGCCACCGGTTGCCATACCTGCCGCAGCGGGTTCCACAGCAGTACGGCAGCAGCGGGAGGCGCCGTCCCGGGAACGGTCAGGCTGATCGCCACGGGGGCGGAAAAGGAAGCAAGATGGGCGCCCGAGCCACTGGCGGTGGCCGTCAAGGCCACCAGGGCAACCGGCGTCACCGGCAGGGACGCCCCGGCGGGGAGGTTCGGTGCGGCATCGATCCCTACGGTGGCAGGCGCAGTCACCGCATCGGCCGGGAGTGCAGCCGTAACCGTCACCCCCGTGGCGCTGGTGGCAGAGAGCGTGGCTCCGGTCCCGGGAGTGACGGTCGTGGTTTGTGCGGTGGGCGGGCCAGATTCCCCTCCCACCCCGCTGCCATTGCCGCCGCTCCCGGAAGAACCACTTCCGGATGGTGACGAGCTGCCATTGGTGTTGACCGCCACGAACGGGGTGCCCGTCAACGCCGCGATGGACGGAGTCGAGCTAGCCGAGAAAGTGACGGTAATGCACCCGGTGCTGGAGTCGTATTGTTGTGGGGTTACCGTGGCCCAGGTCGAACCGGTCCAGTATTGCAGCGAGCTACCAGCTGGAAGCCCGCAGAAAGCTGCTTCCACCTCGGTGAAGCTGTTGCCGGCGCTGGCGCTGAGGTCGTAGTACCCCGCCGCCGTCCCACTCGGTGCCGACCCGACCGGATTGCCGGTGTACTGACTGACGGTCAGCGATCCGGTTCCTCCGGAGGCGGTCGCCGAAATGGTGGGAGTTTGGTTGCTTCCGTACACCGTGGCCGTGGTGGGCGCGCTGGCAGAAGTGGTACTCCCGGCCGAGGTGATGGCGGAGAGCTGCAAGCCGGCTCCGGTGACGAGGATGCCGAAAGTCTGGGTCGCGCTCGCGCCGGCCTTATCCACCACCATGGCCGAGAACGACGCCGGCCCGGCGGTGGACGGAGTGCCGGTCACGGTTCCGGTGCTGGCGTTGAGGGTCAACCCCGCCGGCAAGGCGCTGCCGGGGGCAAGCTGCCACGTGTAGGGGCCCACTCCGCCGGTGGCCATCAGCGTCGCCGCGTAGGCTTGGCCCACGGCCGCACTGGGCAGTGAGCTCGTGGTGATCTGCAGGGGGGTTCCCCCGGCATAGGTGAATCCGTTGGAGAGCGAGGGTCCCACACCTGCCGGATTGCCGACCGAGACCGGCACCGCCCCGCTCCCCGGAGGGGTCACCGCCGTCAAGGTCCCATTCGGGCCCGCCTCGGCCGCCACCGCCTGCTGGCCGAAGTAGACGGTGGTGGCTCCCGCAAAGCCAGTGCCGGAGAGGGTGACGGTAGTCCCCCCGGCGTAACTGCCCCCGGTGGGATTGAGCCCCGTGACTGTGGGCACCGGGTCGGCGGCAACCAAGGTCTCCTCTTGCAATGGCGGCGAGCCGGCGACCTGGGCGCTGATCACCGCCGAGCCGGGCGTGTCGGTGGACCAGGTGACCAGGGCCACCCCGGTGGCGTTGGTGGTCGCCGAAGTCGGGCTCAAGCTCCCCTGGCTGGCCGCAAACGAGACGGTGACACCCGAGACCGGCTGTCCATCGCTGGTCACCACGGTGGCGGCTAAGGTCGTTGGGTCTTGCTGGTTGGGCATGGCCATCACCGTGCTGGGGTAGGCGGTCAGCCCGAGACTGGCCGGCGTGCATGCCGCCGAGCCTACCGTACAACTGCTCGCACCAGAGTAGGTAAATTGGTCGGCCGGCGTGGTGACGCTGGCGGTATTGTTTTGATTGACCACCACGTCCACGGTGCCCGGATTGCCAGCCGGCGCCACCGCCTGAAGCGTGGTGCTGTTGACCAGTTGCACACCGGAGGCGGAAGCGCAGATTGGCGGGCTCCCCGGAGTGCAGAAGTCGACGGTCGGAGGCAGTAGCAGGGTGGCGATGGCGTTGCTGCTGGTGACGGCCGAGGTTGGCTGAAGCGCAAAGTTCTGCCCCGTGATGGTCACCGGGGTGCCACCTGCGGTCGGTCCGGTGTCGGGGGTCACTCCATTGACCACAGGAGTGGCTTGTAACTCCGCGGGCCCACAGCTTTGACTGCCCACACCCGTATAGGTGAAAGCAGCGCCGGTGGTGGCACTACTCCAGACTCCACTCGGCCCAACCGCGGCCACCGTGACCGACTGGCCACTGGGAACCGCCGGGGCGCAGGCCAAGATGGTGTTGTCATTCAAGATCCTGAAGGCGGGAGCCGGGGCCACGTAAGGACTCGCCAATTGGCCGGGATTGCTTTGCTCGGCGTTCCACAACGACGGATCCAGACTGGGCTTGCTCCCGCCAAACCACACCGCCTGCGTTCCCTCTAAATTCTCCCCGCTGATGGTGACCACCGTGCCACCCCCCACCGGTCCGGTGTTGGGCGAGACGCTGGTGATAACCGGGGCCGTGCCGCTCGATGGCGGCGTGACGGTGAAGGTGACGGGCGGGCACGAGCCGGTGCTGCAGCTCGGGGCACTGGTGGTTCCCCAGGAGGTGATGGTCACGGTGTAGGTGCCCGGGTTTAAGGTCGGCGGCACGGTGACTTGGATTGCGGTGTTGGCGCTCCCCGCCACCGGAGTCGGGGCGCCCGTGGGCACGCAGGGTCCGCCCCCGCTGGGGCAGAACGAGACGGCGAGCGGCCCGTCGGCGAAGCCTTGGCCCTGGATCACCGCGGTCTGGCCCGCGTTGCCGGTGCTGGGCTGAATTCCGCTGACTTGAAGCGCTGGGACCTGAAACATCAGGGTGTCCCAGCGAGGGTCGAGGAGGACGTTGACCGCCATCGGACTGGTGGTGTCTCCCAACGTAGCTTGCGCATCTTGTTGCCAGGTGGTGGTGGTGGTGCTGGAGGTCTGCACCGAGACGGATTGGGTCATGGACTGTTCGGTGCCCATGGTGAAGGTCGCGCCGACTTGGGCCTTTGCCGTAACCAGCCCACCGGCGTACGACCCGTCGAGTCCGGAGGTGATGCCCACCGTGTCCACAAAGGCGGTATCCACGCTGGCGTCGTATTCGGTCGAGCTCGACAAGCTACTGGTGTTGATCTGGGAATTGGAGAGGTCCACGCTGTACGTTCCTTGAGCTCCGCCGGTGGTGATGGCTTGGGTGACGGTGGGAGCGTTCAGCTGTGGAAACACGGCGTTGGGGTTGGCGGCCTGATTGTTGGTGGCAGCAAAGGGGTCGAGGTTCAAAAGGTTTTGGCACTCGGCGGGCGTCAACTCCACGGTGGGATTGTAGGCCCCCACTTGCAGCGGGGTCCCTTGCGCACAGGATGCCAGTTTCCCGGCCGAGACGGTCAAGAGCGTCTGGTTGGCGCCAATCATCGCATACGGCAGCATTGCGCCGGTGCCGTTGGCGGCTTGGGGGGCTCCTTGGGGACAACTCGGGGTTCCGCCGCCGGTGACCGGCGCCGCCCCCTGAGCACACACCGCTTCATCCCAGATGGCGAACTGGGGATGCACCAAGAGAATGAACTGGTCGGAGGTCCAGGGCGCCTGGGTAGGACTGCTGCTCCCGGATCCGGTGGCCCACGTCTGGCTGCTGGTCGAGGTGTAACTGACTCCCTGGTCCGAGGTGGACGCGTTGGTGGTGGAATTGGTGGCTGACTGATCCCATTCGGCATTGTTTGTGACCTCAGATCCCCATCCGTCGTAGGAAAAGGCCAAGTCCACCGAGAGACTGGTATCGAACTTCGAGGTCGTGCTGTTGGTGGTCGATTGCGTGAAGCTGTAGTCGGTGCTGGTGGACTGCCCCTGCTGGACGGAATACTGAGCGCTGCTGTTGTCTCCGGGTGGTTGGTAGAGAATCTTGAACGGCAAGACGGTCAGCTGTTCGATGGCAGTGGGCACCTGGACGACCTCGATGGGGGCCGAGTAGGCGTAGAGCGTCTCCTCGCACTGCCCCGTGGCCGGGTCAATGGAGGTTGGGCACTGGGCATTGTTGACGTTGTATTGATACGTGACCGCTTCCACGATGGTCAGGGTGGTCGCCACATTTGGCAGGGTGAAGGTCAGGGAGTCGACCCCCACCGCGGTCTGGTACCCCTGGGCGTTCTGAGGAGGAGGGGTGTACTGGAATTGGGAGGGGAGGCGAACCAGCTGCGGGCTGACCGTCCCGTTGCTGGACACCTCTTCGATCGCCGCGGCGTAGACGTCGAGTTGGCAGCTCACCAGATCCGGGTAGCTGCCGTTGAGCTCCGAGGCCAGGGCGGGACAGCCGGTGGCGTCGTAGATGGGCATGGTGACGGTGGGACTTTGGGCCACGAAGACCCCAGGGTTGCTCTGCCCGTTGGGAAAGGCGTCGGCCAGCGGGGGGCCGCCCGAGCCCGGCGGATTAGTCGGGTTCCACAGCGCGCTGGAGCAGGTGTAATTGCCGAAATTGGCCCCGTTTTGCAGGTCCTTGTTGAATGGATCGCTGCAGCCGAAGTTGGTCAGCGCCTGCATGGCCACGGAAAGCGTCGCCCCGTTACCGTCTTTGAGGGGCTCAGCCGGTAACGGGTTTACCCCCGACGGAGCGAGATTGACCGTGGGGGCGGAAGGGGTGCCCGTCCCGCCCACCGGTCCAAAGGCGCCCGCCCCGCTGGGGGGCCATGGTTGCGGCGCGCCTGCCGGCACGCCGGTGGTGGACGCGGCCACGTCCACCGTGGCCGTGGAGGGATTGGTCACGCCCCGGATTTGGACCGCAATGGTCTGAAGGGGCGCGGCGGTCACGGTGTTAGGCAGCGTCAAGGTGACCCCGCAGGTGGCCGAACATCCTCCCGGCCCGCTGTTTAACACCAACGCCGCCGTGGGGGCTTCGGCTTGGCCTCCTCCGACGCTAATCCCATATTCGCCCGGGTCGGTCGGGAACTGGGCTCCTTCCGCGTAGAGGGTCAGGCTGTCTCCACCGCTCAACGCCGCCTCGGCAGGAAAGGACATCGTCCAGGTCACCCCGGGCGCGTTGGCCTGGTACGAGGTCACGGAGGTGGAGACTGGCGGCTCGGCGCTGACCCAGGTGTATCCCTCAGAACCACTCAGGGTGAATCCGCCTGCGCTGACCTGCCACTGGGTGCCTGGGACGGAGTCAGCAGCCGGGTTGGTAATCCCGCTGACGGTGACCGACAGGGTGTCCCCGGCATTCACGGACACGGGCAGCGCCAGTTGGATCCCGTAGGTCGAGGTCACCACATTACTCGGGGCCACCTCCGCCCCATGGTTGACGGAGACGGCATAGGCACCAGCTTGGGTCGGGAACGTCCACGGCGCCGAAAGCGTCCAGGGCTTCCCCGCCAGCACGGCCAACGGACTGGTGATGGCCGCCGTCCAGGTAGCGGGCGCCCCTGCCACGAGGCTGCTGTCCGGCGTCCAAGTCAGGGCACCGAATACCTGCCCCTGGGTGGCATACGCCGTGGCCCCCAACCCGGAGGTAGAACTGCTGTTCCAGGCCAGGGAAAAATCGCCGGCGGGATAACTGCCCGTTGGGGGATTGCTCACCCCGTACACCGCCATCGTCACCGGGGTGGTGGCCGATGCGGAACCGAGGTTTCCGCCCAGCACCAGCGTGATTTGATTCGAGGGGCCGGAGCTCGATAGGAAGAGATTCGTGATACTGACAGGACCTGAGGGGGTGCTCAGGCGATACAGCGATGGGTTCTGGGTAAAGGTGGTTCCCGGCGGCCCGGTCAAGGTCAGCGTGTCTTTTTGACTCAGCACCTGGTTGTAGACGGCAAAGGTCACCGTCCAGGCGTTGGTGGCCGCCGCCTGCAAGGAGCTCGGGGCCACGGTCAGCGGGCTTAAAAACGGGGTGGCAAAAGTCATGCCAAAGCCAGGGCTGGTCGGTGTCGTCCCATTGAGGCCCAGCGAAAAATCGCTGGCCGGATAGGCGTTGGCCGGTGGGTTGACCACGTTGGAAATGAAGAGATTAAAGCCGGGAGTTGGAATGATGGCCTGCCCGGAGGGGGCTCCAGATCCCGGCGCGGTGACCAAATTGACGGCGTCAGTCGCCCCCCCGGCTCCGGCGGCGTACACGGCCGAGATCACCGGGGCCACAAAGGGAGAAGGCGAGCCCTCCCCGGGGTAAATCGTGTAATCTTTGGGATCCAGGGGAAACTGGGTGCCCGGCGGTCCGGCCAGTTGGATGGTGACCGGCGCGTACACCGCTTGGTAGACAAAGGCCTCGGTCTCCCATTGGGCCGTGGCCCCTGCGATGGGTTGTGAATTATTGTTGGTGGGCGTGGGTGTGACAAAATTGACGGTCGAAATCAGTGAAGACCCCGCCCCGCTTTGCGCCGCGACTGGGAGAGAGCCAGGCATCAGGAGGGTCCACAGCCACAAGACGAGCAGAAACAACCTGCCACCATAAAACCACATCGGGCGATGTCGTTGGCCTCGGCGCCATTTGATCCACCCTTGCACGATGCCACATCCTCCTTGGCCGGCTCCCCAAACCCCGGTACGTCGTCTTTGGCCGAGGCGCCCATCTCAGCGGAAGCCTGCAGTTTGTCACCTTAGACGCTACCAGGTCTGGCTTACCGTTCCCCTACAGCGCACCTACAGCAGCCAAACTTTCCAAGTTCAGGGAGAAAATTTCGTCTCCGAGCGGAATGCCACATCCTCCACGCTTAAGGCCGCTGGGGCGCAGAGCGACTACTGCCGCAAGCCCCATGCGCCGAGTTCCGCTCCTGCCCACCGGGGTGGGGCCTGCGGCGACAGATCTCGCACCGCGTGGGGACAGAGACCCTGTCGGCCCATGGTTGCAAGTTCATCCGGCTGGCCTTAGGACTCCGCCCTGCACCTGGCAGACGACGGTATGCGAACAGCCGAAGTAAAGAAAACCGTGGTCCGTGGAGGTCTCAAGGCCGCGACCGACCAAAGGACTGTGCCCCCATTTACCAAAAGCCGCGGAAGGTTGCTTTGGGCGCGCGCCAGCCATGGCAGCCGGATCGAGCGTTGACCTTCTGCCCGCTCGCTTCGTTGCCAACTTTCGGGGATTGGAGTCTACCTCTCGTCTGTGATCTTGCGATAGATGCTGGGTGAGACGGTGGCCAAGCCAAACATCCCGGGATTGAGCAGGACTTCGGTGGACCCTAGGAACAAAATCCCACGGTCGTCCAGGCAGTCGACCAGGCGTTGGACCACGCCCAGCCGGTCGGCCTCGCGAAAATAAATCAGGACGTTGCGGCAGGCAATTAGATGAAAGCGGCGGTTGGGGTAGGGATCGCGGAGCAGGTCGAGCCGGCGGTACTCGATGATGGATGCGAAGCGCTCGCGGACCCGAAGCCTCCCGCCGGACAGCGGTTCGAACAGCTGTTGCCGCACCGGAGCCGGCACCCCCTCCAGGTCATCTTCTCGCCAGAGCCCGGTGCGAGCATGCTGCAGTACGGATTCATCGACGTCGGTGGCTAAGACCTGCGATGGTAAGCCGAGCTCAAAGAACAGCCGGTCCAACGCGGCGCGGCCGTGCTCGGCGAGCGCCACCGTATAGCCGAGCCGGACGAGGCGGCGGGCGAGCATGTCCCGGTTGGCCTCGTCGTCGTCCACTACCAGCAGTGAGCCCTGGTCAGCCGATTGCTCGACGGAGGGCAACGGCGGTGCGGCGGGCCCGCTGATGGCGGTGGGTGGGGACAGCACTGGGGCCGCGGCGCCACGGCCCAGGTCGAGCACAGCGAGGACGAGGCCGAGCACTTGCTTGCCGGCCTCCTCGATCCGTCGCAGGTCGGCGACCAAGTCCTCGCGGCCCAGTTCGACGGCGTCCTCCTGGAGCATACCGCTATAGCCCACCACGGCGTTTAGGGGCGTGCGCACTGCCTCGCTCAGCGCCGTCAGGTCTACGACGCCGGCGTCCGCTTTGGCCGCAGCGAGCGACTCATCGACGAGCGCGAGCAGGTCTGTGCCCGCGGCGTGGATCTTGTCGAGGTCCGGCGCGAGCCGCGATGGACCGCCCGCCGCCACCTCATCGAGGAGCAGCTCGCTGTAGCCGATGATGTGGTTGAGCGGCGTGCGCAGCTCGTGCCGCAGGCCGCGTAAGAAGTCGGCGGTACTGCCTTCAGGCTCGCGCATCAGCACCCCACCGAGAATTCGTCGCACCGGCTCGTGCTGCGGTCCCTCACGCCATCGGCTCCTTGGCGAGCAGCGCCTGGATCTTGGCGAGCAGGCGCGGCAGCTCGATCGGCTTCGTATCGTAGTCGTCGCAGCCGGCGGCCATCGCCCGCTCGCGGTCGCCGGCCATCGCATGCGCGGTGAGGGCGATCACCGGGATCGACCGCGTCGCCGGGTCTGCCTTGATCCGGCTGGTCGCCTCCCACCCGTCGAGCCCGGGCAGGCTCATGTCCATCAAGATCAGGTCCGGCGCCTCGGCGCGGGCCATCGCCACACCCTGCTCACCGTCGATGGCAACCACCACGGTGTATGCTCGGCGCTCCAGCCGGCGCGAGAGCATGTCGCGGTTCATCTCGTTGTCTTCAACCAGCAGGATCTTCGGCATATGCTCCTCCCGTGTCACCGCGGGACGTACCCGGTCACCAGCTCCCGCACCTGCGCGAGCAGCTCGTCGCGACCATACGCTCCTTTCTCGAGGATGCGCTCCACGGAGCCGGTGAGGCGCCGTCGCTCCTCAGGCGTCAGGTCCTTGGCCGTGATCACGATCACCGGAATTGTGCGTCGC
>JAIMAE010000031.1 GCA_023512105.1 Bacillota bacterium | reverse complement strand
CCGCTTGCGCGCCCGCCCGACGCCAGCGCGCCGCGGTTTCACCACGACTTTGCGGGTGCTCTCGACCGTCCCCGACCCGATGGGCCGCCCTTGGCGGAGATACCGCGGGTAATCCATCCGGGCGGCATGATACGCAAAATACCCGCCCTCCCCCTATGACTCCCACGTCTCATCGGGAAGAGGCATTCGAGCAGATGCTTCCGGCATTTTGGCCCGGCGAATGGCAGCGGTGATCTTGGCGACCGTTGGCTGCAGTGGTAGCGACATAACCGCCCGCTGGAGAAGGCCACGGGGGGTACGCAGGCTATTAAGCTTGCTGCCCGAGTGCGACAGGCGGTCTGGGACCGGTCCCCAAAACCCGCTGCGCGGCGACATCCGCTTACAACCGCGTGTGTTGCTCCGCTATTTGGGAGCGCGCGAAACGCTCCACCAAAGCGGACACCACCAGGCTAGAAGGAGGGCGGGTGCGCAAGCAACCGGAAAGCTTTAACGGTGGGAACCGCTGAGATCCTATAGGTTTATGACTTTAGTGACGGGAAGATGGGAACGGTCGCGTTATGGTGTTCCACAGCGTTTTTGGCCGGTTCCAGGGGAACAACCAGAGCCGGGTAGTAATAGCACCACGTCGCCTCAGTCCAGCGCATGGCCACACGAAGCTTCGTCGCCTCGTCCACCTCATCGCAGATGCGGCCATCGGGGTCGACAAATTTGAGGATCACGCGCATTGGACATCCCCCCAGTAGGCCCTGACCACCTGTATGCATCCTACGCTATGCTAAAGTCAGGGTGGGACGGCAAGTCGTGAGATGGCCCGGGGGGGAGGTCCCGGGCCATCTCGATTCGATGCATCTGCTCAGGCCGTTTTGGCCTGGGTTCCCCAATCCCGGGTGCCGTACACCCAGGCGCCCACGGCGTAAGAGAGGGCGGTGGTGGCGAATAAGGCCGGATAACCCCAACGATTTAAGACCAGGGACAAGATCAATGGCCAGAGCGCGCTGGTGGCAAAGGTCACGCTGTAAAACAAGCTGTAGGCCTCGTGGGACAGCGTCTGGTCGGTGACATCTCCCAAAATCGCCTGTTCGATCGGGCTGTAGGCGTAGACCACCAACCCCATCAAGAGGATGACACCCATCAAGACCCAGGTGGCGTGGTGATAGAGCAGGGCGGTGGCCAAACTGGTCAGCGCGCTTAGCACCAAGAGGATGCTTAAGAAGCGAGGACGGTCGTAGCGATCCGAGAGCCGTCCGGCTAGGGTTGGCCCGATCACGCTGGTGGCGGTAAACAGGGAGAACAAGAGACCGGCCGTGACCGTGGGCAGGTGAAGCCCCCGGATGAGCAGGAGCGGAACAAAGGTATTCAAAATGCCAAGCCCTTTGCCTCCGGCAGTGACCGAGGCGGTGGCCAGCAGTCGAAGCACCCGCCGGTCCCGCAACAGCACTCCAAACGCCCGGCCGCTGGCTCGGGCGTGCTCGCTGCGGCTGGCTCGCTTTTCGGTTTCCGCCGGCAGTTGCCAGAGCACCCAAAAGCCGACCAAAAGCCCTGGAATCATCAGCACCTGCAAGGTGTGTTGCCATCCCACCCGGGCCAGCAAGGCGGTCGCCAGGAGGGGACTTATCACCGTGCCGATGTTGCCGCCTGCAAAGTGCACCGACAGCGCCGTGCCTCGGCGCGCGCCAAACCACCGGCTCAAGGCGGAGCTGGCCAGGGGATGCTGGGGACTGGCCACCACCTGGCCGAAGGTGACCGCCGAGGTCAACTCGGGCAGACTGTGCACCCCGCTCACCCAACCCATGCTGGCGCTGATTCCAAAGTTCTCAAATCCGATGAGGTACTTCAGAGGTATGTAGCGCGCAATCGGACCCCAGATCCCTTGCAGGAGGCCCCCAATCAGCCGAGTGATGGAAAGCATGGCGCCGAGCTCGACGTACCCAAACCCCATCCCGCGCATTAACAAGGGATAGATCATGGGGAGGACGCTACTTTGCATGTGGGTGACCGCATGGGCCATGGTCAGCGCCCAAAGGTGCCGCCGTGCCGCCTGGGGACTCGGCACCGCTTGTGCCGACGGGTCAGGATGGGAAGAGACGAGATTCATAGGCCGCACCTCCTGTGCGCACATCCCCCACCGGGGGGAACCTACCTGCGAGCGGTGGGTAGAGCCGCTACGGCGTGTCGCCGGCGGCGTAGGCCGATGCCGCCGGCCGCACGTCCCGATGACGAAACCACTGCCAATACAGTATCACAGCCATTCCCTGTAGGAGGGCGGTGGCCGCAAAAGGCCCAGCCGCCCACCCCGCTTCCCACAACCATCCGGCCATCGGCGGACCGGCCGCCGAGCTGACCCGAAAGGCCAAGGAGTTGACGCTCAGCGCAAAGCCCCGGCGGGTGTCGCGGGTGAGGCTGGCGCTGACGGCAGCCCGCGCCCCCTGCCCACCGCGACCCAACGCCACCCGCAGGATGTTGAGAGCGGCCGCGCTGGTCAGGCTGGGCATCCACGGCAAGAGCAAGACCAAGGCGGCGCTGATGGCCTGAAGCCACACCACCACGCGCACCGCCCCTTGGCTGCGGCTCAACTGTCCGGCCAGCCAGGCCGCTCCCGCGGTGGCAAAGAACGAGCCGGCCAAGGCCGCTCCGACGGCCGCGGTGGTGGCGTGATAGCGGGTGGCAAACCAATAGGCGATCAGGGGGCCGGTAAATCCCTGGGCCAATCCATTGAAAAGGTTGACGACCGCCAAGCGCGCGAGGTCATGATTCTCGCGCTGCACCAAGGTGGGCGGCGCGGGAGCGCGGTTCTGCCGGCCACGGTCCTCAGGGGTCTTCCACAAGATGATCCACACCAGGGACGACAAGAGGGCCACCAGCCCGAACACCGGAGCAAACCGCGCCGCTCCCGGCAGGGCTTGACTCCACCAGTGGGGCAGTCCTCCCAGCAAGGCCCCGAGTCCCATCCCCAAAAAGGCCAAGGCGTTGTTCTGGCTGAAGACCACCCCTCGTTCCCCGCTAGGCAGGCGGTGGGCCAGCCACGCCTGTTCGGCAGGGGTGAACGGCCCCGCGGAGCCGTTTTGGCCGCGACCAAAACCGGTAATGAGGATGGCGGCGGCGACCGGTGCGGTTGCGCGACTGGTGGCCAGCGCCAAGGCACCTGCCACCGCCAGGGCGTCGTAGACCAGGAGGAACGGACGGCGGCCCCAGCGATCCGAGAGGGGGCCCACCGCCGCGATCATGGCGCCGCCGACGATCGCCGCTCCGGCTAACACAGAGCCAATCGCCACCGCCGACCAGTGAAGGGCGGCCAGGTACAATGAGACGTCCACCACCGCGATTCCCTGCGCGATGCTTCGAACCGCCCGCGCCCACTGTAGGCGACGTACGACCGGATCCGGATGCCACAGCACGAGGACGCCCTCCTCTCTCTTCCGAGGTTAATTGACCGAGTTAACTAATTGAAAGTATACGCCACGGGTGTAGAAGCCGGCAAGGGGATTCCACCCGGTCCCACGGGGGTGGCGGGTCTGAACATGACCAGGCTACGGCGCGCAGGATCCACGAGGTAAATGGTCCGCAGATTAGGCTCATTGCAGATCATGGGCTCCACAAATCCGAGATATCGCGGGAGCAAGGGTCTAGGGTTAAGCCAGGGGGCCGTAGTGCGGCGAGATCGCCCGAGTCTGGGATTGATTGGGGCAGGCGGACTGAAGGGAAGCTGGAAGTTAATGCCGGCCGGCGCTAGCTATTAGTTAGAAGGACAAAGACAGACAAGGTCAGATGGAGGTGATTTCGGTGCGGCGGGAGTTTAGCGCTGTGGAGGTCTTTGACCGTCTGGAGCGTGAGGTGGACCGGTTTTGGCGGGACCTGGCTTCCACCTGGCCGTGGTCCGACGAGCCGAGGGGTCGCCGCTACGCTTCCCCCGCAGTGGATTGGGTGGACTTCGGCGACCGTTACCAACTCGACATCGAGGTACCGGGGGTTCGACGCCGGGATCTGTCGTTACAGCTGACCGGTCGCACCCTGGTGGTGCGGGGAAAGCGCCGTCAACCCGCGGGGCGCCGGGCATGGCTTGGCCTGACCTCCCGGCGCTGGCAACATTTTCGACGCCGGATTGAGCTTCCGGCGAACGCGCGCCTGGAGGCAATTCAGGCGAGTTTGAAGAACGGGGTGCTGAAGGTCACCATCCCCAAGCAAGCGCCCCGGGAGGTACGGGCCATTCCCATCCGCACGGCATCGTAACATCGCGGCGAGGGAAGCCAAAAGTTCAGGGTGCAGGGAGGCGCGCGGCCTCCCTGCCGTCTTGGTTAGGGCTTTTGGGGGAGGAACTGATTGGTCCAGTCCACCCCTTCTTTCATGGTGTAAGACTGCTTGAGTAGACCGCCGGAGACCAGGAACTGATTCAACCCTTGCCACTGTTCGGCGGTCATTGGCGTGTACGGGGTCATTTCGATGAAGTCTAAGGTGGCCTTGACCACATCCGGCGGCACGCCTGGGTTGAGCTTCTCCTCAAACTGCAGGACTGCCGGAGAACGCGAGTTTAGCGTGGCTACCCCTGCCTCAATCGCCGCCAGCACCTTGCGCAGCGTGTTGGGATGGGCCTTGGCGAAGGCCGGGGTGGTGGCGACCACGTCGTAGGGGAGGGATGACAAGGCCGGCAGGTCGCGGGCGTTGAAGAGGATCTGCGCCCAACCCTTGGCCTGGGCCTCAAAGGACTGGGGGGGCGAGAAGATGGCGGCGTCGATTTGGTCGTGCTGCAGCGCCGTCAGTTCGTCCTCTTGGTTTTGCACGCTCAGGAAGTGCACGCTGTTGGCTGGCAGTTTGGCATAGGCCAGCATGGACTTGGCCACGGCCAGGTCGGTGGTGGAGACCTGGCCCATGACCGCCCCTTTCAGGCTTTGGATCTTCTCCGCCAAACTGGCGTTGGGGGGAAGGGGATGGGCCTTGGCCCACTTGGGCGTGACCAGAACCGAAGAGGTAAACCCCCGGTCGATCGTTGCCACCGCCAACAGGCCGAGCCCCTTGGCCTGCCCGGTGAGAAAGGGCGCTGCTCCCGTCAGCGCCACCTGGATGCTGCCGTTGCGCAGGGAGGCGGCCGTGACCACGCTGCCGTTGAGGCGAACCACCTTGACCGAGGACAAGCCCTGTTGGCGGAAGTATCCTTCCTGCAAGGCGATTTGCGGCGGGGTCAGGGCCATGTTGAAGGCGGCCAGGCCGATGGTGATGGAGGGAGAGTTGGTGGCCGAAACGGTGGTCGAAGGCCCGGTAGAGGGGGCGGCGGGTTTGGCCGCCGACGTCCCACAGGCGGTGGTGGCCAAGGCCAAGGCGCCGACCAGGGCGGCTGACATCCAAGCTCGCTTAGTGGGATACATCAAGCGCTCTCCTTTCCCTTTGCATGATTCTTGAAGTCATTGCGGCCAGGCGCTGGTGTCAAAAGACTCCTCCACCTGCCGGTGGACGCCCGTCATCTCGTTCCTCAACGTTCGCACTCCCTGCAACGCCGGCAACACCTCGGCCAGGCTGGGGAGGACGCGGCTTTGCACCGCCCGCTCGGCCTCGTAGCGCCGAAGGGCTGCCTCCTCATCCACCCCCTGGTCCGCGGCCAGAAAGCGGACCAGTTCAGGGCGGTGGGCCGGGTCGGCCCCGTAGGCCATCCCGCGGCGAAGGGCGGCGAGGTAGCGCTGGAGCAGCTCCTTGTGCTGGGAGAGCCAGCCCTCGGTGACGGCCACCGTCAGTCCCGGGTAGTTCGGGAAATAGCGGCTGGCGGGGTCGAGGAGGCGAAAGCCGGCGTCCTCGGCGGCGGTGTCGTAAGGTGCGCTTAACAGGCCACCTGCCACCGTTTTTTCCCGCAAGGCCTGAAAGCGCTCTCGGGTGCCTCCCACCGAGACCAGCTGGTAGGCGTCGGGCTCCAGGCCGTGGAGGGACAACATCTTTCGCAAGACAAAGGCGTAGCCGGTGTCCAGTGCGTCGACCCCTAACTGTGCACCGCGCAGTGACGCGTAATCAGGGATTTCCGGCTGCACAAACAGCTTCTGGCCAAGCCCGAGGTCGCCTACCCATACCACCCGCAGCCCTGCGGCTTCGCGGTCGTTGTAGGCCATCACGTTGTCGGCGGCGGTATGCGCCACATCGAAGCGTCCGGCCAACAGACCGCGGATTTGCTCCACCGAGCCCCGGGTGATGGTGTAGTGAACCTCTAACCCTGCCTCGCGGAAGAACCCGAGCCGTTCCGCGGCAAGCACGGCCAGCGGTCGAGAGAAGGTGATGACGGACAGCGGAGTCAACCGTTCACCATCGGCCATCAGACAGACCACTCCTTTCCTGGGATTTTGAGACTCGCCTCTGCCGGGCGAGGACCTATGTCGCGGCTGGTTCCGAGGACTGGGCCTGAGCCGTCACCACCACGCTTCGGGGGTCGCGGGTAAAGTAGATGGCCACGACCATGATGGCGGAGGCGACCACGAACACCCAGCCGATGGAGGCAAATCCTAGCGCTCCGGCAAAGGCGCCGACAATCAGACCGGAGAGGCCGGCCATGATGTGGCCGGTTCCGCTGACCATCCCCGAGTGCCAGCCCAGGCGGTGGGCCTCGGCCATGTCTTGGGCGTAGGCCACCCCCAGCGGGTAGAACATGCCGTTGGCGGCCTGGAAGATGGCGGCGAAAACCGTGGCCGACCAAAAGCTGTTGGCCCACTGGAAGAGGGGGATGGACATCCCCAGGCTAATCAGCCCATAGATGAGGAGCGAGGTCCGGCGTCCAATCCGATCCGACAGCCAGCCGCCCAAAAAGGAGAAGCCAAAGGAGGTCCAGCTGGCGATCGAGGCCACCCCGGCGGCGGCGCCGAGACTAAAGTGGTGGATGGTGCGCAGGTAGGTCACGTAGATGCCGAGATAGCCATATTGGGAGAGGCCCCAAAAGACCATGGTGATGAGGAGAAGAAACATGCTCGGGGGCAGCCCGCCCAGGCTGAGCGCGGGAAGGTTGCGGGAGGGGACGCGGTTGAGCTCGTAGACCCCGCCTCGGCCCACCAACCCCACCGCCCCGGCCAAGAGCAGCCCAAACACCCCGTAGTACCAGAACGGCGTCTGCCAGGTGTGGCCGGCGTCAAACAGCGCCTTGGTCAGCAGCGGGTTGATGGCGGCGCCCACCGTGAAAAGCCCGGCCAGCGAACCCAGCACCAGCCCCCGATGGCGTCCAAAGGCGCCGCCCAAAAAGGCGAAGTAGGCGGGGATGAACATGGCTTGGCCAATTCCCAACAGCACGCGGACAATCAGCATCGAGGTGAAGTTGGCAGCCAGCGCGGTCAACAACGTGAAGAAGGAAAAGAGCGCGATTCCCAGCGAGAGCGAGAGCCGGCGACTCCAACGGTCGGAGAGGCGGCCCAGGAACGGTTCGGTGATCCCGTCGCCGATCAAGGTGGCGGTGGAGATCAGGCCGCCGGCGGCCAGGCTGGTCACTCCGATGCCCTGCATGATGTTGCGCAAGAGGATGGCGATGTCCAGCCGGGTGGGAGCGAGGAAGGTAAATCCCATCGCCACCAGCACCACCGCCACCACCAGCCGGGTGCGTCGCGGCACGGAAGCGTCCGGAGTTTGCACGAGCGTTCACCCTTTCTTGGCGGAAGGAGTCCTTCAGGGGCACGCTTGGGGAGGATTGAGATACTGGCGCAACCAGGCCACCAGGGTGGGAAAGAGGTCGGGGTGGTGGCCCATGTGGCCGCCGGGGTACAGCCGCATGACCTTGGGTGCGCCGTGTTCCAGCAGCAGGTACATGTCTTGGACTGGAAAGATCGAGTCTTCCACGCCGTTGAGGCACAGCAGGGGCGCGCACGGCTGGTCGAGAACGCCCTGCTCGAGCAACGACAGGCGCGGGGCGTACTCCAGCCACTCTTCGGCGGTGGAGCGGTCGAAGGCGGAAGCCAGGGTCTCGGCCAGCTCGAACGGATATTCGCCTTGAGCGGCGCGGCGGATCCAATCCGGCTGGAAGGCATGGTGGGCCGGGCCTCCGTGGTTGACGGCGGCGGCCAGATACTGGCGGTGGGTGTGGGCCAACTTGGTGGCCCAGTAGCCGCCGGTGCTGGCTCCCACCACCGCCACCCGCTCGGCATCGAGGTCGGCGCGCTCCCGTACCCAGTGAAAGATTCCGGTCCACAGTTCTTCCGCTTGCTCGGAACCTGGGATGGGGGCGTCACCCACCCCGGGCATGTCAACCGCCAACACCGCCCACCCTTGCTCCAGGTAGATCTCGCCGTGCCGATCCTCTTTAAACGAGTCGATTCCGCCCCACTGAATCACCAGAGGAACCGGGCCGTCCGTGTCCGGCTTGCGCAGGTAGCCGATGATGGCGCTCTCCGGCGGGGCCAGCCTCCCCAAATAGGGGATGGCCACTCGTTCCACCGGATTGGGGCCCAGGCGACTCTGGCGAAGGTAGGCCTGTTGGGACCACCGGTAAGCCTCCAGCTTTTTCGGGGAGTTGGGGGCGGGGTAGCGGGCGACCCGGAACAGGCCGTAGGCGTCCAAGAACGAGCTCCGGGCCCGCTCGAGGTCTCCGGCCGCCTCGGCTTCTAATCCGGCCTGCCAAAACGGCTGGGCGGCTTCCATGAAGGCGGCGGCCCAGGCGTCGCGGTCGAGGGTCTGCAAGCGGTCGAGCACGGCCGCGGCGCGGGCTTCAGGAACGAATTCCATCGGGTTACGGTGAAGGCGGGCGCGTTGGAGCAGGATCTCGCGCACCTCCGGAAAGGGCCGTCGGTAGAGCGTCAAATCCGTAATCCCTCCTCTCCAAGAAGGCAGCCAACCACAGCCAAAAGTCCGCCAAAGCTCAAGACAAGACGCGATAGTGTCACTATTATAATTGAAACTATAGGATTGTTATAAGAGTGAAAATCTCGCCTATGGGCGGGCCTGGAAGGGCAGATGCCAGCTCCTTTTTGAACTAGGCTGGCCCGGATTTCAGGCTTGACGCGCTCCGAACACGGGTGAGGCGGGATCGTACCGTGGTGGGCGGGGAGGTCAGTTTGGCGGCATGGCAAGGCCTCTAAAACCAGGCGGCGCCTCCCCCAGCGGAGAGGCGCCTCATTGCTCGAGGGTTATCGGGCTGCCCGCTCGGGCAGCGGGCCCACGAAGGTGGTGTAGACGGCGTCCATGTACTTCCAGCGCGCCTTGCAGGTTTCCTCGACGGCCGCCTTGCATTGCTCCAAAAGCGCCTCGTCGGTGATGTACTTGGCCGCCAGTTCAAAGAACCGCCGGCCGTGCTCGGTGTCGGCGGTGAGGTGTTCCTCGAACCACTCGATTCGGGCGTCACCTTCCGAAAAGCCGTAGTGTTGACGCAGGGCGGGCACGGTGCGCAGTTGGATGCCCACTTGTTGCGATTCCTGGGCGGCCTGGGCGGCCAGCCAGACCTGCCAAGGGGCGAGATAGGCCAGACGCCACATGATGTCTAAGAGCGCCGTCAATTCCGGGAGCCGCTGGGTGTTCTTGATCACGTCGTCGGCGCTAAGCCCACAGGTCTCGGTCCAGCGCAGCAAAATCGCGTTGTGGTTCTTGGGAGCGCCTCCCCCCTCGCCTACCAACCCGAACTCCTCGGCCAGGTTCTCGATGATAAAGGCCTGGACATCCTCCGGAGCTCTGGCGTAGCACACCCCATAGGGGCGCAGGATCTCCTTCACCAGCAAGTAGTGTTGCGCCATGTACTGCCCCATTTGCGGCAGGGTAAGCCGCCCGGCCTCCCAATCGTCGAAGAAGGGATGGTTTTTGGTATGCCAACGGTCGCGAATCGCAAGCAAGGCTTCGGTTACGCCTTCCACGGCTGCTCCTCCCATCTGGTCTCTCTCGGGTATTAAACGCGCCATAGACCGGTCGTCGGCTGGCCGACCCGGAAATGTATCCCGTATGTATTCTAAGGGATTTATCGGCTAGGCACGGAAAGAAATGTTTGGGGGCAAAGCGGATCCCGACTGCGGGGGTGCCCACGGCGCTCAATGCGCTTAGGCCCGCCAGCTTTCCTTGACCCGCATCGGCGCCCCCCCTTGTAAAATCCGGGAAAGAAAGGAATCTTTAAGGGCGGAGAGTGGATCGCACAGACAATCGGGCGACGAGCGCCCACGACAAGGGGGGTAGGCCCATGAGCTATGGTCAGAAAACCGCTCTGCCGGCGGGGGCCGAAGCGGCGCTGGGCGAGCGCGAGCAGCGATGGGTGTTGGCGGTGGTGCTGGTGGGGCTGATGATCACGGCCATCGACACCACCATCGTGGTGCTGGGACTGCCGGTGATCATGCGCGACCTGCACTCCACCTTGGCCGACGTAGTCTGGGTGATTATGGCCTATCTCCTGGTGCTCACCTTGCTGGCCACCCAGGTCGGCCGGCTCGGGGACATGTACGGGCGGGCGCGCATGTACAACCTCGGGTTTGTGATTTTCACCATCGGCTCGGTGTTCTGCGGGCTGGCCCAGTCGGCCGGGCAACTGATCGGCTTTCGGGTCCTGCAGGCGATCGGCGGGGCCTTGATCACCGCCAATAGCGGGGCGATCATCGCCGATGCCATCCCCGGGCCCAAGCGGGGGCGGGCGTTTGGCATCACCGGGATCGGTTGGAGCGTGGGAGCGATTTTGGGGATCCTGCTGGGCGGCATCCTCATCACCTACGTCAACTGGCGGTCGGTGTTCTTCATCAATCTGCCGATTGGCATCGTGGCCCTGGCCTTGGGCTATCGCTGGCTTCCCCGCCGCCGCTCCGCGCGCCGGGAGCCCTTGGACACGGTGGGCATGTTGCTCTTGGGCCTCGGGCTCTCCCTGGTATTGTTCGGGCTGACCCGGATGACCGGGACCGGCTGGACCGGTCAGATTGGGGCCGCGATCGGCGGCGGCCTGGTCATCTTGGCCGCGTTTGCGGCCTGGGAGCGCCGCCACCCCTCTCCCCTGGTGAGCTTGCAGCTGTTCTCCCACCGCGTGCTCACCGCCTCGATTCTCGCCGCCTTCTTTCAGGCCCTGGGGGGGTACGCGGTGATCTTCCTGGTCATCATGTACCTGCAAGGGGTGCGCGGCTTAAGCCCCTTCTCGGCCTCGTTGCTGCTGGTGCCGGGTTACCTGGTGGGAGGCGTGGTGGGACCTTGGGCCGGCCACCTGGCCGACCGCTATGGCTCGCGGTATCCGGCCACCATCGGCCTGCTGGTGCAGGCGCTTGGGATTGGGATCTACGCCTCGCTCACCCCATCCTCGCCCCTGTGGCACGTGGCCTTGGCCTCCTTGGTCACCGGGGTCGGCAATGGGTCGTTCTACCCGGCCAACAACAGCGCGGTGGTGGTCAACGCCCCGCCCTCGGCCTACGGGGTGGCCAACGGCCTGCTGAGGACCTTCGCCAACGTCGGCATGGTCAGCAGCTTTGCCATCAGCCTGTTGGTGGCGGCGCTGGCCATCCCGCGCAGTGCCGCCTTTGCCATCTTCCTGGGGGTGGCCGGGCTGGAGGCCAAGCTGGCGCTGGATTTTGTCCGCGGCCTGCACGCCGCCTTGGCCACCGCCATCGTCCTGGTGCTGGTGGCGGCCGTGCTCTCGCTGCTTAGGGGGAAGGAGGCCAGACGGGGGTTGGCCGAACCGCCCAGCAGAACCTGAGCGGGGGTCAGGGCCCCGGCTCTCCGGCCTCCAGGGAAGCCATCATCACCCATTCGTTGAGCGGTCCCTCCCGCCGCTGACCTCCAAAGAAGACCAGCGGGGCTCCTCGCATGGCCAGGCGCTCGACCAGCTCGGGCGCCATCTCAAGGCTTACGATATGGGCGACCAGCCGAGGTGCTCGTAAGGTCGCCTCTCCCACCAGGCGCACGGCCTGGGCGCAGAGCGGTCAGTCGGGGGTGTAGAGCACCGCCACCGCCGTGGCTCGAGGGAGCTCGGTCAAGCGCTGACGACTTAAGGGGGTGAGAATGGACCGGTCTCGGCCGAAGAAGTCGAGCACATCTAAGGCCGCCTGGGCGGCGAGGCCCTTGGGGTAGCCCCACAGCCAAAAGCGGGGTGGGCCCTCTCCTTCTCCCACCCCAAGCCAGGGCAGGTGGCGGGGAAACCACTCCCAGAAGGTGGGCGGCTCGGGGGGAGGACAGCCGATCTGCGCCATCCGCTCCCAGGTGGGCTCTCCCGGCCATGCGGCCCAAGCCCAGTCGGCTCGGGCGCAGGATCGCACCGGTCGGATCCAGGAGAGGTCGAACGAGGAGTGTGGTCCGCTGTTCATGGGGTTTCCGCTCACGGCTTTATGTAGGCCATGCCTTCGTGCTGCCTTCGCACCAGTTCCCCCACCGCCGAGGGGACCACCCGCATTCCCGGCAAGAGCTCTTCCTCGGATACCCCGCGGGCGCGCATGGTGTTTCGGCACACCGCCACCTCGACGCCGCGGGCGCACAGCGCCTGCAGTTCCTTGGCCAGCGGGCTGTGGGCGGTTTGCACCATCGGCAAGGCGTCTCCTTGCACCACCAACTCCACCTGGGCCTCGGGGATTTCGGCCAGAAGGTTTTCGATGTTGCGCAGTGCCGCCCGCTGATCCTCGGTGCGGCCGCTGTTGAGGTGAAAGAGCACGGCGTAGGCCATAGTTCCTCCTCCGCGTATGGGATTAGGACCAGTATACCGCACTCCAACCGGCAGACCGGGGGAGGGAAAGCCTAAGGGAATGTGGAATCCTCTCCGGTGCATTGTCGTTGCATGCTTTGCCACGAAGGTGAGGTAGCCAAGCGAAGAAGGGAGGAAGGCCTCGGAACCCTCGAGGCCGAGAGAGCGATGGATTTACAGCTGCGCGGCAAGCGCGCCTTGGTGACCGGTGGCAGCCGTGGTTTGGGCCGAGCGATCGCGCTCCGCTTGTTGGAGGAAGGCGCCGAGGTGGCGATCGCGGCGCGCACGCGCGACGTCTTGGAGCGGACGGCCAGGGAGCTGGCCCAGGCCACCGGGGGACGGGTGGTGCCCCTGGAGGTGGAGCTGACCTCGCTGCCGTCCATTCAAAAGATGGTGCGCCAGGCGGTCGACGCCTTAGGCGGGTTGAACATCCTGGTCAATGCCGGGGCCCGGGTCAGCGGGGCGGTGCCGGAGGATTTCGCCCACGTCACCGACGAGATGATCCTCCACGACTTTGAGGAGAAATTCTTGGGCTACCTACGCTGCATCCGCGAGGCGGTGCCCTGGATCCGGCGGGCCGGCGGCGGGAGCATCCTCAACCTGAGCGGCTCCTCGGCCCGTCAGGCCGGGGGGATCTCGGCCGGCGCCCGCAATTCGGCGGTGGTCAACCTCACCCGCAATTTGTCTCGGGAGTTGGGGAAAGACGGGATCACCGTCAACGCCATCTATCCTGGGGTGACCATCACCGAAACCTTCCGGGAGCGGATGGAGGCGCAGGCCAATTTTCGCGGCGTGCCCTACGAGCAACACGTGGCCCAGCTGTCGGCGCAGCCGGCGATTGGTCGCCTGGTGACCGCCGAGGAACTGGCCGATGTGGCCGTGTTCCTGGTCTCCCCGCGGGCGGTGGGGATCAGCGGCGAGGTGGTGGCGGTGACCGGCGGGCTTGGGACCGCGGTCTACTACTGATTGGCCCTCCCCAAGAGGGCGGTAAGCTGTCGGCTGATCGCGGCGGCGCGCTCGCTGGCGGAGGCCTGGCTGCTGACCGGAAACAGGTAGCGTTCCAAACCTTGGCCGTCGATGAGGTAGATGGCTGCCGTGTAGGCCACCCGTCCGCCCTCGACGGCCACGTCGATGTGGTAGGCCTGCCACACCGAGTAAAGGAGCGGAAGCGAGCCGGAGAGAAACCGGCCGGGTAAGGAGGCAGGCGCGGTGGTGGGGCCGGGCAGCGGGTTGGTGTTGACGATGAGCCATCCCACCCGTTGGCTGGCCTGAGGTCCCAGATTCCGCTGGACATCCCTTAAGATCGCCGGCACCGGGGGACACACGCCGCTGCAGCGGGGGTCGTAGAAGGCCAGCGCCACCGCCTTCCCTCGGTACTGCCCGAGCGAGACCGCTCGGCCCTGAGCGTCGGTCAACTGAAAGTCCGGGGCCGGGACCGCTCCGAGGTTGATGTCTTGGCCGGAGGCGGTGGGAGAGGGCGGGGCGATTCGCAGCCCGATCGCGCCCAAAAAGGCAAAGAAGGCCACAAAGGCGGCCAGCGCATATCCAAGCCAACGCTTTCCTCGGGTCAAAAAGGGCCCTCCTTACCATTGGTGACACCATGCTTGGGCGGGGCGGGAAAGCTGATTCTGCCCTGGGTTCAGCTTAGCCGAAGGGGCGGGTTTTTACCACGTCCTGCAAACCTAGGGACCATCGGGCGCCGAGGCGGCCCGCTCTACGAGGAGAGGCTCGAGGACGGGGGATCCGGGGGACGATGCCAAAGGTGGCTGATGGTGCGGAGGAGGATCTTGAGGTCGGCCCACAGCGAGTGGGAGCGGACGTAGGTCAAGTCCATCTGCAACTTCTCCTCCGGCGAGGAGAGGTAGTGGCCCTGGACTTGGGCCAAGCCGGTCAACCCGGGCGGCACGTGGTGCCGAAGCGGATAACCCCGGTGGCGTTCGGAGAATCCCTGCACCAGATGTGGCCGTTCCGGCCGCGGCCCCACCAACGACATCTCACCCCGCAAGACGTTCCAAAGCTGAGGAATCTCGTCGAGGTGGCTTATCCGCAGCCACCGCCCGACCCGGGTGACCCCGTCGTCGTGGGGCAGGGTAAGACCGGCGCCGCGCTTGGACTCGTGATCTCGCTCGAGGGTGCGAAACTTCCACAGCCAAAACGGGGTTCCGTGCAGGCTGACCCGCTCTTGCCGGTAGAAGACCGGTCGCCCGTCGTCGAGGTAGATGGCCAGCGCAATCGCCGCCCCCAGCGGGAGCAGCAAGAGACTCAGAACCGAGGCGGCCGCTAGGTCAAACAAGCGCTTGGCCCAGCGGTTGAGCCAGGGCAACTCCACCGGTTTCAAACGCAGGTAGGGGGTCTGCCCGCTGACCACCAGGCTGGCCTGGGCGACCAGGCTTTCCAACAACGAGGGTTTGAAGATGCAGGGGATGTGGCGAGAGAGCGCGTCTAAGAACACCTCGGCCTTGACCTCTGGTTCCACCTCCTCGCCAACCACCAAGAGGTCGGCGGTGACCCCGGCCTGAAAGCATGCCGGCGCCACCACCGTGACGGTGGGGCGGTACCCCCATTGCAGGATGGGATGCAGGTCCTCTGGCCCGGGGGGGGAGCCGATCCAGACGATGTGGGTGGGCTGCTGCTCGTAGCGCCAGTGCAAGACCAGCCGACGCCACCCGTAGAGCAGCGGCCAGCTGAAGAGCACGCTGACCACCAAGACGCTGCGAGGAAACCCCAGATTGCCCAAGAGGTAGGAGATGACTACGGAGATGGAGGCGATCAAGGCCACGGTGGGGGTGAGGCGGCGGCGCAGCTCTTGGTCGGGAATCCAACGTTCCTCGTAGAGGTCAAACGATGCCAGCAACACCAAGGCCACCAGGGAAAGCCAAGGGGCCAGCCGCCAGTAGGCGTCGAGGTTGTAGGCCGGAGGGCGCCCTAAAAAGCGCACCCAGAAAGCCACCACCACCGCCAGGTGAACCGCCAGCAGATCTCCCAGCAAGACGATGACTCGTTTGATCCCATCTGCCATGTCGCAAAACCCTTCTCCCAGGCCTCGCCCGCGATCGACGCGTGTGTCGAGCGGCGCGCCTAGGAAGTTCCACGTCCAGCCCTAAAAATCCTCTTTCCGCGACCGCGCAGGGGTGGGCCAGTCGACAGCCGGAGGCTTGCGGTCAGCCAGGCCAGGGGACGCCCTGGCCTTAAAGACCCCTCGCGGGGGCACCTTATCCTACCGTGGAAAGCGGGCGATGGCAAAGCCTGTCTCGGCGTCTTTCAGCGAGTGTTGTGCCGGAGGAGGCGAGCGGCTGGCATGGCAGTGGCGGCATAGCTCACCGCCCAAGGCCTATTGGGAACTCCCGGGCCGCGACTGCGCCTTCCCTGGGCAACCAAGCCGGTTGGCTTGGTTCGGCTGCGGCAGGACGCCCGGAGCGCGAGGGTCGGACGCTCCCGGCTCCTGGGCGCTCTGGAGGGAATCGGAGGACGAAGGAGCTTCGATGTCACGGTTCAAGCCGCCACTCCCCGCCTTGCTCCTCGGAGGTGCCGAGGTGGTAGGCCGGGGGATAGGGCCCCATCGCCGGGGCCACCCGTTCCCAAAACCCTTGCGGCCCCGGTCCCAAGAGAGTGTCATAGCGGACCCACCCTTGAGCCACCGTGAAGACGCGCAGGCTGCTCGCCCCTGGGCCAAGGCCCCCGGTGGTAAGCTGCAGGCAGTGTGGACTGAGGGGTAGGCGGCTGTTGACGTGGACGTGTCCGGCCAAGTACAGGCGGATATGGTCGTACTGCGCGACCAAGGGCTGGACCAGGGTGGCCAGCTCAGGCAGGAAGCTTCCGGTGGCCTGGGATGCTTCTGCGCTGCAGGGGCCGCCGACTCGCACCGGCTCGAGCGGGTAGTGGCCGCAGAGGATCACCGGTTTTGCGCTCTGCTCCACCGCCTGCCGGATCGCCGGCAGGGTGTTGTCCGGATCTCCGGCCCGCAGGTTGAAGGCCACCACCTCGACCGCTCCCAGGTCGACCGCGCTCACCGGCTGAGGGCCGAATACCGTGCCAAAGTGCGTCCTGGCCAGCGGGAGCGGCTCATAGGCCTCGGTCTCGGGATGTCGCAGGGCCCGTTCGGGACTGGAGCCGAGGTCGTGATTTCCGGCAATCGCCACCCAGGGCCGGTCAAGCTGCTCGAGCCATTGTCTGGCCAGAACCAAATCGCGAGGGCGCGAGCTGCCAAACGTGGTCAGGTCGCCGGTGACCACCAACAGATCCGGAGCGAGCGCCCGAATGACCTCAGAGGCTTCCTCCAAGACGCGGCCGACGCCAGGGAACATGGTCTCCGGCTCGGCTTCGATGTGAAGGTCTGAGACCTGCACGATCCGAACCACAACAATCCCTCCACGGTTTTGGTGAGGCCGGCCGGCCACCCCTCGCGCCCTACCAGTCGTAGCTGGCGGTGAAGGCGGCGAGGATGCGGCGGTGATACAGCGCGAACAGCACCAGGATGGGCAGCACCACCACCGCGGTGGCGGCGGCTAAAAGGTTCCACTGCAACCCGGCCTCGCTGGCCTGGGCCAACATGGCCAACCCGACCGCAATCGGCCGAGCGGCATCGGTGTTGGTGACCATCAGCGGCCAAAGAAAGTCGGTCCAGTGATAGGTCACCGATACCACGGCAAAGGCCAAGGCGGCGGGGATGGCCCGAGGCAGGTAGACGTGCCAGACCACCCCGAGCGTGCCGTAACCATCCAGCCGGGCCGCCTCTTCCAGTTCGCGGGGCACCGCGCGGAAGGCCTGGCGGAAGGTCAGCACCCCGATGCCGGAGACGGCGTAGGGGAGCATGATCCCAAGTTTGCTGTTGAGCAGGTGAAGACCTTGAATGATCCGGTATTCCTGGATCAGCACGGCGTAGAGCGGCACCACGATCTGGAGCAGAAACAACGCGGTGATCAGCCCTTTGCCGGGAAACTGGTAGCGGGCCAAGACAAAGCCGACGGCGGCGCCAAAGAGCGCCTGGGCGAAGAACAGGCCGCCCACGATCTCCACGGTGTTGAGGGCGTAGCCTCCAAACGGAGCGGACGCCCAGGCCTGGGACAGATGGACCAGGGTAAAGTGGCCAGCCTGCCAAAAGGTGGCAAAGAGCACCCACAGGCTGGGAAAGGCCCAGACCAGGGCCAGCGCGGCCAGCAAGAGACCCGGGCCCACTTGCCGGATGGCGCGAGCTATTGCCAATGGAAGGCCCTCCTTTCTAAGACGATCAGGGCGAGTGCCGAGAGCGAGGACAAGACGGCCATCAGCAGGGCGGAGAGCGCCGCCGCCGGCCCCCAGGCGAAGAATTCAAAGCCCAGTTGATAGAGGTAGTACATGACGAGGTTGGTCCCGTTGTTTGGACCGCCTTGGGTCATGACGTAAATCGGGTCGACCGTCTCCACCGCGTTTAAAAGCGCCAGCACGGTGACGAAGAGCAGCATGGGGGCGAGAAGGGGCAGAAGCACCCGCCAAAATCCCAGCGCCCCCCGGGGGTCATCCAGGCGCAGGGCGTCAAGCACGTTGCGGGGCACGGCTTGCATTCCCGCCAACAAAAAGAGGGCGTAGTAGGGGGCGTACTTCCACAGGTAGAGGGCAACCATCACCGCCAGAGCGGAGTGCGGCTGCCCGAGCCAGTTTTCTCCCCCGAGGCCAAGCCAGCGCAACAGGCGGTCGACCAAACCGATTTGGGGAGCCAGGAAATACAACCACAGGTTGGCGGCGGCGATGGTGGGGATGATGGTGGGCGAGAAGATGGCGACCAAGAGCCCGCGGGCCATCGGATGGTCTCCCCGCACCCGCGCCAAGAGAAAGGCCAGGGCCAAAGCCACCAACACGCTTAAGGTGGACGCGGCCAGGGTGAACCAGGCGGTGTTGGCCAGCACGTGGCCGAAGAGGGGTTGGGCGAACAGCGCGCGGTAGTTGGCAAGGCCGGCAAAACCCGTTGCCTCATCGCGGGCGTTGAGCGCAAGCAGGCTGTGGATCAGAGTCGAGAGCGAGGGCCAGGCCACGAAGGCGAGCACCAACGCGGCGGGGAGGGCCAGGGCGGCGTAAGCCAGGCCGGTCGAGCCCTGGCTCCAGCGGGGGGCAGGCAACCCCCTCGGCCCGGGGTGGACTTGCGGAGTCAACGGACTTTCTTGCACCATCATCCCTCCGTGGTCAGAGACTCCGCGCCTTTGCGCAGGCGACCTTCATTGGCCGGTCGTGCGGTAGGGGGCGAGAGCGGCCTCGGCTTGCTGCTGGGCCCGGTTGAGCGCAGTCTTCACGTCGGTCTGGCCGTCGAGCACCGATTGCACGGCGCTGTCGAAGATCTCGTAGATCTGGTTTAGCTGGTAGGTCGAGAGCTCTGGTTCCGCGTACTGGAGCTGCTCGGGGGCCACCAAGAACTGGGGGTGTTGCTGCACGAACCGTTGCATCTGAGGATCTTGCAAGGCCTGGGAGGTGACCGGAACATAGCCGGTGTGCATGCTCCAGTAGGCGGCCTGGGCGGGCGCGGTCATCCAGCGCACAAACGTCTCCGCCGCCTGGGTCTGGGCGGGCGAGATGCCCCGGAAGATGTAAAAGTCCCCGCCGCCCATGTTGGTGCGGGCTTGACCGACGCCTTGAGGCATGAACGAGACTCCGACGGGGAAGGAGGCGTTCTGCACGATCGAGGCCAAGCTACCGCTGGAGTGGACGATCATGGCCGTCTTGCCCCGCTCGAAGTCGTCGGGCACGGTGTTCCAGGGCAGGATCCCCGGCGGCTCCACGTGATATTTGTGGGAGAGGTCGACCCAAAACTGGAGCGCCGTCTCGGCGGCTTGGGAGTTGAAGTGCACGGTGACCCCGTCATTGGCGGCCAGGTTTTGCCCGGCCTCGATCGCGAACGGCTGGAACTCCCAGTAGACCGTTCCGTCAGAGGGGATTTCGATGCCGGTCACCCCGGTCTTCTCTTGAATAAGGGAGGCGTCTTGCACCAGCTGCTGCCAGGTCGACGGACCCTGGTCGGGATTTAACCCCGCCTTGGCGAACAGCGCCTTGTTGTAGTAGAGGACCACCGTGGAACGCTGGAAGGGCACGCTCCAGTAATGTCCGCCGACTTTCGGTTGAAGCAGGGCGGGGTAGAAGTCGCCGCTCTGCACCAGCGAATCCAGCGGCTGCACCGCGTTGAGGTGCAACAAGTCAAAGACCGCGGTGTGGTTGAGCACCGCCACCGCTGGCGGCGTGCCGCTTTGAATCGCGGTTTCCACCTTGGCCAGGGTTTGGACGTAGTTGCCGGAGAACACCGGGTTGACGTGAATCCCCGGGTGGGTTTGGTTGAAGCGGGCCACCATGCCGTTCATGATCTGGGCCAACGGGCCCGAGACGCCTACCGGATAGTCGTAGGTCAGGGTGATGGTGTGAGAGGCACTGGAAGGTTGGGAACCGGAGGCGACGCCTGCATTGCCGCAACCGGCCAAAGCGAGAAGGCCCACTCCGGTTGCCGCCGCGGCGGCCCAAACGCGCAGCATGCTCTTAACCCCTTTCATTGCGTGGTTTCGGCGGGGACCGGGGCCGCCGCGGGGAGGGATTCGGCCCAGGCAAGGGTTCCCTCCGGTTCTGTCCACCGGAGATGGGAGGGTTCGCCCGGAGCTACCGGCATCCCGATCCGCTCGCCGCTATCGCTCAAAAACAGGTGAATTTGGTCTGGGGAGACGGTCAGGGGGACGACGTCGCCGACCCGCGCCGGGGGATGTCCTAACATTTTCACCGACCATTCCTGGATGGTGTGCGGCCCCTGCACCGACACCACCAGGACCGTTTCAAACCCCGAGTATTCCACCACCTCGACCCGGCCGGTGGCAAAGGCGTCGGCCGCTTGGCGAATCTGCAGGGACTCTGGCCGGATGCCCACTTTCACCCCTAAGCCAGGCGGGAGGTGGCGGTAGTGGTCGGGCAACGGCAGCCATCCCTGCCCGCCCAACAGGACGCCTGGCTTTCCCTTCCGGGGTGCAGATTGCGCCTCCACCAAGTTCATGCTGGGTGACCCCAGGAAACCGGCGACAAAGAGGTTGACGGGGCGGTGGTAGAGCTCGGCCGGGGTGCCCACCTGTTGGAGGCGGCCGCCCTCTAAGATGGCAATCCGATCCCCCATGGTCATCGCTTCCACCTGGTCGTGGGTGACGTAGATGGTGGTGGTGCGCAGCTGGCGTTGGAGGCGGGTCAATTCGGTGCGCAATCGCCCCCGCAACTGGGCGTCCAAGTTGGACAGGGGCTCGTCCATCAAAAACACCGCCGGCTCGCGCACAATCGCCCGGGCGATCGCCACCCGCTGGCGTTGCCCTCCGGACAGCTGATGGGGCTTGCGTCCCAAGATTTCCGTAAGCCCCAGGCGGTGGGCGGCGGCTTGGACTTGCTGTGCCACCTTCTCCCGAGGCATCCGGCGCGCCCGCAGGGGAAAGGCGATGTTGTCAAAGACGTTGAGGTTGGGGTAGAGGGCGTAGTTCTGAAACACCATGGCGATGTTGCGGCGGTGCGGCGGGATCTCGGTGACCCGTTCGGTGCCGACGTAGATCTCTCCGCCGTCGACTGTCTCCAGGCCGGCCACCGCCCTGAGCAAGGTGGTTTTGCCACATCCCGAGGGCCCAAGCAACACCATCAGCTCTCCGTCGTGGATGTCCAAGGTTACCTGGGCCAGCGCCGTCACGCTCCCAAACCGCTTAAAGACGCGGTCAATTCGTAATGAGGCCACGGTATCCCTCCCCACCTTTTGCAAGACGGGCAAGCCAAGGTACGGCCAAACCCGAACAAGGCCGGAAAAAGGCCAAGGGCTTCCGACTCTAGGCGGCACATCATGCGCGAGCATCCTCCTTGGGCTGGGTTGCCCCAGGGCCCGCTTGGTTGACTGGTCTATCTTGGCCAGATTGGAAATCGCCGCGACCATCCTACGGCAGGCCGGTGAATGCCCGGTTAACGGTCGGTGAAGGTTGTATGAAGGTTTGGTGAAGGGGGATCCAACCCTAGGCAAAGGGTTGGATACCGGGCCTTACCAGGCGGCCACCGGGCTTGGAGAGTGGCTCGGAGGACAACTTAAGGGCGGGGCTTAGCATCGACCGCCCAGGCGACGGGTAGGGGAGTCGAAACGGGTTTGCCTGGAAGGAGAGGGGAGAGGAAATGGCTGTCTTCCGACGGAGGGCCGTCTACCCCGGGAACCCTTGTCGGTCCTCACCTTCGCCGCCTGCAATGGGCGGCGGCCCTGCCCACCCATTCCTCTGCCGCCGCGAAGTGCCTTGCCGTCTTCCGGCGCTGCGAGGTGGGAACGGCAATCCCAAGCTCTGAACACTCCATGGTGTGGGCCGGAGGGCCGAGGGGAGGGCCTGGCCCGGGTTATAAGTCTGCCTTACCCACCCTCCCATGGGCGCTTAGCGAGCCCTGAAAAATTTTTCTGGGTTGCGAGGGCCTCCTCAAGGGAGTCAGCCTGGGGCCTGTCGAAACTCCCAAATATGGCGCAGGAACCGCCGCCATTCCCGAGCGGTGGGGGCGTCGCGCCCGCGCAAACCCTCCCAGACGGGTTCGCCAGGCAGTGGAGGAGTCGGGAGGGGGCCATGGGCATGTTCTGGGCCGTCAGCGAAGTGGCGCCGCCGCCTTGGGCGATGCCCGCTGGGCCCAGCGCTTGGTCCACCTTGTCGATCGCCTGAGTGAACACCCCGCCGCTTCGATTCCCCAGGCCTGTGGCACCTGGGCCAAACGAAGGCGGCCTACCGGTTTTTTGACCATCCTCAGGTGTCCGCGGAAGCGATGCGGGCGTCTCATTGCCAGAAGACCATGCGGCGGGCAGCAGAGTATTCGTTCATTCTGGCCGTGCAGGACACGATCGTCATCAACCTGACCCTGCCTCGTCGAACCCGAGGCTTGGGCCCCATGGGCCAAGCGGGACTGTCGGACTTTTTCCCGCAGGCGTGCTTGGCCGTGAGCCCCGGGGGGTCCCCTTGGGCCTGCTGGGAGGCACCACCTGAGTGTGGCCCCCGGAATCGACAGGCCGCCACCCCACCTAATACATCGCTTCTTTATTCCGGACATTATAAGCTCGATATGGTACGGCGAAGAAAACTCCAGAGCGGATGACCTTCCCTGACTGCACCCCGTACCAAACCGCCCTTGGTCCTGACCCTGGAAGACCGCGTCTGGCTGGAACGGTTGGCCCATTCCCGCACCGCCCCCCGCCAGGCGGTGGAGCGTGCCCAGATCCTGGTGGCCTATGTGGATTGGGCCAGTTCTGGGTCATTCATCGCACCACCCGGTTTTCGACGCGCAAGGTGCGATGGTGCGTCGATTTGGCCCCGGAGGCCAGCCCCCTGGCAGTGGACGCCGGCGGACTGAGCGTGGATCATCGGCTTGGCCTGCCAGAAACCCACGGCCTTGGGGTATGCGCCGAAGTTGTGGACCCAGCGGCTGCTGGCCGCCCATATCCGCCAGACGGCGGAAGCCGCAGGCCATCCCGCGGCGGCGCGCTTGAGCCCGGGCACCGTCGCCAAGCTCCTGAAGGCCCAGGCGCTCCATCTCCATCGGGTGCAGTATTATCTGGAACGGCGGGACCCGGCGTGCGACGCCAAAATGGCGTGGGTTTTGCACGTCTACCAGCCAGTCGCGTTCGCCTTGGACGCGAAGCGGCCCGCCGTCCGGCTGTCCGATGACGAGAAACCCGGCATCTAGGCCATCGGGACCACCGCGCCGGATCGGTCGCCCCAGCCAGACGGGCCGGGAGGGACATGGGAACAGGACCGGGCCCGTCCGCCATGGCACGGTCAGCCTGCTGGCGGGCATTGACTTGGCGACGGGAGAGGTCATTGGGTTGGTCCGCGACCGCCACCGGAGCCGGGAGTTTGTGGAGTTCCTGCAAGCCTTGGATGCCAAGGATGACCCCGCAGCCAAGATGCAGGTCGGGCTTGACCATCACTCCGCGCACATCTCCCGGGAGACGCCAGAGCGGGCGCTCCTGCGATCGCCTTCCACCGGGTTCCGTCGGCCCCGATACTCCGTCAGGGCGGCAAGCCCGGGGTTGGCGCTCTACGGGCATCCGCCTATCGCGCGACCCCGCTATATGGTCTGGAAGCACGGTATAATGGAGCCGAGGACAGGATAAGGGGGACCCGCCGTGGAACAGATTGAGCTCGAGGCCCTGCCGGCCCTGTGGCGAGCACGGATCCGGCGGTTGTTGGCCGAACAACTTCCGGCCCTGATTACCGAAGACGGTCGGGTGCTCGGCATCCTCACCCCCGCCGCGTTCGGCGCGTTACGCGGTCGGGCGGTGCTCCATGACGACTTGGTCGATCCCGTGGGGGAACCCTGGCATGCCGACCCGTCCGACTCCCGCTGAGCCCAAGCCTGACCAGCCCACCGCCCCGGTTCTCCTCGACACGCACGTGTGGGTGTGGTGGCTCAACGGCGACGACCGCCTGGCGGGCTCGGCCCGCTCGGCCTTGGCCGAGTTGAGCCACTGGCGTGGCGGCCTTTACGTCGCCGCCATCTCCCTGTGGGAGATCGGCATGCTCTGCGCCAAAGGTCGCCTGGAGCTCCTGCCGGACCTTCCCCAATGGGTCCACGATGCACTAAACTATGTGGTTGTGATCCCCCTTACGGCGCCGATTGCCTTGGCCAGTGCGCAACTCCCCGATTTTTACGGCGATCCGGCCGACCGGATGATTGTGGCCACCGCGCAACACCACCACTTGCGCCTCGCTACGCATGACACCCGGTTGCTTCAGTGGGCCTCCCAGCACTCGCTTGCCACCTTGGCCGTGTGAGGGCGCGTCGCCACTTCGCCTTCCTGGAAGGGGAAGAGCTTAAAACCGAGCGGCCCACCGGCGGAGCCTTCGCCTCCTCGTTGCGGTTGGCCACCTTGCTCCTCGCCGGCTAATTGTTCTAATACGACCGCGCGCATCCGCCGTGGGCCGGCTCGGAGAGCTTACCCCCCTAAGCAAGAAAGGCGAGCGATAGCGGGGCACGGGACCAATGCCTTATACCGCGGTCGGACCACCCTGCACGACGGTCTTGCGGCCGGTCGAGAGGGCCGCGCTATGTTACCGCCCGTAACCGCCGCCAGCCCCGGTGATTTGCGCACCGCCGTGCGCTAGATCGCCCCTTTGGGGGCTGTCTCGGCCGGCGGGGCGACGGACAACCCGGGGTCAAAACGCGCTGGCGCGGCGATCGCGGCTGGAAGATCGCCCCGTCCTGCGGGGGATCTTCCCTCCTCCCGGCCAACTCGCTCGCGGACCCCGGCCGTAGCCTCCGATCGCCCGGCTTCCAGGAGCGAGGCGGAGTCTGTGGGGGTCCCTACCTTCGGACCACTCCCCAGCACGCTCCGAGGCGCTGCGCCCTGTTTGCCTACCCGCCACTCGGGTGCTGTGGTCCGGGGACACCTGCCGTGCGCCGTTTTTGCCTCAGAGGCAGTTATGGGCAATGCATCGGGTTTTAAGCGGGGGATCGCCGCGCGGTCGGTGGTCCTCCAAATGGAGCTTCTCAATCCTTCTCGCGCCATTAGCCCGGGCCTCTTCGGGTGATGCGAGCGGGCACGCAACGGAGCGGGAAACCAGGCTAGCCGGAGGCCGATTTTGTGAGCCAGTCCACCTGGATGTCCCGAGGGACTTTTACCGCAACATCCAAGCTGGCAGCAGTGCTCAGACGGGCCACAAGCCAGGGCCCTTCAAGACCCGTGGCCCGACCACGAGCCAGTGCGGACTCAGGGAAAGGGTCCCAATCCCCGGAGGGGAAATGCCCGGGAAGAGTCGAGGCCTAGCGCGGGGATTGGGCCGGGAGCATCGTCTCTCTCTTGGCACGGCTGGGACTTGGGCTCGTTGGAAGGGCTCTGCCTTCCTTATTTCGTGGGGATTCCTGTAGAATGAAGGTACTGACGCAGCCCCAAAACGCACCTTAAGCCCCAGGCCGAGCCGGGTGGGGCTCTGGGCATCGAAAGTTCGAGTAAAGGAGCATTGCGCTTTGGCCAAACGCAAGACGCGCCCGAAGTCTGAGGCTTCGCCACCCAAATCCAAGCCAAGTCCGGCGGTTCGCTCGAGTTCCGCCGAACGGCGGCCCGCGAAAAAAGCGGCGTACCTGCGAAAGGCGCCGAGAACCGGCCCTTGGCTGGTTCCCTACGCGGGGACGGTGGCGCTGGCCGCCATGGTGCTCACCGTGTGGCCGCAAGGCATGTTCTTTGAATATTCGGCACTCATCGTCGCCGGCCTCCTCTTTCTAACCGGGGGCTTTCTCTTCGCCCGGGTGGACCGGGAGAGTTGGTGGGGGATTGCTCCCTGGGCGGCCGCCGCCGTGGGTTACCTGATCGCCGCCTTGGCCCAACCGCTGGACTTGGGCCTGGCCCAGGCCGGGGCGGTGCTCCACGCCGCCTTGGTGGTGATGGCGCTGTTGGCCTGGATTGCCGCCGAGGAGGAGCACTTTGGGCAGCGCTGGCTGTGGGCCTACGGCGGTTTGATGGCGGTCTTGGCGTGGCTCATCCCGCTCGATACCGGCCATTGGATGCATCCTTTCAGCGGACTTTTGTTCACCGACCGCTGGGCCAGCGTCTTCCAATATCCGGACACCGCCGGGGCGCTGTGGGGCGCGGCCTGGCTCGCCTGCACCTACCTCGGATCGGCCCGCCTGTGGCAGCAGGGCCTGGCTCGATGGCTGCAGGTCATCAACGGCGCGGCGTTTTTGTTGGCACTCTCCCGAGGCGCCGACCTGATCATGCCCTTTGCGCTCGGGCTGTCGCTGGTGGCGTGGGGATGGCGGGGCCAACTCGGCCAGGTCATCGCCCGGGTGGTGGGGGGCGGGATAGGAAGTCTGCTCCTCTCCCTGCTCTGGCGGGGCAAGCTACCCCAGTCGTCCCTGGGCCCTTTGC
>JAIMAE010000225.1 GCA_023512105.1 Bacillota bacterium | reverse complement strand
TAGACGGGCTGGAGGCGCTCGGCGCGGACGGCCGGCTCGATGAATCTTAGCTAGGATCTATCTGATGAGCGGCGGCGCCGCCCCCGCAAGAGGTGGGGGCGGCGCTTTTTGCCCCCAAGTCTGGATGCGGGAGGTGGGCCCGATGGCCCTGTGGGACGACGACCGCCCCGCCCCCTGCGCGGTCTGCGGCGCGGAGGCCGAGGGCATCTGCGACGCCTGTGGGCGGCCGTTCTGCGAGGAGCATGGCTTCCACGACCGGGAGGGGCAGCCATGCTGCCATGCCTGCGAGGAGGCCCGGTACGAGGCGTGGCGCAAGCTGTACGAGTCAGGCGAGCTGGACCGGCTAATTGAAGCGGATCGGGATGAGGCCATGCGCCATGTTGACTGGTCCAAGACGATCATGACGCTAGAGGAGTACGAGGCCCTCAAAGGGTGGAACCCCCACATGACCCGCGAGGAGGCGCGCGAGGCGATCCTCCGCCGGGCGGCGGGGAGGGCATAAGTCGGCGCGGCTCGGTGGGTTGGTAAACGGCGGGTCGGGTGGGCGGCGCGCCCGCGCCGGCCGGCCCTGGGGGCCATGTGTGGGAGGAGATCAACGATGCGCGAACCCATGGATTGGGCCCGCGATCTGGCCGCCACGACGGCGGATCGCGTGCGCCGGGCCAGGCCGGAGATCTACGAGACGATCAGCGACGTGCTGTCCGAGGTCGATGACCTGGAGCGGCTCGCCGGCGAACTGTCCGGCCGCGCCCAGCTCGATGTGGAGGAGACGGCGCGCCAGGTCCGCCGGTGCTTGGAGGGGGTCGACGACCTGCTGGGAAGGGCGGCCGACCACTTGGACGCCCTTGCGCGCGGACGCGGCTAAGGAGGGGAGGGAACCATGCGGATCTGGCAGGTGCGCCGGAACCATCCCAGGCGGCGGGAGCTGCTGTTCGCCGGCTGGGAGTTCCGGCGGGAGCATGAGGGCGAGGCGCTGCGCCTCGCCGACTACGAGGTCGTCTGGGAGGAGCCCGACCCACCGGGCGGGGCGGACCCGGAGGCCGTCTACGAGCGGTTCAACCTGGAGCGGCCGGCGGGGTTCCGGGGGCACTCCCTGAGCATCTCCGACCTGGTGGAGACTGGCGGGAGGTTTTATTATTGCGACACCGTGGGATTTGTGGATGTGTCCGACAGGGTGGTGGGGTAGCACATGGTGGGTGTCGACCGGGGGATTGACGTTTCTCCTGACCGTTTGCGCGGCTGGCTGCTCGCGCTTGGGCGCCAGACGGCCGAGCTGCCCCCGGAGGTCGAACGGCGGGTGTGGCGGCGGGCGGTGGCGCTGGCCACCGCCCACACGGCCCGGCATCTCGCGGCGACGATGCCGCAGGCCGTCGGCGAGGCGCGCAGGGCGCGACAACGCATGGCGGGAGGGGGTGGGAACATGGAGCAACCCAGCGCCCATCGGCTGGATCCTGACCTGGACCGCCGGGCGGAGGCCCTCCTCCAGACCCTGCGGGACCAGGGTGTGCCCGAGCGCCACCTGCTGGCGGTGCTCGACGCGCTGGTGGACCACATCGAGGCGGCGGTGGGCAGGCTTCGCATCTGCGACGTGGTCAACCACCCCACGGCGGAAGCCGGGGGCTTGAAGAAGCCCGAGGTTGACCAGCCCTAGTCCGGAGGCGGATTGCCGTCCGGGACTCCGTTATCCCGGTCATGACACCCTGGGGTGCGCGAGCCAGCTCCAGGCCCTGTCGCGGGCGGTTAAACCGGCATACGGGGTCGAAGCCAGTGCCGTCCGCAGGACAAGCTGGGATAACCTCGGCGAGGCTCACATGGGACCGTCCCGGCGCTGAAGCCTGGGACGAGGAAGGAGGCGTAAGCCCCATGCAGCAGAGGGTGTTGGTTGTAGGCAAGGACCGGAGACCGCTCATGCCATGCACGTCGGCCCGCGCCCGGATGCTCCTGCACGCGGACCGGGCGGCGATCCTGCGGCGGTATCCGTTCACGATCATCCTGAAAGACCGAGCAGGGGGCGCGGTGCAGCCGGTGGCGGTGAAGTGCGACCCCGGGTCGAAGACCACGGGCATCGCCTTGGTGGCCGAATTCCGTCGGCGGGGCCGCACCGTCCTCTGGGCGGCGGAAATCCACCATCGGGGCCCGCAGATCCGGAAGGCCCTCCTGGAACGGCGGGCGCTCCGACGCGCCCGGCGGAACCGCAAAACGCGGTACCGCAAGCCGCGATTCTTGAATCGAAATCCCCAAACCTGCGACGGATGTGGGAAGAACGCCAGACACGGCAGTCGGTATTGTCGACAGTGCAAAGCTGGGGACGGCCAGGGATTTCGCGGCAAGCACCTTCCCCCATCCTTGGAAAGTCGAATGGCCAATGTCCTTACCTGGGTGCGTCGGCTTGACCGGTATGCCCCAGTCTCCTCCCTCACGGTGGAACACGTCCGATTCGACACGCAACTGCTCTAGCACCCCGACATTGCGGGCGTGGAGTACCAGCACGGCACCCTGTTCGGGTATGAGGTGCGGGAGTACCTGTTGGAGAAGTTTGGCCACCAGTGTGCGTACTGCGGCGGGGCTTCTGGGGATCCCGTCCTCAACGTCGACCACGTGATCCCGCGGACGCGCGGTGGCAGTGACCGGGTGAGCAATTTGGTGGTGGTCTGCCGGACGTGCAACGAGGCGAAAGGAAACCGGATGCCAGCAGAATGGTTAGGAGCCCTGCAGGCATCGGCCCGGCCGCTGGACCGGATCCGGGCGCAGCGTTTTCCCGAGGCGCTGAAACGCCTTTCCCAGCCACTCCGGGACGCGGCGGCGGTGAACACGGTCCGGTGGGTGATCGTGGATCGGCTCCAGCACCTGGGTTTGCCGCTGGAACGGGGTTCTGGTGGCCGGACGAAGCGCAACCGGGCGGGCCAAGGGTATCCGAAAAAACACTGGATTGACGCGGCGTGTACGGGGGCATCGGGGGATCGGGTGCGACTGGAACCGGCCATGCGGGTCCTCCAGATCGCCGCGACCGGGCACGGGACCCGTCGCCGGTGCGGAACCGACCCATACGGGTTTCCGGTCCGGCACGCGCCTGCGGCGAAATCGTACCAGGGATTCCGCACCGGAGACCTGGTGCGAGCTCGTATCCCGCGAGGCAAGTATGCGGGGACCCATGTCGGACGCATTGCGATCCGGCATCGGCCGAGTTTCCGGCTCAACGGGTTCGACGTGCATCCGAAACACTTGCAGCTGTTGCAGAGGAGTGACGGGTATGCGTACAGCTGGGGATGACTCCGGCGTCTCCTCCCCACGGTTAAAGCCGGGGGCTCCCGACGCCGGGTTTGGCCGTTGGTGGCGGGCAAGGTCGGCGAAGCATGGCACATGGCGCGGTCGCCGAGGCGTTTCATCATCATAAAACCGCCCCAAACGGGTTCCATCTGGAAATATGGGCATGGCATCGATGCGTTCACCTCGTTCAACCTGAGGATCATCCTGCTCTGGCGTTCGATGGCTGTTGACCAAAGTCCTGCATGATCCGGTGACAACCTGGCGAAGAGTGGGGTGTAAATGTCAAGCCTCGATTGTGGGCCTAGGCCTGGACACACGAAAAGCCCGGTAGACCCCGG
>JAIMAE010000224.1 GCA_023512105.1 Bacillota bacterium | reverse complement strand
GGTGCGCTTGACTCGCCGCGAACAGGAGATCTTGGAGCTTTTGGACCGCGACCTTAGCAATGAGGAGATCGCGCGCCTGCTGGTCATCTCTCCCCACACCGTCAAGCGCCATCTGGAACACCTCTTCCACAAGCTCGAGGCGGGGTCTCGCCACGAGGCGACCCGTAATGCCCATCGATGGGGGCTCTTGCGCACCCGCAAGGGGGACCACTGGTGGACCACGGAGAGCCAGGGCCTGTAGGTGACGGGGACCCCCTGGGGCCTACCTCACCCGCGCCGTCGTTGGGCCAGGAGGGTCCATCTGGCCAGAAATGGCAGAAAACCTCCGGGGTCTTCCGCCATACACATTACCAACCCGGTGTCAGCGGAAGATGGGCGGGTTGGGAGGCAGCGAGGATGGCGGAGCGCGGGGCCCCTGGGGGCCGGGGAGGCGTGGGCTGGGCGAAGATCCCCCTGTCGGCCTTTTTGGCCTTGCTTTCGGGGTGCGGTAACCCCGATCCCCACCTGATCGCCAACATGCCGCCTCCGGTGCGCCAGGTTGCGGAGACGACCGTGCCGGCGGGGATGTCGCTGGCCGACGCCATGTTGGAGGTGACCGGGAACCAAGACCTGATCGGCAAAGGGCGAATTCCCGGGACCTACCTGTACGGACCTGCGCAATCCGACCCCAGTCGCTGGCGGGTGGAGTTTGAGATCCCCCTCAACATGGAGGGGATCGCGCGCCGGTTGGGCTATCAGCCCAAGCCGCATCCCTCCAATTCGGTGCCCGGTGCTGACTACATCTACATCATCCCCCTGCCCAACGAGGTCTTCGACAAGCTGTACTACAACCCCACCACCGGGGAGGCCGATTTTGAATTTGTGCTCACCCCCCAGGGCCAGGTGTTGGACCGGTCTTGGGATGCGGTGGCGGTCAACAGTTGAGCCATGCCAGGCGCCTCGGTTTGTTATACTGAAGCCAAGAAGCTTAAAACCGGGCATGGCGGGTGAAGTAGATGGCGGCGGCGCGCGACCCCTGGCGGATCCTGGGGATCCCTCCCGGCAGCGGAGAGGGGGAGATCCGCCGCGCCTATCTGGGACTGGTACGGCGGCACCATCCGGACCAATTTCCCCACGGCTCTCCGGAGGCGCGCTGGCACGAGGAGCGGTTGAAGGAGGTCATCTGGGCCTATCACGAGGTGCGACGGCGGACAAGCTCGGCGGCAAGCCGTCCGGCCGCCTCTCCCCCGCCGCCCCGCCGACCATCGTTCCGCCTGCACTGCGAGGCGCACCAACGCTGGGCCGTCATTTACTGCACCACCTGCGGGGCCCCGCTCTGTTCGCGGTGCGACCCTGCCCTGACCGGTTATTGTGGGCAGCACCGGCGGCAACGGGTGCGGATGTGAAGGGGGAGCGGAGATGGCGACCGAGGCGGGCTTGTTTCTCAACGGGGAGTTTGTGGGGACCCACCAGCGGTTTACGGTTCGGCACAAGTATCGGGGCGAGGTCTTGGCCGAGGTGGCCGAGGCGGGGGAGAATGAGGTGGCCGCGGCGGTTCAGGGCGCCCGCAGCGCGCTGGCGCGTCCGCTGACCATTCCGCAGCGCTTTGAGATTCTCACTGCCGCCGCACAAGCCCTGCACCGGCGCGAGGCGGAGTTTGCGCGCCTGATCGCCCAGGAAGCGGGAAAACCCTATAAGGACGCCCTGGCCGAGGTGCGGCGGGCTCGGGAGACGCTCACCTTCTCCGCCATTGCGGCCAAGACCTTGGCCGGCGAAGAGGTGCCGGTGGCGGCCAACCCGGGCTCGGAGAGCCGCCTGGCCTTCACCGTGCGCAAGCCTTACGGGGTGGTGCTGGCCATCACCCCCTTTAATTTCCCGCTCAATTTGGCCCTGCACAAAGTCGGGCCGGCCTTGGCGGGAGGAAACGCGGTCATCCTCAAACCGGCCCCGGCCACCCCCCTGACGGCGCTTCGCATCGCCGAGCTGTTTGCCGAGGCCGGACTGCCGCCAGGGTGGTTGCAGGTGTTGACCAGTTCGGGAGCCCAGCTGGGCCAGCGGCTGGTGGCCGACCCCGGCGTCGACCTGATCTCCTTCACCGGGTCGGCCCAGGTGGGCCAGCAGATTCGCCAACAGGCCGGGCTGCGCCCGGTCTTGCTGGAGCTTGGCAACAACTCGGCCAACATCGTGCACTCCGACGCCGATATCGCGGCCGCGGCGGCCGCGCTGGCCCAGCGGGCCTACGCCTACGCCGGACAGGTCTGCATCGCCGTGCAGCGCATCTACGTCCATCGTCCGGTCTACGAGCGCTTTGTGCAGCTGATGGCGGATTACGCCGGGAAGATGAAGGTGGGAGACCCAGAGCGCGAAGACACCGACATCGGTCCGATGATTCACCCCGACGCGGCAGCCCGGGCCGAAAGTTGGGCTCAGGAGGCGGTCGGCCAAGGTGCCGAGTTGGTTTTGGGGGCCAAGCGGGAGGGGGCGATCCTTCCCCCAATCCTTCTGGCCGGCGTAGGCCCCGGGATGCGGGTGGTGGATGAGGAGGCCTTTGCCCCGATCGCCGGGGTGAGCCCCTACGACGACTTCGGGGAGGCGCTGCGGTGGGTCAACGCCAGCCGATACGGCCTTCAGGCCGGGGTCTTCACCCACTCGGTGGAATTGGCGATGCAGGCGGTGCGCGCGCTTGCGGTCGGCGGGGTGATCATCAACGACACCTCCGCCTACCGGGCCGACAACATGCCCTACGGCGGCGTCAAGGCCTCCGGGGTCGGCCGAGAAGGACCCCATTACGCCGTTCGCGAGATGACCTACTCCACGGTGGCGGTGTTCAACCTGCCGGGCCAATGACCGATCCGGGGGCGTTGGGATGCACGGCCGGATACCGGCCCAGCGCCTGGCGCACCCAGGGGGAGGAGAGCCAATGGCAAAACTGCGCCACCCGCTCGTCTTCTCCTTCCACCCAGCGCCGGCGGGTGATCCACTCGAACGGCTCCACCGCCCAGCGCGTAAACGGAATCCCATACCAATCCGCCCAAAGCCCCAAGCTGACTCCCTGCGCCTTCGGATTGCGCGCGACGATCTGGGCCACCGCCAGATGGGAGGTGACCTCCACCCGAGATGCGGCGTGGGGGGCTTGGCGCTGCCAGTGGCGCTCCAACAGCGCGCGGGCCGCACTGCCCGGCTCGCGGACCACCCACAGCACCTCGGTATCCGTCGCCGGCTGGCCTACCAGGCCCGTCTCCCACTCGAGGTAGCGAATCCGCGCCCATTGGGTCTCGGGCTCCGGCAAGGGGTTGAATCGACGGCGCTCGGGGTCCCAGAGGTGGCTTCCGGCCACCTGCACCCAGCCTTGGGTCAAGGCGTGCAGGGCGGGGACGCTGCCCAGCTCAAACAGCCGCAAATGGGGACGGTCCGGCTGCCAACGCTGGTTCCAAAGCCATGGTAAGAGGGGGTCGCATCCGGCTACGAACAGGGTGTCCTGGGGGCTTGGGGCACCGGGCAAAGGGGTCAGGCTCTGGCTGTCCGGGTCCCAAACGGCGTCGGTGGCCGAGCCCGGTGCGCTCAGGCGGGCGGCGGGCGCGACCACCAGGCGGCCGTCGATCCAGGTCCAGACCACCGCCGCCGGGCGGTTGGGAATCTGATGAAACCACCAGACCACCGGGG
>JAIMAE010000223.1 GCA_023512105.1 Bacillota bacterium | reverse complement strand
GCAGAACTCCAAGGCCAAGCCCGGTCGGCCAGGACGGCGATGATGTGCTCGGAGGCGCTGTGGTGGCGGTGTCACCGCCGTCTGGTCGCCGACGCCTTGGTGTGCTTGGGATTTGAGGTGATTCACCTCGGAGCGGGAGCCCCAAGCCGGCATCGCCTGACCTCCTTTGGGCAGTGGGACGGCCGACGGCTGCGCTACCCCGCCACCTTGGTTCCGTAACTCAGGACAAGTGCTCGATCAGAAACTCGGCCAGCGGCATTCCCCAGTTGGGCACTTTGCCGTGGGTCCGGAAGAACAGGTCTTTATACTGCTTTTTCATCAGATAGGGCATGCGGCCTACCCGCAACACCGCCTTCTCACCGCCCCACCAGGCATCGGAGTTGATGTAAAAGGCCTGGTGCTCCCCCATGTCGCCGATGCAGTTGACGCTGGGGCGAAACGGTAGCGTGGCCTCCTCCGGGTCCAGTCGGCCGACGTCGGCCGCGATTTGCCGGGCCACCACATCGGCGCCGAGGTGGGCCAGCCAGCCCAATTTGGGGACGGTGAGCGCCGCCGCGTCCCCCGCCGCCAAGACGTTGCGGTACTTGGGATGGCGCATGGTCCGGTCGGTCAGGACAAAGCCGCGGTCGTCGCTGATCGGAAGCCCCTGCATGAAGGGATGGGGCACCCAGTCCGGAAAGATGATCTTGAGCTCAGCCTCCAGGGTTCGGCCGTCGGCGAACTCAATGCCTTCGGCGGTGAGCCGAACCACGTCGATGGTGTGGTTCCAATATTGGTAGCCCATCTCCCCCGCCAGCTTGAGCAGTGCGTCCACCACCGGCTTGCCGGCGTCTTCGGCGATCACCTCCGCCGGGGTGAACAGGGTGATCTGCTGCGGTCCCCCCAATTTCCGCTTTTGCAACCAGCTTCCCAATGAGAGCGCGGTCTCCACCGGCGGCCCCTCGCAGGCGGCTTCGGCGGTGGGAATGAGGTCCTGGGTCATCGTCCCTTGATGGAAGCGGGCGGAGCCGATGGCGATCGGGCCGCCGCGGTACTCGTGATACAGGTAGTGGCGCAGGCGGTTGCCGAGGTAGGTGTCCGAGACCGAATGGCCATGCTCGGCGAAGCCCTCGATCTGGTCGTAGGCCAGGCGCGCCCCTAAGGCCACAACCAGGTAGTCGTACGAGGTCTCCTGCGACGGTGCCCCCGGACGCTCGCTGGGCACAAAGGAGACTGTCTGGCGGTCGACGTCGATCTCCTTCACCTCGCCGGGGATGAAGGCGATGTCATCCTCGTGCAGGATCGGTGGCGTGAGCATGAGCAACGAGGCGGCCGGATCGCGGTCGGCCAAGACCTCCAGGCCGATGTTGGGGACAAACAGCAGGTAGGGCTTTTTGTCCATCACCGCGATCTCCACCTGGTCCTGGGCTAGGCGGCGAATCTCTTGAGCGGCGGCCAGGCCAGCAAAATTGCCTCCCAGCACCAATACGCGCGGTTTGGCCACGACCTCTTCCCCCTCTCCTTCCAACCTTTGTCTGATGACTGTAGCATGCACCAATCCCTGGCCGACTACCAGCGCCGTTTGCAAAAAATTACGATGCGGGCAGACAAGGCGGAGGAGATGAGTAAGGGCCCCGCCGAGGGGCCCTTGGGCGAGATGAGGGCGAAGGGATTACTTGACGGTGATGGTTCCGGTCATGTAGCCAGGGGTGATCATCGGTCCACCCCAACCGGTGCTGCCGGTGCCACACGGAGCCTCACACTGCCAGGTAAAGGTGCCGGCCTTGGAGGCTACGAAGTCTGCCGTCACGGTGACCGTGCCGTCCTTAGGAGCCACCGGGATGGGGACGTTGACGCCCAGCGCGGGGATGGTGAAGGTGTGAGCGATGTCGTTGGCGCCAATCGCCGCCACCGGCTTGCCATCGACGGTCACCGTGCTGCTGGTCAGCCCACTGGGCTTAAGGTATGGCGAGTTGGCCGGCAACGGAGCGTTCCCGTCGTCGTAGCTCTTGATCACCAGGTGGACGGTCGCGCCTTGGGGCACGGTGAAGGTCGCCGGGTCAAACTTTGGCCAACCGGGCTTGTGTATCATTTTCCCGGTCTCGATGGTCATGGTCTCGGTCACCACGTGCGGTGCGGCCACGTTCAGATGCGCGGCGTTGGACCCTTGCCCGGCTGCCGGCTGGGCTCCGCACCCGGCTAAAATCGCCGCCCCAATCAACCCTGCGCCTGCCGCCCATGTCCACACATTCCGTCGCATCGTCGTCTCCCCCTTTTGGATTGAAACCGCTTGCCTTGGAAATCTTTGTTCTGGATACAGCGTACCGTGGGGGTCGGTGGCCGCCTACGGTCGTTGGGGTCAGAGTTCTGGATCCCATTGGCGCGTCACCCTGGGTCCTCTGGGGTAGGAGGTGGGGTGAACCGTACTAGTCCTCGGGGAGGAAAGAGCTGGTGCGGTTGGATGGTGGTACTCACCAACGGCGGGCAGAAATGATACGAATGGCCCTAGGCAAGGGGGAACGAACTGGTTAGGGTAACCTTTAGGTTGATGCCGCGCCGCGGCGGGCGGCCGGGACGCGGCCCAGGGCAAGGACGGCCGCCCAGAACTTGGGAGGTGGACTTCACGTTACGCGTACATCCCGAGCTGAAGGACGATCAGCTCTTACGCCTCTTTGACCGTGGAACCGAGCGTCAATGGGGCACCGATGTCTTGAACTGGGACGAACCGGAGACCTGGGACCGCGGAAGCCAGAAGGCCATGGCCGCCGTCTTGACCCCGATTTACCTGGGGGAGCAAACGGCCATGCTCGGGGTGAGCACCATGCTGCCCCGGATGTTGACCGAACACGAACCAGAAGCGGCCTTGTGCCTGGCCAGCATGGGGATGGATGAGGCGCGTCACTTCCGCAACCTGTGGCGCCTTTACAAACGGTGGGAGCTCGAACCCTGGTCGACCCGTCAGCTGCCGGAAATGTGGCGGTACCACGCCCGAATGCTGGTGCGCAAGGACCCCTTGGACTGGCTGTGGGGCATCCTGATCAGCGACCTGTTTGCCAACCGGTTCTACGGCCAATTGGCGGAGCGCTATCCCAATTTCTTGATTGGGCGGCTGGCTCGGCGCACCGTGGTGGATGAGGCGCGCCATCAGGCGTTTTCGGACCGGTACCTGACCGACAAGCTACAAAACGCCGACCAGAGCCGGCGCCGGGAGCTTTTGGAACTGCGCGAGGATTTGTTCCGAGTGATGGACGGCCTGACCAAGCGCCTGGCCGCTCCGCTCGAGGATTTAGGATGGTCGGCGCAAGCCTTCTTGCAAGCGTTGTGGGCCGATACCGAGCGGTGGGCAGGCCGGATTGGACTCTTGCGGGCGGAGGAGGCCACCAGCTAAGCCTGTTCCGCTTCGGGAGTGGCTTGGCGGTCGGCCACGGTCATCAAAATCACCGCCGCCACCACCGCCACCACGGCCGCGTACCCATATGCCGCCACCGGGGTCAAGTGGTAGAGCAGGCCCATGACCAGATTGGCGGCAAACAGGCCCAGGCTTCGCGAACCGGTCAAGGCGCCCATTCCACGGCCGGTGTGAGCCTGGGCCGTCCACTGCGCGACCAGCCAGGGCTCGGCGGTTTCAATCACCCCGAGGGAAAAGCCCAGCACCGCCACCGGCAGGAT
>JAIMAE010000222.1 GCA_023512105.1 Bacillota bacterium | reverse complement strand
GGGGGCGCTCCCATGTCGAGCCAGGACCGGGCACAGGTGTGGCTGGCTCAGGCTGAAGACGACTACGAGACCGGCCTGTTGCTGAAGGAGAAAAAGTTCAGCGCGGCGGCCTTTTTCTTTCAGCAGGCGTCCGAAAAGGCCTTAAAAGCCCTGGCCTTGAAGCGTCACCTCGAGTATTGGGGGCACTCCACCCTGCGACTGCTGCAGCGCATCGAACCCAATTTGTCTGCCGACGATCCTCGATACCGCTGTTGTCGGCGCCTCGACTTTTACTACATTCCCACCCGCTATCCTGATGCCTTCCCGGAGGGGACGGCCAGCGAACATTTTGGGCCGGAAGACGCAAAGGAGGCAGAGGCGTGTGCCCGGACCATTTTGGACTGGGTCAGGAAGTCGCTCGCGCCTTAGGCGAGTGGGGCCCAGAGGTGGAGTGGTTGGTCAACCGCCTGCTGGCAGAGCCGGGCCTTCATGCGGTGGTGTTGACCGGCTCGTATGCGCGCGGCACGCATTATCCCCACAGCGATGTCGATCTCTGGATTGTTCATGACCAGCTACCGACGCGCTTTCAGGACCGGCATCAAAAAATCCTCGACCTCATCACCGACTGCAAGGCCCCCATCGAGGCCCTGGTCTATCGTGTGGACGAGCTGCGCCGAATGCTGGCCCAATTCCACCTTGGGCTGTTGGACGCTCTCGCCTATGGCAAAGTGATCTATTCCGACGGAACCTGGGAGGCTTTCGTCAAAGAGTTCGAAAGCCTCAAAGCCCGGGGCCTGCGGGCGCTTCCCCAGGGCTGGGATTTCTCCGCGGTGGACGATCCTTTCCTGGACCAGACTTAATACACCTCGGCTAAGCGGATTGGTTTCAACAGACTGAGGGTGGGGCGCGGAAGGAAGGTTGCCGCCGCCTCGGCGGAAAAAGCGCAGTCCAGGACCCAGTGCCACACCTCGTCCAACAACTCCCGGCCTTGAGGACCTGCAACCGTCTCCAGGGCGTGGAGGGAGCCGGCTACCCGCATCCAGTTGGAACCGTCGGAATCAAGTGCGCCGGCGGGGTTCGGGACGAGGTCCGCAGTGGTCGGCTGCAAGCGTTGGCAGAAGGCGCGAAGGAGTTGCCACCGGGTTTTGGTGGAGGAAGAGCACCGAGCCAGCAGGTCTGGTTCCAGCCGGGCCCGCAGCGAATCCACCCAGTCGCTCCGCCGCGCCATCGCGGCTGCGGTAAAGAGCGCGTGTATCACCGGCTCCAAGAGCTCCGGCCCGGTGCCGCTGGCCCGTAGCGCATCCAGGCTCTCCGACAGCCGTTGGTAGGCCTCCGCCGGCCGATGGAGTAACAGCAAGGTCTTTCCCGCATCGGCGTAGACGATGGCTTGGGAGAGGGTTTCCAAGCGCGATGGCAAGCGTTGCAGGGCTTGGGCCAAATGCTCGCTGGCCGCTGCCCTGGCGCCTTGGCGGGCCAAGGTATTGGCGACCCGAGTATAGAGTTCGGCTTGCAGCTCGCCGGGGAGGTGGGCGGCGAGGTCGAGCGCCTGGCGGTAGAGGTCTAGCGCACTTGGCCATTGGCGCAGGCCGTGGCAGAAGTCTCCGTAGTCGCGCAGGGCCTCGACGCGTACCGCGGCGGCCTCCGGGCCCAGCCGGGCTGCGGCGTCCAGCGCCACTTGATACGAGTGGACGGCCTCTTGGAAGCGCCCAAGGCGGGTGGCCACCAGGCCCAAGGTGTCGGCCACCTCGACCAAGAGCTCGGGGTGGTCCTCGTTGCGACTGAGCTTGAGGCTGACCTCCAAATGCTCGCGGGCCGCTTCGTCGTGTCCTTGGGCCATCTCAAGGCGCGCCATCGCCAGCCGAATCTGCGCCATCAGCTCTTCGCGTCCGGTGCGCTCCGCCAGGATCAGGGCTTCTTTGAGGCCGAGCATCCCTTCCTCTAGCCGGTTGGTGGTCCACAGCGCGCGGGCGGCCTTAAGAAGAAAGTCGATGGTGCGGAGGTCGTCGCGGTTTTCTTGGAAGTATCCTACCGGCTTGCCCAGGCGGGCGGCGATGATTTGGAGGGCCTTCTGCGAGGGAGTGATGCGCCCGAGCTCGACTTGGCTGACGTAGCTCTTGGTCAATTCCGTACCGGCCAGTTGTTCTTGAGTTAACCCAAGCTTCTTTCTGAGTTCTCGGATTTTGGTTCCGACCAACCTCCATCCCCCCTTCTCACTGTAACATAGGGGGCGGGTGTTTGTGTATATTTAGCCGCAGCCAGTAGAGTGGTTTTGGAATGAGGTTAAGTCCTGATGGCTCAGAGGAAGAATCCATTTGGGGGAGGCGACCTCACTGCGGTTTCCCTCCCCGACGGTGTCGAGCAGGTGTTGGCGCGGTTGCAGCAGGACGGGTGGGAGGCCTGGGTGGTCGGCGGGGCGGCCCGCAACCTGGCCTGGGGCCTGCCCGTGGAAGACTGGGACGTGACGACCGACGCGCCGTTAAGCTATCTTCTCCACACCTTCGGCGATGCCCACCCCGGGCGCCGCTTCGGCACCGTATTTGCCGGCCAGGCGGTGGAGGTGACCATGATGCGGGTCGAGGCTGGTTACAGCGATCGGCGACACCCCGATGCGGTGCACCCCGCCGGTGCCATCGAGGAGGACCTGTTGCGGCGGGACTTTACCGTCAACGCGGTGGCCTTCAACCACCGCCAGGTGGCGGCCGTCCCCTACGCCTTGGAGGACCTGGCCAAACGGAGATGGCGTGCGGTAGGGGATCCCGAGGCCAGGTTTCGCGAGGATGGCCTGCGGTTGATCCGGTTGGCCCGCTTTGTCATGACCTACGGCGGCCTGATGGAGGCCAACACCTTTGAAGCGGCTTGGCGGTGTCGCAGCTGGGCGCTGGCGGCCAGTCGGGAGCGAAGGTGGCAGGAGATGCAGAAGATGCTGCTGGCACCCCCGCGGACCTGGCAGATCCCTTATGTCTTGGGGCTTTTGCCGGCCTTGGGGCTGCCCCACCGGCCGCTGGTGCTACCCAGATGGCCGCATCCCCAAGGCTTGGCGGCCCGGTTGCTGTGGTGGCTGTGGGCAGGGTATCAGGCGGTGGAGCCGGTCAAGGCCTGGCTCGATGACTGGCCAATTCCTCGTCACTTGCGCCGGGGGGTCGCCGCCGCGGCGAGGCACCTGGGCAGCGAGCCGGATCCTGCGACTTGGGCTCGGGTGGCCCGACGGCAGGAGCCAGGGGGAGACATCTTAGGCGAGTTCGCCAGAGCGGCCGGAGTCGAAGAGCGAGACTTGACACCGATTCGGCTGGCGGTCAACGGCCATGACCTTCGGAAGGCGTTTGGGATTGAAGGAGCGTCAGTGGGACGCCTGCTGCGAGAACTGCAGGCGCTGGTGGAGCAGGAGCCGTCGGCCAACCGCAAGGGGCGACTGCTGGAGATTGCGCGGGCGCGGTTGGACGGTCAGAACTTCACCGGGCGATGAGGAGAACAGTGGGGCGAGGCAGGTGGCGTGTCGCTGCCTCGCCCCAATTTACCCAAGGTCAGATCGTACCGCTCGCCTGTTGGGCGGCCACGGTAGGTCCCCGTTGCACTCGCACGCCGAACAGCGCGAGGCCCCCGATGACGGTGGGCACGGCGGCGAAGGCGAAGATGGCCGGCAGGCTCCAGTGGGCGCCTACCAACACTCCGCCCAG
>JAIMAE010000030.1 GCA_023512105.1 Bacillota bacterium | reverse complement strand
AGCCCGGAGATAAACCCGCTGACCATCGCCGCAGCTCTGCCCCGCATCCCTCGTCCTCCTCGTGGACTAGATATGAGAGAGCCTGGCGGTTTAGGACCGCAGTGAAGTTCGCAGGCAGGCCGACGCGCGCCAGCCCCTGAGAATCCGTCGCAACTCCGACAACTCACCCACGTCACCGAAGGCCTGGCCTTCTGAGGAGGACCTATGTCCGCCTAGCATTTCTTTGCCCGCAAGCCGACTCTGCTCCTCCTATTCCAGTCCGACGGTACAGCATGAAGCAGACGACGGCGTGAGGTTCGTGCCATCCCTCCATTGCAACCAGGAACGACGTGGCAGGATGAGCCTTGTGGTCTAACGCCAACACGCTACGGGCCCGCCGCCAGCGGGGAGTTGATCATCTGCGGGAGATAGGCCGCTGAGCGGCCCTGGTCCTTCATGGGGCGGGGCTCGGCACGTGGTCCGCCTTCGGCCGGAGGCGGGGAAAACTACTCGGGTCGGCTTTGACGCCGACCCGGCCGTGGTCTAAGACTCCAAGAGGTCGCCCTTGGAGGATACACTCGCTCTATATCGGCACCTGGGCCGAGATTTCGCCGCCATCCCCTTGGCGGTCATCCCGGCACACGTGCCGCGGATCACCTGTTGGCGGACTCCCGGCTGGATGGCGGTGCGCGGCGTGCTCGCCTGGATCGAGCGCCCGCGGCGGATCTCGGTTTCGTTGGCCACGCTTTTCTTTCGCTCCCAGCCCGTCGACGCCTTGGGCACACGCCCCTGGAAGCGGGGGCGTGGGGATGCAGGGACAGGCTGCCGGGCCATGCGGTAGGGTCTGCCCACTGGCGTTCCGCGTGGGCCACCGCCACCATCCGCTCATCGACCAACGGCTGTTGAGCCCCGATAGGCCGCCAACACACAGGCTTGCGCCCAGCGATTGAGCCGGCGCGGCAGACCCTGGGCCCATTCATGCCCGGCCGCGATGGCAGCGTCCGTGAACACCGGGTGGTCGACGCCGACCTGCTGGGGCGGTGTTGCCGAGCAGCGGCGGTTTCGTCCCGGAGGAACGGGCGGAGATGGTAGGCCAAGATCGCCCGTCGGCGCATGGCCTCCAGCGGCCGCAAGGCCCACTGCTGCTGCGGTTTTTGGCGGGTGCCCCAAGGGTGGGCCGCACACGCCTTCGGAATGGACGCGACGCCCGCGCCAGCCGTGCAGGCCTTCTGGGACGGTCTGGCGCGCCGCGCGGTGGACGCGTGGGCGCCGTTCGTGGCCGTGTTTCGCCAGTGGCTGGACCGGGCCGCCGCCGACCCCGAGGGTACCCGCGACGCGCTGGATGCTGTGTTACAGGCATGCTTTTTCTTCACGGAGATTTCGCCGGTGGGTTCGAGGTAGGCTTCCTCAACGTCTTGGGGACCGGCCATGCCCAAGACCCCCGTCCCGGTGACAGGGATCGGCGAGGACCGCGGCGCCTTCGGTATCTTGGCTGGCGTGGCAGGCCATGCGGGAAGACGATGTCGAGGAAGCGACCATTCGGTAAGATGTCCCAGACGCCCTGCGCGGCGAGGACCACCACCTGTTGGTCGTGACCGCCGACTACGGCGCGATCGCCTGGCGCCCCAGGAGGGTCCGTATGCCACACGACTTGAAGGTGGCCGGAATATTTTGCCGCGGTCCGGGCACGCCAGAAGCGCAGCGAGCTCCGCCGGGAGGACACCCGGCGCTTCGCGGTGGACGACCGGCTGCTCCTGCGCGAATGGGACCCCGACCGCTACGCCGCGGCCGATGCCGCCGCAGAGCAGGCCGCCTACACCGGCCGCACCTGCACGGTCCGCGTCACCCACGTCCTGCGGGACCCCAAAGGGAACGGGCTGCGGGCGGGCGTGGCGGCCTTGTCCCATCGTCCTGGAACCGGATCCTGACCCCGTGCCTTCGCGGGACCGTCCTCGGGATCTGCGGAGGTGGTGGATGTGACCGCCAATGCCCGGCCAGCGTTTAGACGATTGGAGAGACGTCGGAAGGAGCATCGTCGGACATGTCCAGCATCGTTCGGGGCGCGCTGGTCGGTCTGCTCTGCTGCCTCGTCAGCGGCTGCGGAGGGGTGCCACACGCCCAGCCGTCGAGCGCAGCCCCCGCGTCTTCGCCAGTCCCTGCCATGGCCTCGGCCCCCATGTCGGGGAGTCGGCCGACCCCGCCTTCCGCGGCGCCGCCCCCGGCCGAGCCGGTAACCGTGACCGCCCTGGATTTCCTTTCCCCTGACGAAGGCTGGATCGCCGTGCAGAGGCCGCCGGGGTCGACACCCCAGGGCGCGATCGCCGGGACCACGGACGGCGGCCGGCATTGGCGGACGCTGGTCCGCTGGACGGGCACCCCGCCCTGGCATTTCCCGTACAGCGACGGGCCCCTCGTGCCGACGGCGCTGGACTTCGTGGACCCGCAGCACGGCTGGGCCCTGGTGCCACTTGGCGGCGGGGCCTGCCAGGCGGAATTCGGGGTTCTCCGCACGTCCGACGGCGGCGCCCAATGGCTCCCCGCCGGCGTCCTCCTCGGCAGCGACGGGCCGGTCAGCCTGGCATTCGGAACCCGGCAAGTGGGCTGGGTCAGCAACGGCTCGTGCGCGGGGGCCTACACCAGCGTCAGCGCCTCGACCGACGGCGGCACCGCGTGGCGGCCGTGGTCGCGCTGGTATCCCGCGAGCCCAGACGCCGCCCTGGCGCCCACCGCGACGGCACTCGGGGCCGCGTCGGCCACCCACGCCTGGATGGTGAACGCATACTGGAATTATGCCGCCCCGGCCCCCCACGCGCCCGTGCTGCAAGCGCTGACCACGGACGACGGCGGTACCACCTGGACGGGCCACCTCCTGCCCACGTCCGGGCTCGCCGGGCGCATCGCGGCCCTGGGATTTCTCACCCCCGACGTCGGCTGGGTCGTCACCGCCCAGGGATCCCGCACCACGCTTGCCGGCACCCTGGACGCGGGCCGCCACTGGCAGACCCTTGCGTTGCCTGGCCCCAGCGGCACGGTCGGGCCGGTCGACCGCGTGACAATCCAAGTCGGCTATGCGGTCCAAACCCTGCCTCCCACCTTGCACGCCCCCGCCGGGTCATCCCGGTTGTGGGTCACCGACGACGGCGGGCGGTCCTGGCAGCCGGTGGCGCTGCCCGAGCCGTGATCGCCGGGGACGGCAGAGCCACTCCGTCCATCCAAGGGGTGCCCGGGGGGGCCGGCCGGGCCCCGCCCGGGGCGCCGACCCCAGTCCAGCCCCAACCCGCAGCCTCAGGAGGTCTCCCATGCGCTCGATGCCCGATTCTCCGGATCCGTGGCGCTGGGCCATCCGCTGGGACCCCGCCGGGGTCACCATCTCCCGGAGCGGCCACCCTCTCGTGGGTCCCGCCCACGACCTGGACGCCGCCCATCCCAGCACCATGGATGCCCTGGTGGACGGTACCTCCCATCGGCCCGGGGTGCCGTCGTTTGACGAGTACGTTCGGGATTTCGATAAGTGGTTCGAGGAGGTAGCGGCGTGGCAAGGTCCGGGGGCGACGCCCGCCACCCCCGTCACCCCCCAGTGTCTCGAAGGGCACGCGCACAGGTTGCGTCGACTCAGCGTCCTCGCTTGGGGCGAGGGTGGGCCGTTTGTGTTGCGGCCCACGGTACGCGGCTTGAGGTATGGGGCACCACTTTCGCGGCTTCTGAGGATTTCTACGAATTTCGGGGGTTCGCGGGCGGCAAGCCGGCTGCCACGCCTCGTCTCCCTGCCTATTAGCTTGTGGAGGCCTCGGCCTAGAGCAGTCCGTAGAGTTCCCGCTGGAGCGGCGAGCCCAAGGCAAGGACGCTCCAGCGGAACAGCCTACGCTGAGATCCCCAGACGGACAGGAGGACCTGGTCCGGATGCAGGAAAACAAAGGCGACGCCAAGGTCTGAAACGGCCACACCTGCAAGGCCATTGCCATGGACAGCTCGAATTGCCTGCTCCGACACGGTGGGAAGCGCCGTGATGTGACCATAGACGCGCCTTTGTGCTCTTTTTCCCTTAGGGTCGTACTCGGCACCACAGCGCAGGCGCCGCCTCCACCACGAGAGCGATAGCCCCTAGCCGTGGAGTAATGAAATTGGCGGGGGAGTTAATGCAGCGAGGCCTGGTTTACATGATGTGGCGAGTGTGGTATCAGCGTGTGGTGCAGCGGGCTAAGAACCCCTTGCCGCGGAAAGCTGCTCTCCTCGCCGTGGCGTGCCAACGGAACTGTGCCCGCCAGCAAACGCCCTATGACGCCCATCGTCTCGCTCACGCCTGGGGGATGGCCGGTTAGACGGCTTTGTGCCGACAGCGCCTTGGGCGAGGCAGGCGAGAGCCTCCTTCTGGGCCTCCGCTGTCCGGAGTGACCCCGCATACAAGTTCCGCCACCTCGTCCCCTTTGGATGACGTCGAGTTGAACGCAGGATTGGTCGGGCTTGGCCCCTGGGAGACCTGATAGAGTTCGCCTGTGTTGACCAACGGGGACCGCCCAAGGGGCTGTCAGCACGCTACCCCGGGATACGCTGAGAAATGAGCCAGATCTCCACAAAACGTTGAGATAGAAGGCTTCTCCACGCACGCCGGTTTCGTCTGGGAAGAGGGCGATAGCGAAATTCCCCGCCAGTCCGGCCTGCCCAAAGGTCGTCCAGCGCCCAAAAACATGCCGACTTTTCGCTTGTCATGGGAGTGTCATAGGCGTGTGATACTCGGGTCATGGTGAGGTGATGGGTGTCTGCTATCGTCGCCTTAGCGGTAGGGTGGTATCGTCGCCCTATCCGTATTGAGAGAATCTTGAAAAAGAAAGGCGAGAGCGGATGAGACGAGCGCGTGCGCGCCGCGCCGCGGGGGTTCTGTCTGGAGCCGCGTTGGGGCTTGCCATCGAGTTGGGAGCCCCGATAGTGGCTTCGGCGACCACCGCGAACTGGACGGCGCAGACGCTACAGAGCCTGGGGCTAACCCCCCAGACCGTATGGGTCGTCGTCACGCGGGCCTACCATCTGGAAGACTATCGCACCGCTGAAACCGCTGGCATTCCAACCGCGCACATTGTGTTTGCCGACCAGTGGCAAACGGTGCCGGCCGGGGCGGGTGTGGTCGTTCTCGGAGGCACGGCGGCGACGGCTCCCGGGGTGAGCAAGGAGCTGAGCGCACAGGGGGACCTCGTGGTGCAGTTGGGTGGTGCCACGTACCTCCAGACGGCTGCGATGTTCCGCGCCTTCCTGGCGGGAACACCGCTTGGCGAGTTACCGGGTCTGGCCAACACGGAGCCTGCACGGGGGCCGTGGACCACCAGCGCCAATCCGTACGCTGGGCAGGGGCAGGCCTTCACTAACGGAATCCACATCGACGGCGTGAGCGTGGCCTTTTTGGCGCCGGGGGCGGGGACCCCGGCGGGGCCATCCTCTAATCCGCCGTCTCCCTCTCCTGCGCAGCCACCACCACCGCCACAACCAGCTCCCACCTCCGTCTCGTTGGTGGCAAACCCCTCCACCTTGGCGGTGGGGCAAGTCAGCCTGCTGACCGCCACCGCGGTGCCGGCGTCAAACCCGAGCTGGGCCGTGAATGTGGTGGACACGACGAGTAACGTGGTCGTGACCACCTGCGTCAGCGCGGGGCCGTGTGTGATTGGCGTCAGTGAGCCGGTGGCGACGGTGCAAACTTTCGTGGCCGACATCGGTCCGCCGGGGGCGTTGCCGGATGCTCCCGACGTGGTGGTCGTCTCGGCGCCGGTTCCGGTGACGTGGTACAATCCGGCGAGCTTCGGGGGCGGGGGTGGCGGTGGGGCGCCGCCGAGTCCAGCCGTGTCGTTGCAGGCGGCGCCCCAACTCCTGTGGACGGGCATGGCCACCACCCTTACCGCAACCGGCAGCGCGGTGCCGCAGGGCGATCACCTAGCCATCAGCGGGACGGATGGGTTGCAGTGGCAGGGGCCCGCAGTCACGACGGCCAACGCGGTATATCAGACGACGGACACGCGCACGACGTCGGGCACGGTCAGCTACACCCCGCAGATCCTGACCTCCAACGGGTCGGCCGTCGCGCAAGGTTCGTCGGTTTCCGTGACCTGGGAGCCGCCGCCGACGACGCAGATCACCGCCAACCCGACGTCAATGCTGTTCTCAGACCCGAGTTCCAACATGACCACCACCTTGACGGTCAGCGCGACGGACCTGTTGGTGGGCGACAAGCTGTTGATCACGGGCACGGGGGCGTTTCCGTATTCCGTGACGACGGGCGCGATGACGACGCCCCAGGCGACCTACCAAACCACGGTCCAGGCGACCTATCTGGCACCGCCGGGTGGCCCGGCGTACGAGACGTTTATCGCCCAGGTGCTGGATGCCAACGGGAACCCGGTGCCAGGGTCGGCCAGCCAGAGCCAGCAGGTCGAGTGGTATTCGTCATGAGGGCGTTTTGCGGAAAGGAGGAGACCGAATGAACCAGCGTAACCGCTGGCGGCGCAGAGGGTGGGGTCTCGCGGTCGCCGCCCTGGCGGTGCTGTGGGGGGCCCCGCCGACGTGGGCGGCGGGGTCCCCGACGGCGGTGGCGCTTCAGGTGCAGCAGGGCGGACAGGCTTGGATCGTGAGCAGCACGGGCTATCAACAAGTCTCCGGGACGCTCCAAGCCGAATATGCCGCCCCCAGCGGATGCGCCGCCAACGGGTGCGTGCCGCAGGTGGCGGTCACCGTGGAGGGGGGCGGCGCGGCCGTAGTAGATGGGTGGACGCAGTTACCCTTCGAGGTGGTTGGCGGTTTACCCACGTCGCCCACGAGCGCGAGTTTCGGGGAGAACGGGGGTTCCGCCCCGACGTCTAACCAGAGTGGTGCCAGCTCTAGTGGGCCCCAATTGGTCGTAGAGCCGCCGGTCGGGCCGACGGCTACTGCCTCGTCCCTTCCAGGGCACACGGCGGAGTCACCGACTTTCTCGACAAGTAGCCCAAGCCCGGGTGGATTGGCGCCGGGGGATACACCGTCCTACGAGATCTCGCTGGCGGCGAGTGCCACCAGTGCCGTGGTCGGCCAATCGATCACGCTGACGGCAAATTACCTCCCCAATTCGTTGGCCTCCTGGACGCGGGTCCCCTATCGCATCATCGACACGACGTCAGGGGATACGGTGGCGGACTGTAGCGGCGGGGCGTGTACGGCCACGGTCACCGGGGTGGAGTCGGGTAACCAGACCTACCAGGCCTTTGTGGATGGTACGGACTCTTGGGCTGGCATACCGGCATCGGCGCCCGTGACCGTGCAGTGGGTGGCCTCGGCGCCGGTCCCGGCGCCCGCGCCGCCGGGGGGGCTGACGGTTTCGGCGCCTCCGGGAGCGGAAAACGCACCGGCGCCGACGCTGCCGGAGGCCGGGCAGACGACGGTGCCTCCCGTGAGCTGGCTGACCCTGACGGCGAGTACTACCACGGCCACGGTGGGGCAGACGGTGCAATTGTCGGCCCAGCTGCAAAACTGGAACCGTGCCATTCCCGGTTCAACGGTGGCGATCGTAAATATGACCACGGGCCAAACGGTGAAGCAGTGCCCAGCACTGTTCGGCATTCTCTGCACCGCCTCCGTCACCCTGACCGCACCAGACACCGTGACCTACCAGGCGGAATGGTCGTCCGCGACTCAGACCGCCTTCTCGGCCCCAGTCAGCGTAACCTGGCAGACCAACCCGTGCGCCCAGTGGGTCGATGCCGGGCAGGTGGCGGTCATCGGCCTAGCGCCGCTGCCGGCGTGCAGTGGGCCGGTCCAGGTGACGGTCACTGCCGGCGGCCTCGTGTTGCTGCTGTCTACGCCGGTGACGGGGCTCACGCCACCTCCGGCCGTGGGGAGCGGTTCGGGAACCCCATCCGCAGGCGCTTCCGCCGCAAGTGGCTCCGAGGGGCCCGCGGGGGGCACGAATCCGGCGGGTAGCCCCGCCACGAGTCCAGTGTTGCCCGGAACCGGGGGCAGTGGCTCGGCCATGAGTCCAGTGGCGCCGGCACCCGGAGGCAGTGGCTCGGCCATGAGTCCAGTGGCGCAATGAACACGAACAAAGCGTGCGCCGGCTTCGTAAACTCTGGCAGCTCGTAAAACCGGAACGTCGTGGGGCTTTGTCTTTCGTACCATAGGTGCTGGCCGCCAGTCTAGCGAGGCCGCAGCATGCCCCGACTGCCCCCCGTTTGTACGGGGCAGACGGCTGACCCGCGCCCCACGGCCCAAGGGGTGGGGACGCGGTGAGCTCTTGGGACAAGTTCGAGACAGCCGGGGAATCCCGGAATCTGGGCCCCCCACGGAGCGCCACGGCGGTCTGCGAGCCGTGGCAGCCCCTGGGGGGTCCTACCGTGCGACCGCTCCAGTGGTTTGGCCGCGGTAGGTCATGGCTCGGGGCCAGGTGAAGCCGGACTCACTGCCGGGGGCCGGCCTTGGGCTGCCGCGTCGCGATGTTCCCGCGTCTCGCTTCCAGGCTACTAGGTCTTCGGAATGCCTTTACCACGCAGCGCTGTCCCAAGCGGTACGACTGCGGCACTCTGGGGTTTGTGGCACTTGCCCAAAACGTGGGTGAATTAGGGAAAACGTTCACTGGATTTTGATACAATGACCTGGAAACAGTGTCGACTTGCCGTGGGCCGTGGCGTGAGCGTGGGACGACTGGACGCGACCACGAAGCGTCACACGGATGGGACGGCGAGCTGGGAGGCGGAGTTGGCGTGTTGCGGATCGACCTCTTGGGGCCGCCGCGAGTCACGTACCAAGGAGTGCCGGTGCCGTTGGGTTCTCCCCGCGCGGCCGCGTTGCTGTGGTTTCTCGCCGCGCAGCCACAAGGGCGGTTTACACGGGAAGAGCTGATCGACCTGCTTTGGGACAGCGTCACCGAGGCCGAAGGACGGATGCGGCTCAACACGACCCTGTACCGGTTGCGGCAGCGTCTCCCCGTGTGGCCCATCCACGTCGATCGCCGCACCATGGGGTGGGGGGCAGGGCCCGAGGTCACTGTAGATGTGGCCAAGTTTGTCACTCTCCTGGAGGTCGCAGAGAACAGTGACGGCAGCGCGCAATACAGGTGCCTGCAAGACGCTGCCGCCTTGTGGCGCGGCCCATTTCTTAGCGGGTTCGAGCTAACAGGAGCCGAAGGGTTCGAGGAGTGGCTGCTTCGCCAACGCCAGCATTGGGCGGCGCGTATGTTGGACGTGTGGGACGAGATTATCGGAATCGAGGTGGCCCAGGCCAACTGGGCGGCGGTCCGTCGCCATGCGGTGACGGCACTCCAAGTCGACTACTGGCAGGAACGCTTTCATCGCTGGCTAATGATGGGGTTGTGGCGAGGGGGCGATCGGATTGCGGCGCTCGCGCATTTCGAGCACTTGCGGGTGCGCCTGTCAGAGGAGTTGGCAGTCGACCCAACTGCGGAAACCGTGGCGCTCGTGGACGCCATTCGCAACGATGCCTCACCGGCACCACGGCGGCGGGCCTTAGGCCGGTCCGGACCCGCCGAGAGCACCGGGGGTATCGCAGCCCCGGGGATTCCACGAGCGCCAAGGGGATGGGAACTCCCCTGGGTCGGGCGGGACCGAGAAGCGGACGCCGTTCTGCAAGCGGTGTTGGCGGCTCCTGGCCAAAGCCCGCAGCTGGTGGTCGTGGAAGGCCTTCCCGGGATGGGCAAGACGCGCTTTGTTCGGCATGTCTGCGAAGCAGTGTCCGCCGTTGGATCGCCGCGGGTGCGGGTGGCATGGGCGTGTTGCTACGAAACCACATCCCGGATCCCCTTTATGCCCTGGGCGGCCCTGGCGCGGGCTAGCCTCGAGCCGCAGTGGCTGGGGCGGCTTGCAGAGCCCCACCGGGCGGCGCTCGCGCGACTGGTTCCAGAGTTCGGCCCGGCAGTCTGCGACCCGGAGCGGGAGATTCCAGCCGCCGACCGAACTCGGCTGCTCTGCGAAGCCTTGGTGCAGGGATGGACCGTCCAAGACGGTCGGATTATGCTGGCGATTGACGACCTGCAGTGGGCGGACACCGCATCGTGGGCGGCCCTAACCTACCTGGTGGAGGCCCGCCTGCCCCACGTGATGCTGCTGGTCAGCCTGCGGCCGGATGAGGTCGGGGTTGAGGCCCGGCGGCTGATTGGAGAGTGGGCGCGGGCCGAGGTGGCGCACAGAATTGCGCTGGAACCGTTCCGGGAGGTGGAGGTGCAAGTGTTGGTGGACGAAGTGGCGCCACATGCCAGTGCGGAGCAGGCAGACGATGTGTGGCGGCGCACCGGGGGACATCCCTTGTTTGTGTCGGTGCTCCTTCGCGAGCTCGCTCAGGAGGGAGCAGCCGCCCCGTCGCCTCCGGGAGGGGAGAGCACCGATGCCGTCGCCGTGGCGGTGGAAAGCTGGCTCGACCGGATCGCGGCCCCGGCGCGGGCGATGGTGGACGCCTTGGCCGCATTCCCAGCCCCGCCGACCTTTGAATTGCTACGGAGGGTCGTGGGCTTGTCTAGCGAACGGGCGATGGCAGCGTGGCATCAGTTGCTGCAGCGGGGGATTGTCCAGGAAAGAGAAAACGCGGATCCATTGGCGCTGGTCTATGGGCGCCTGGGCGGCGTACGGGCGAGTCTGTGCCACGACCTCGTCCGGGAGGTAGCCAGTCGGCGGATGTCGCGGGTAACCTGGGAGCGGCTACATCGGCGCATTCTCGCCGAATTGGAGGGCAGCGGCGCGGAGGCCTGGGATGCGGCGTGTCTCGTGTACCACGCGGAACAGGCCGGGCTACTCGACGATGCCGCTCATTGGGCGGTTCAGGCGGCCGATGCCGCCGAGCAGGCGGGAGGGTTCATTGAGGCCATGCGGTGGCTGGAGCAGGCGTCGGACTATCTGCAGCGGCTGCCCACCACCCAGGATCGGCGGCGCCGATGGGTCGAGTTGCGGCTGCGGCTGGCCCTGCTGGCGTGGCATACGGCGCCGCGGCAGGCCGCGCAGATGGTGCAGCGGCTCGAGATCGACCCAGCCGACGAGGCCGGTGGCGAGCAGCACGTGGCGTGGTGGACCCGGCGCACCGAGGGTCTCATGATCCGGGGGCAGCTCCAGCGGGCGACCCAGATGCTTGAGCGGATCGTGCCATGGGCAAGCCGCGTTGGCAATCCCGGGGTCGAGGGCATGGTGCGGCTCCGGCTGGCTCAGTTGCACGCGTTGGCGGGCGACTTGCGGCGGGCGGCGGCCGAGTTCGAGGCCAGCGCCCCCCTGCTGGCGGAGGGCGGAGTGGCCCTGTGGCACGCCCAGTGCCTAGGCACTTGGGCCAGCACCCTGGCGACCTTGGGCCAGTTCAACGAGGCCGAGGCGGTCCTCGCGGCGCTCGACAGAGGGGCGGACGGTGCGCGCCATCCCATGGTGCCTGTGTTGGGGAAGTTACACGCGCTCACCGTGTACACCCAGCAGGAGGCCTGGCCCCGCGCGGTCGACGTGGGCCGGCGCCTCCTTGCGGCGCTACGGGCGGGCGACCACGACGCTCTAGAGTACATCGCGCTGGTCTTTCTGGGCCTGCCGGTGGCCCGGATGGGGGACGTGGAGGGCGGCGTGGGCCTTCTGCAGCGCGCAGTAACGCTGGGATCCCGGTTGGGCTTCCGCATCTTGCTGGACCGTGCCTACGCGTACCTGGCGGAGGCACTGCGGGACGCGGGGCGGCCGGAACGTGCCCGGGAGGCCGCGGCCCAAGGGCTTCGGATCGCGCAGCGGGACGGCTACCTCTTCGGGACCGCAATGAACCTCCGGGTCCTGCACTCGCTGGCGGCGTCTGAGGACGAGGCGGTCGCGGGCATCGAGGCCGTTCGGGCCACCTTCACAGCTATGGGGGCCCTCCCGGAGGTGGCGCGCTGCGAGCGACTGCTGAGCGCGGTGGTGCGGGATCCGGCGGTGCGGCGGCGCTGGGCGGACTCAGCGGAGGCGTGGTATCGGAGGCTCGGCATGCCGTGGCCCTAAGCCGCGCGAGGGAAGCGGGTGTCCGCAGGGCGGCGCGGACGGGCTATGGCTCGGCGTGCCCGCAAAGCGTCCGGGGCCTGGGGCGCCTCCCCAGGCCCCGGGCGTGGGGCCCGGATCCGGCCGCTATCCTCCCGGCGCCGGAGTGTCCGTGCCTGCGCCGCCACCGCCCAAGACGCCCCCCGGGGGGGTCCCGGCCACCAACCCAAGCGGAGGCGGGCCGATTTGCGTCAGCGGCCCCGCCGCCAGACCCCCTGCGGAGCCCGACGTGGGCGAGGGCGCGGTAGGCGCTGCCCCTCCAGCGGGCGGCGCCGCCAGGATGAGCAGGAGCCCGCCCGACCCCACGGTCACCTGGACGGGACTGCCATCACAGGCCGGCAGCGGCGCCAGCCCCAGTACCAGCGTCTGCCCTGCGCCAACCCATTCGTCGCACGGGTTGGGGGCCGGCCAGGTCACGGTCACCGGCGCGGAGGCGTCCGTCTGCGTCGACCCCAAGCCCGAGGCGGTGACGATCGCCTGGTAGGTCTGGGACCCCGTCCCCGAGGGTGTCACCTGAATGGTGCATGTCGTCGGCTGGTGGTCGCACGTGGCCACGGTCTCGCCGGTAGTAGTATCCGTGATCGCGAGGTTCCAGGAGAGGAGCGACAACGCCCACGGATTGGTTTGGGAGAGGTTGAGGGTGGCCGTCAGCGTCACCGGCTCGCCCCCCGCTGGCTGGGCCGGACTGACCGTCAACGTCAGCCACGGCACCTGGGGCGCGGCCCACGTCACCGTCACCGACGGCGAGGCCCAGGTCTGCGCCAGGCCCTGGGCGACGAACAGCCGCGGCAAGTCCAGGACCGCTTGGTACGTGTGCGGCCCCGGCGAGGCCTGCGACACGGTGGCCGTGCACCGAGCCGTCTCGAAGCAACGCCCCACGACTTGGCCGGTGGCGGTGTCCAGGATTTGCCAGCGCACGGCCGTCAAGCTCCAGATCTTGATGCCCTGGGGCACGCCCTCCCCCGGCGCGGCGGTCAGCGTCACGGCCTGGCCGGCGGTGGGCTGCGCCGGGTTGGCCGTCAGCGTCAGCCAGGAGGCCGGCGCCGGCGCCCAGGTCACGGTCAGCGGCGCCGACGTAGCCGAGGTGCCAGCCTGCGTGGCCATGTTCACGGCGTAGGTGGCCGAGCCAGCGGCCGCCTGCGACACCTGGGCGGTGCAGGTCAGGGGGCTGTTCCCGCAGCTAGCAACCGCCTGGCCCGTTGTGGAGTCTACGATCTGGAGCGTCCACGGGCTGCCGCCAATGGGGACCCCCGCAGTGTGCGCCGTTAGCGTCACCGTCTGGCCGGCGGTGGGCTGCGCCGGGTTGGCCGTCAGCGTCAGCCATGGCACCTGGGGCGCGGCCCATGTGACCGTCAGGGGCGCGGATTCGTCCGCCTGCTGCTGCCCGTTCTCCGTGAAGGTCACGATCGCCTGGTAGGTCCGCGCCCCGGCCACGGCCTGCGACACGGTGGCGTTGCAGAGGGGCTCCCCGGCGAGGGCGGTGAGCTGCGCGTGCTGACACTGTTGGAGCGGGACCGCCTGGCCGGTCGCAGAGTCGACAATCTGCACCTGGTCCGCCACGATCCCCAGTGGCGCCCCCGCGCCTGGCACCACGGACAGCATCACCGACTGCCCGGCGGTGGGCTGCGCCGGGTCCGCCTGGAGTCGGAGCCAGGCCACCTGGCCGGTCCAGCTCACGAACACGCCGAGGGACACGGGATCCCCCAGACTATCTGTTGCCCAGTACTCGTGCTGCCCAGCCGCCGGGGACGTCACAGTCACGGTGCAGGGATCGGTGGTGCATCGCCCCACTGGCTGCCCCGTGTTGCCGTCCACGATTTGATACCCACCCCACCTTAGAATCAGTTCACTTAATGAGTTGGAGTTTAACAGCGTGGCTGTGAGGGTCACCGGCTGCCCCGCCTTGACGACCGCTGGGCTCGCCGTGACCGCCACCTTCGGCGACCAGCCGGCCGGGATCCCGGGCGGCACGGGCTCCGGCCACCAGGTGACATATTCCCCGAGCGAGAGGGGCTCCTCGTCGACCGCGGCCATATAGGTGTGCTGGCCTGTTTGGGTGCTCGTCGCCGTCACCGTGCATGGGTTGCTGGAGCACGTGCCCAGCAGTTGCCCGGTGGTCTCGTCGAAGATGGCGTAGGACTCCTGGGTAGTTGCGGCGCTGGTTCCTGGGATGTAGGACGCCGTGAAGGTGACCGTCTGCCCTATCTCAGCGTCGGACGTGCTGGGGGTAAGCGTCACCGAGGGGGTCCAGCCCGCTGGAACGGAGCCGCTGGGCGGCCACACCCCGGTGTCGGCCGACGCGAGGCGGTCGGTCTGGCGTGGGTGGGGCGCCGTCCCACCGTCCCGCGGGGCCGAGTGCGCAGCCGGCATGGCGATGGGCGGGCCGGTACCGCTACCGACCAGCGGAAGCGGCTGGGCGGTGAGGGGGGACGAGCCGCCGCCCAGGGCGCCCGCCCCCGCGGCCGGGATGCCGATCGGAGGTGGCAGCACCCCGGCGGCGGGGGTCCAGCCGTCCAGCACCGCCAGGCTTCCGCGCTCCAGGGTCACGGCGACCCCAGGCGTGCATGCGGCGCCGCTGCCGCAGGTGCCGGACGGCGCATAGCCGCCTTGCGACGGCCCCGGCGTCAGCTGGTAGCCATCGGGACCAACGACCGCTGTCTGGGCGCCCTGCTGAGCCGTGATCCACATCGCCACGGGCGGGGCCGCGGCCCACGCCGACGTCGTTCCCGCACTCAACACCCCGACTGCAAGGCCGAACACTAGCAGTACCCGTCGCAGCCTGCCGATAAATGCAACGCTTCCCCCGTGGTGAGTCTTCATTGGTGGATCACTTCGCCTTCTTCAAGGAATTGGATGGCGCGCACTCCGGGGGATGGCCCTCCGCCACGTGTTCCTACGGTCCGTGGGGCTCGTAGGTCATGGCGCCACCCCAGGGGGAGGACGACTGCCCGTCTTCGGTGGACACCGCGACCTCGACGTCTGCGACGGCCGACCGGGCTGGCGTGTGAAGGACCCTCCGGCCGAGTGGCAGCCAACTTTACGAGCGTATGGCCATGCACGGTGTGCGCCTCACCCCCATTATGGAGCGCCGGCGTGGCAGCCCCATGACAGATGCATCACACTCGCATGACAGCTCGTCGTGCGATCCCCTGTCCCCTCCTTGTCGTCGGCGAATAGTGCGGCGGCCGCGAGAGGTTCTCAATAGCGTTCTGGATCGTGAGCTACCACCGCGACGCAGTTGTGTCGGATCTCACTCTTGCTGGCCACGGTGTTACCACACTCGATGACCGCGTCGCCATCGCCAAGACGCCCCCGCTTGGCGGGGGCGTCGGGAGCAGTGAGTGGGCCGTCGCGTCTAAGCTGCGAACGGCCCATTGGAGCTCGTCCTTGCCACCGCCACCATCCGCTCATCGACCAACAGCTGTTGAGCCCCATAGGCCGCTAAGAGACCGGCTTGCGCCCAGCGGCTGAGCCGGCGCGGCAGAACTTGGGCCCATTCGTGACCGGCCGCGATGGCGGCGTCGCCCGATCACAGCCGGCGTAGTGGGTGGGATTGAGCGGGGACAAGGCCGCCCGCAGGACGATGCTTTTGCCGACGCCGCTTGCGCCGGTGAGCACCAAGACGCCGGGGTCCTCGAAGACGGCGGCAATCCGGGCCCGGCACTCGACCAACGGGGCGGCGGGAAACCAGTGCTCGACGGCGGTCTGACGGGCGAAGGGGGGCGGTGCGACCCGAAATATTGCCACCAGGGCATGGTCATGGGGTTCCCTCCTCCTGGGTCTCGGGGGCAAAGCGCAAGCCGGGCTAGCGCGCCGCCTGCCGACGGGCGAGCAGCTCCAGATAACTCAGGCCGGAGGTAGGAATGGCGGCGGCCGGCGGGGCCTCTGGCACCGGCGGCGTGGTGCCGCCCCCCACGAGATGGGCCTCGCCTTGATACTGGCCGGCATAACAGACCCCTGGCTTCTCCGGCAGGTGGGGGGCGTAGCGGAGCTAGACCGTGACCTGCACGAGCCCCTACGGGACCAACCACGTCCGGCCTTGCCACGGGATTTGGCCAAACTTGTTCACCCGCTGGGTAAGCTGCTGCTGGAATGCCAACCGGATCTGCTCCCACGGAAGGGGGCGATATAGGCCCCGGTGCCCCACCGAACGAGGGGCGTTTCTCCGGTGACCCGGTGGACTCGACGATGGTAATGCTCCTCACACCAGGCGGAAACCAGGTATTCAATTCCGCCAACGATTGGGCCGGGCGCACCGTTCGCGCGGGCACAAACGAGGTCTGCAGATGCCTCCAGAACCGCTCCGGTTTGCCTTTCTTTGCAAAGTTTTCCCTAATGACTAGTGACATATCCCGGAGTCGGCCTTACAACTAAAGAGCCCGCATGGAACGCGGGCACCCGGACTCGGGATAATTCTATTGGATTAAACCGCGCGCGGCGCTATGGGGAATCAATGGGGCCGGAGCACGGTTGAGGCCTGGTCCCAGGACCTCGGGAACGGGGTCTTTAGGGGTAGGCGGCGTCCGCCGGGGGCCCCTCTGCCCCCGCGCAAACACGGGCCCCCTCCCCAGCCAAGGGGCCGGACGGGACCGCTAGGCGTGGTTGGCCATCCTGGGAACCGCTCAGGTGGGCTGGAGATGACCGACGCCGGAGGCGGGGCAGGGCGGGGCAGAGACTGTAGTCGCGTCCGGTCAGGTCTTTCAACAGTCCGAGCACCTGCGCGTTGGACTTCCCGAAAGCCCCCTTACGCTGCGTATCCAGTTCCTCGGCGGCCACATCACAGTGCATCCCGGTGACAGACTTGATACACTAGGCGTTGGTGCCTCAGGGTATCCCTCAGAATACTGAGGGCCGCTCGCGAGGAGCGTCAGTGACCTGCCCAGCCCGATGGAGGCCTTTGGCGTAGTCCGACTTGGCCGAGGGCCGGGGAGACGGCGATATCCCCGCGGGGCGCAGTATGTCCAAAGGAGTGGCCATCCGTGAACGATCCAGCCCAGTACTGCCGGTTTGACTTTGCCGAAGATGGCGCCCCGCGTATCTTTCACAAGCCGGTGGCCACCTGGGTGGTCCATCGATGGGAAGACGTCGCACCGACGCTGGAGGCGATTGAACAGGCCAGGCTCCAAGGGTTTTGGGTGGCCGGCTGGATCGCCTATGAGGCGGCCCCAGCGTTTGACGCCGCGTTGGTCACGCATTCCCCCGGCCCCTTCCCGTTACTATGGTTCAGCAGTTTTCCCGCCCCCGCACAGGAGGTGTTGCTTGATACCGGATCGTACCGGGTAGGTGAGTGGGTCCCCTCGATTGACGAGCAGACATACACCCACCACCTTTCGCAAGTCCACGCTGCGATTCGGGCGGGAGTGACTTACCAGGTTAACTACACCTTCCGCCTCGCAGCTCCCTTCGCCGGCGACCCCCGTCGGTGGTACGCGGACCTGCTCCGCGCCCAGGCAGGCCGCTTCTCGGCCTACGTCGAGACCCCGGAGTGGGTCATCCTCTCGGCCTCCCCCGAACTCTTCTTCCGGGTGCGCGGCCGCACCGTGGAGACCCGCCCCATGAAAGGCACGGCCCGGCGAGGCTTCTTCGACCGCGACGATGCGGAGCGTGCGCAAGCCCTGGCCCAGTCCGCTAAGGACCGAGCGGAAAATATCATGATCGTGGATCTCTTGCGCAACGATCTCGGAAAGGTGGCCATCCCGGGTACGGTCCGGGCGGAACCGCTCTGCCAGATCGAGCGCTACCCCACGGTCTGGCAGATGACCTCAACCGTGCGCGCCGAGCTCCCCAGCGGTAAGACCTGGCTCGACGTGATGCGAGCCCTCTTCCCCTGCGGTTCCGTCACCGGGGCGCCCAAAGCGTCAACCATGGCGCTCATCCGCCGGTTGGAACCCGACCCCCGCGGCATCTACTGTGGAACCTTGGGATACGCAGCCCCCGATGGCGAGGCGGTGTTTAACGTGGCAATTCGCACGGTGACCGTAGAACGGCTGCGTCAACGCGCGGTGTTCGGGACCGGCGGCGGGGTGACCTGGGATTCGCGGGTCGACCAAGAGTACCAGGAAGCGTGGACCAAGACCGCCTTTTTGGCCACTCCCGGCGAGGACTTCCAGTTACTGGAGACCTTCCGGTGCGTCAACCGTTGCTTGGCCCTCAAGGAGTACCACCTAGAGCGACTTCGGCATGCGGTGGAGTATTTCGGGTGGCCCTGGCGTCCCGACCAGGTTGAAACCGCGCTTGTCAAGGCCGCAGCCGAGCGCGTGGGAGCGTGGATCCTCCGCCTGCGGTACTTTGCGGACGGCAGCGCGGTGGTAGAACCCAGAGCCCTGACCCCACTCCACGGCCCTCTGACTTGGGACTTTGCGGCCGAGCCGATGCCCCCCGCCGATGTGTGGACCACCTTTAAGACCACGCGACGTTCCCGTTACGACGAACGCCACCCCGCCGACAGCGCGTGGTTCGACCATTTGTTGTACAACGCCGCAGGCGAGGTCACCGAGTTTACTCGCGGCAACCTAGTGGTCCGGCTCGATGGCCAGTTGTGGACGCCAGCGCTGAGCTGTGGGCTTTTACCCGGCACCTTTCGCCAATGGCTTTTAGACCGCGGCGTGATTGCGGAACGCGTGCTGACCCGCGACGCCGTCTTACGGGCCGAGCAATGTTGGTTCATCAACAGTGTGCGCGGCTGGGTGCCGGTGCACTACCGACCTGCCTCCGCGCGCTGACCCACCTAAGTCTTCCTCCCCCCGACCTCAACCTTCCCAAGGGCCCCCCGACGGCTAGGTTGCCAGAAAGGCAACCGCCACCATCGCCCCCAGCGCCACCACCAGATGGCGAAGCCGGTCGGGGGCCAACCGACGAGCCAACGTCCCCCCTAACACTCCTCCGCCCCAGGCCCCCACCGCCATCACCGCCGCCAGCGGCCACATAACCCTGCCCGCGCCGGCGAAGTAGACCGCGGCCGCCACGTTGGCGGCCAGGGACAGCCATTGCTTGAGGGCATTGAGCCGAGTCAAGGAGGCATCCGCGGTTAGACCGAGTATGGCCAGCAACAGCACGCCCAGCCCCGCGCCGAAAAACCCCCCGTAGGTCGTGGCCAAGCCCACCCCGATCCCTTCCCACATCCGGTGGCTGTGAGAACCCGGGGCCCCCGCGCGCTGGGCCAGCCACCCCCGCAAGCGCGGTTGCGCCGCCAAGAGCGCGGTCGCAAACAAAATGAGCCATGGAACCATGGCGCGAAAGAATCCGGGGGGAACGGCGCGCAGCGCCATCGCTCCCACCGTACCTCCCAAGACCCCTATCGGTAGAAGCCACCGCAAGGCGCCGGCGAGGCTGCCCAAATCCCGCCATTGGGCCACCGCACCGCCGAAATACCCCGGACAGAGCGCCACCGTGTTGGTCATGTTGGCCACCACCGGAGGCACGCCTAGGGCGGTCAGGGCGGGGAAGGAGATCAGGGTGCCACCTCCAGCTAAGGCGTTTACCGCTCCGGCCGCCGCCGCGGCGAGACCGGCCAAACCATACCACCACACCGCATGCATCGGGGATAACCCTCCTTTAGCCGGCATCGAGGCTGCCTTTTGCCATCGTACTGGGGGGAAAGGGAGATCGCAACCTCAACCCTGGGTCCAAACGACGCAAGGTATTTGGAGAGCTCCATTTCATGTCCGCGCTGCGGTCTGGGGGCAAAGGGTAGCCGGCGGCTTGGGCACGCGTTGACGTTCGGGCGTACATAGCTAATGCGGTGTTGCCTGCACAACCATCTAAGAGCCGAGGAATCGTGGGATTTCTCGGCATTCCGACCTCCACCGGGATGCAGCCAGGGCCCCGCATGTCCGCCCAAGCCTCGGCTCATCCGCATTGAGGAACGAACACCTCCCTGGGTCACAGGTGGCCCCGGAATGAAACCGGTTCGGGATCTCCGGGCAGAGGGAACCGCCCGCCGCGATTACCCACTGAGTGATTTGCCTTGGCATCACAGACAGGGTGAAGCCGTGTCAGGAGCCGGACCGTACCATGAACAACATCGTCGATTCCCCGGCGCCGTCGAGGACTGGCGCGTCAAAATCGCATCTGGCCGGGCGTTTGCCGGATGAGGCTACGAATCGACTCCGGTATCGACCCATGTGCCAGCTCCCGGGGAAACCCCGCATCGATGAGGAGTGCGGCGTTTTCTGCCCTAACGCGACCGGTCATCTAGTAACCGAGGGGCAAAGAACCCACAGTGCCAGGAACCTCTGCGAGTCCGGTCAGTGAACCGGCGATGACGATTGGGCAGTGGACACTGTTTGCCCAAACGCCCGCCGCCACTGGGTTTCCCGTTCTTGAACCAGAAGGCTTTGCACGGTCTTTTGCCGTTCCCGACCAACCCGTCTCCTTCACTAGCCCTTGCGGCTCGTAGATTCGCCCTCGACACGGGTAGGCGACCGCCCTCGGGAGCCGGTTCGAGTGACCACCAGCGCCCAACCTCCCATGCCTCCACCTTGACCTCTCCTGTGGCCCCTGCTTGTTCAACCGCCCGCACCTGTTCCCCCGGGTCCTCGCTTAGTCGGACGGCAAACCGCTCCCCCGGCCGTAGCTTACGAGCCAGCCCGTTCAGCTGCAACAGCACCGATGTCAATGGTTGTCCCCGCCGGTGGATCAGCGGACATTGCTCGGTAGTGGGCTCAGGTCGAACGCAGTGCATGCGAAAGAGGCGGGGGCCATCTGTTTGACCGTATAACAAATTCCTTGGACCGGGGAGCTTTCACGACTGGTCGGCGCGGCGCGACGTTGAACACCGCGCCATCTTGGCGGTGCTGGAGGAGGCCTTGTCGGTGGTGGCCAAACAGGACGCCGACTTAGCCTGTCGCCTCGCCGCGCGTGCCTATATGAACTTGAAGACCGATCCGCGCGGCCAAGGTCGCTTCAATGGACCTCTCCATCGTCGGACGGCAGCCACGCACCGCGTTGGGAGCCGTACTTCGGACCAGCCGGCCTCCAAATGATCCGCCACACCGAGGTCGGTAGAGCGGCTCCCGCAGGAAGGTCCAGGTAGACCGTAAATGACCCCGAGGTGAACTGGAAGTCTGGCCGCCCGCTTTGGTGTCCTGGCGGCCAAAGTCAAAGTCTATAAGCCTGGCCTCTCTGATGCCGAGAAAGGTTTGGACCCATCAGGAAACTACTTGCGAGAACGCTCCGACCAAAAATTCGACCACCTCGTCGGTCTGATTTCCCAGCCCGTGGGCTAAGCCAACCGGTATCCAAGCGAAATCCCCCGGCTGGAGTTCTTGCACGGTCGACCCGAGGGTCACGGTCAGGGTTCCCACCACCGTGTATACCCACTCACTGCGGTCGGGATGGTGATGCACTGGATAGGAGGCCCCCGGCTGCAGACGGAAGCGTTTGATGGTACCCTGGGGCACTTCTTGCAATAGTTGCCAGCTCACTCCTTCTACAGGCGCTGGCTCCCACGGCAACTCTGAGGTGCGGACCAACCAATCCATGACTTGTACCCTCCTTCGATTCCTACTCAAGCAATGAGCCCCCTTGCCAGACGGGGTCGTGCAATCACCTCGAGAAGTGGGGACGTTCCCCAGGTACCACGCGGGCCATCCTTAGGAGACGGGGTCCTCCTCTCTTTGTGTCGCGTAAGTTCTGGTATCCACCCAACTCTCAGCCGAGAGGCCCGGACTGCGTCTGGATGTCCCGGAGCGGGTGAAATGGCCCCACCCTCGCTCAAAGCAACCGCCGCACCGGATTGGACGGCTAAGCTTCTCGAGGCCGGTTCGGGGCCCAACACCTCAGTACCGGCGACTCTGGAATTGTACACCACAAACTCGCGCAATCCCATGGGAGAACCTTGTCCATTGATGGCAGCAATCGTGATGTAGAGCACAGTGAGGATGCCCACCGTGGCCCATGGTAAAGGAGGCCTAGCTACCGCCATACCCGACCACCCGAGTGCGGAAGCATGCACGCCCAACCCTTGGAGGTGAAGTCGATGCGCATTCCCAACTTCAACACCACTGAAGGCAGCCGGTTGTACCGAAGCACGGTGGGCCGACAGATAGCGCCCCGCGTGGCTGAATTGCTGCTTGACCACATCCAACGCCAACTCGGCGAAGTTGCGCAGAGCCAGTGTGATATCTTGGAACTCGGCTGCGGTCCTGGCACCCTCACCATCCCCCTGGCCCAAGCCTTTCCGTTTTCCCGTATCACGGCGACGGACCCCTCCGAGGCGATGATCGAGCTGGCGCGGGAGGCGGCCGGGGCACGGGGGCTACAAAACCTTACCTTTGCAGCGGTTGAGGCGGGAAAGCTCGGGTGGGCCCCGAGTTCGTTCGACGTCGTGGTTTGCAATCTGGCGTTTCCGTTTTTCCGCCGGCCTTACCAAACCCTAAGACAGGTCTTCAAGGTGGTAAAGCCCGGAGGCAGCGTCCACTTCAGTGTACCGGGCGAGCATACGTGGGAAGAATTTTTGGTTATCGCGGCTGGGGTTTTGGGAAGCGCCTGGTCGGTGGCCAAGCCTTTCCTCCAAAAGATCCAGCAGGCTCAACAGTTGCCCGGCGCCCTCCTACATGCCGGATTTCGGGACTTATCGGAAGAACACTTTCGCATCCCGTTTAGCTTTCCAGGCAGCTTCGAGGTCCTGGCATTCTTCGCCGAACTGTTCCGCCTATTGGACTATGCGCCACACGCCAGCCGGGACATCCTTGCCGACGCCATTGACCGGCAATATCCCCAAGGCTTTCAGATGCATTATGAGGCTTTGGTATTGGCCGCCCGGCGTCCAGCCCTTCCGCCTCGGCATGCAGCCCTTTCCGCCCGAAGGCCTAGGGCTCCAGAATCTCGTTAGGACCCGGTTGCGGTATCCCCAGGCACATCGGGATGACGGCTTCGGCCCCCAGGCATTTAGTCACCAACAACAAGACAGGTTGGCCATGGCGCACCTGTGCATGGTCCCGACCCCAAGGGCTTCCTTCCCCTGGGGCTGCGGCGACCGGCCGCAGGCCGTAGGCTAGTCCGTCAAGCCGGCGACAAGTGCTAAACGGGAGACGACGACATCTCAGGTTCCAGCCTATCTGGAAATTGGTCCCACGTGCGCCCGTCTAAAAGGCGACCGGCACGTCTACGCTGGACTCCCCCCCATTGCTTAAAGAAGAATGGGATCTCGTAACGAAGACACTGATCGCGAATGTCGAGCACCCATTCGCGTTTCATGGGTCGAGCCCGCGGACCAGATTCTCCGCCCACAATCACCCAGTGAATTCCCTCCAGCGGCAGATTTGGCAATGGACCTAACAAAGGTTCGCAGGACAAAAAGCGCACATGAGCGGGGACCATCCGCAACCAGTCAATCCGTTGGAGCACGTCCTGAGATTCTACGCTTGTACCGACCCATACATTAGGCGGAAACGGAAGCCTGTCGGCCATGCGAGCCAAACGCTCAGGCCTTTTAGTTAAGATTTGGTAGGTGTGCTGTGGAGTTCTCACCATTACAGAAAAAATTTCTTCAACAAAGGGCTCAGGAACATCGGGGTGAAATACGTCACTCATAGAGTTAACAAAGATTCGCCGCGGCTTAACCCAACGCAATGGGAGGCCCAGAACCTCGGGATGTAACGTCACCCGAAAGCCGTTTACATACCGTAGCGCCCCCATGGCCTGCAGACGACGAGCCATCCGTTCCGCGTAACAGTGCTTACACCCTTGACTGATTTTCGTGCATCCCGTCACCGGATTCCATGTCGCGTCGGTCCACTCGATATGGCTTTGGGTGGCCACTAGCCTCACCTTCCTCTCCAGGAGGCGTCTTTAGTCCCGAGAATATGCGTTGCGATGCGCATGGCGAGTCCTTGAGCTTTGGGATCCGGATTCGATACGGCAAAAAAGAACGAATACCGCGGGGGACCCGTTAGAGGGAGACGCAACGGTTTTGCTACAGCGGGAAAGATGGTTTCAAGCCTCCGCCTTGCCCAATCTTCAAGGTATTGGACATCCGCCCGAACGTACTCCGCCGTTTCTTCAAACCATGACAACTGAGGGTCTTCGGAATAAAAGTCCGTCAACCACTGGTCTGTACCAAACACCTTGGTCACGCTAGCTATTTTATCATCGCTGATTTTACGCAGGGAGCGAGGCGTTTGTCGATACAAACCGCTCAAGGAAAACCAATACCAGACATCCAAAACACGAGTTTGGGCGACGGCTTGCAAGGTATCCCATTCCAACTCCATCCCAAACGGATCGAAAAAGGCAACGCCGCGCATCCACTGAGTTTGAGCCACTTCGTTTATCCACTTTTTGACTTGCCGATTGGCGTCGCCACTTAACAACGTCACATTCTTCCCGGGATAGCGTTTACATAGCTCCTGTAGCGCGTTGAGATAGTCCTCCTCCCGCTCTATGAAGACATATTCGTCAAAGCCTTCTGTATCCAAGGCAATCCTGGCGGACCCGGCCAACACCCGACCGGTCTTGGTTTCCACCGTGCCGGCGCCCGCAAACGAATCAATGTATACTTTGTGAAAAGGCGTGTTTTTTAACGCCTTTACGTATGACTCAAGATATCGCTTGAGCACATCCAGTTTCAATTCGGTCCATGGGCCACCAAAATGCTGACTCATTGTCCCACCTCCCTTGATACTTCTGGCGTTCTTTTGTTCGCATTGGTGGGGTCTATTCGTGCTAACTCCCCCAAATTCCTCTATGCGTGCAATTATGCTTAGGAGCTATCCTGCACCTTTGCGCCGATAAAAGGTGCGCCCGACCACCGTGACGCAGTCCACTGGCTGGCGGAACCGGGACGCCAAATGTGGCACCACCCATTCCAAAGCTCAGCGGCAGACACAGCGGCAAGACTTAGCCACCCTATAAGGAGCTTCCCGCCGAGGGTTCGAGATCCTATCGACGGAAAAGGATGCGAGGGTTTCAGCACCCGAGGAGGTCAGATGCGGGGGATGTTTTAGCCAAAAGGCCGTACGGACGGCGACTAACCGCCATCCGTACGGCCCGTCGGAGAGGGTTCAACTAAGAGTTGACCATCTCGCGCACCTTGCGCATCACCGCCTCGATGCGAGGGACGTCTAACACCAGTTCCATCATCCCCACTTGAGCATCGTACACCTCAGGGGGAATCAGGCGCTTGATCTCCGGCTCGAGAATGTGATATACGGGCAGTCCCAACGGGACGCCTGCCAAAGGCCCGACGTAGGTGGGATCTCCTTGCGTCACCGTCAGCGCCGTGATCTCGGCACTGTCAGGGTCGGCTGTTCCCAGCAGCACGAGCAGATTCTCGGCGCCACGCTCCTGGGTTACCGCTTGGATCACCCGCTGATCCTCCGGGTCCATGGCACCCGCGGCCGTTCACACATAGCACTGGGTCGCCAAATGCACCACCGTGCCGCCGGCGGCCTGCACACAGGCCTCGATGGCCGGACCGGGCACGCCGTCTCGGTCGCCCAGCACGATCACCTGTTTGCCGAAAAGGCTCTCCACCTTAACCCCCCTTTCTACGGTACGCGATTACCGCATCCCTTCCCGCCACCCTCCGACCCATGGCTACCGGTTGGCCTCTAATAACACCGACATCCCGTCAGACAGCTGGGTCATCCGTCCGAGGAAGAGGCTCCCTTTCCCCACCAACATCGCTCGACGGATTGCCCCCTCCCTGAGCTGATCGAGAAGATGGCCGAGCAGGGGAACCGCGGAGGCCACGTGACCCTGGGTAGGCGAGAATCCCATTGCCCCGATCCGCTGGGCGACCGAGGTCAGTTCGTCTCGTCCCGCCTCTCCCCGCATCACCGCCAAGGCGGCGATCACGCGGTAGTTGGTGGCCGGGACGTCCCCCCCTCCGGCGGCGGTGGTGATGTCGGGATTGTGCATCTCCACGGCGTAGCGGTCCACGTCGAGGATGCCAAGGCCAAGGGCCTCTAACGGCCGCTGGATGAGAGCCGTGTACATCGCCTGCGGCTGAGCCCCCGCCTGAACCGGATGGCGGCCTACCGCGTCTAACCGGATGTGGGCAGTGTCAGGCGCATCGGGCCCCACCCAGATCGCGAAGCCGGCCAGCACGTCCTCCAGCACCGGTAACCCGGCCGCCAGGTGGGCCTGCGACTTCATTCCCAGTTTGGCCAGGGACCCTCCGCCGAAGATGACGACCGACGGATACACCCCGGCATCCACTAAGGCGGCCGCCGTCGGAATGGCATGGAGGGGAGCGGCGCAAAAGGCCTTGATGTCCGCCCCCGAGGCAGCCGACAGCCCCGCCATTTCCGCCACCGCCTTGGCCAGGTTGCCGCCTCCCCGCTGGTACCGGTCGCCCACCGCCTCCTCCCCCGTCCCAAGCAGATAGGGAAGGCCTTGCCAGTCCCAGTCGGGGTGGCGATACTGCAACTCTCGGACCGCCAGCGCCCCCGAGGCCTTGCTGGCCAGGTTCTCAAGCAGCACACTTGGCGTCAGCGACTCGTCTTGGGGATGGTCTCCCCGTATGGCACCGATGCGCTCTTCCCCCACCCAAAGCGGCAGGGTGGGATACGTAGCCTCTCTCTGGGAAGATGGCAGAGGCGGCTGCCACCCCCACATCAGCGGATGGGCCTGCAGCCTCTGCCTGAGCTCTTCCTGCCAGCCGGCCTCCACCTCTAACAGGTGAGCCACGTCGGCAGCCCACAGCGCGGCATAGAAATCCCGTTCCTCCACCAGACGTCCCCGTGCCCCGGTCGAGGTAGGCGCCGCAGGGTGACGAACCCAGGGGCGCTCACAGGCAGCCAGCACTTCTGGGCGCTCGGCACCGATAAACACCTGGTGAGGTAAGTAGGCCGAGGCCTCTTCAAACCGCCAAAGATGACGGCGCAAGGCCTGGGAGAATTCCGGGCGGGCGGCAATCTCCCGCATCGGCTTCGACCCATATTGGACCAGGTCTGG
>JAIMAE010000221.1 GCA_023512105.1 Bacillota bacterium | reverse complement strand
CTCGTCGAACAAAAATTCCCCACCCCCCTGGGGAATTTTCTTTGACCAAACTCGGGATTTCCTCTTGACCAAATACAGCCTCGCAGTGCAGCCATGCGGCGTCCCGTTCGGGCCGCGGCCAGCCCAGCCGCAGCCAGACGCCCGTCTGGACGCTCGCCTGGCCCACCTCCAGCACCCACCACCGCCAGCGCGCCGCCAGGAGGGGATGGTCCACCGGCCGCGCGGGCGCCCAGCGCCCGCCGGGCATCTGCGCCGCGATGACGTCGACCACCAGCCCGTGCGCCGCCGCCGTGCGGAGGGCCGCGGCCAGCTTGCGGTGCCAGGCGGCCCGGTCCTCGTCGGCCAGCCAGGCCGTGGGGGGCAGGCTGAGGAACGCGGCCGCCCAGGCGCAGCCGTCCGCCACCCAGACGGGATCCCGGCGGTGCCGCGGGTCGGGGGCGTGGCGCCCCCAGTCGAGCGGCCCCTCCTCCCGCGGCGCCCGCCGCCACCGGCGCCGCCACTCGCGGCGGCGCCACGCCCGCCCGGGGCCGTCGGCCGCCACCCAGGCGGTCGCGAGCCCGCCCCCGAGCGCGGCGGGGATCCCCGCCGCCGCCAGCCCGACCACCCGGGCGGCCAGCAGCGCCAGCACCCCCAGCGCCAGCCACCCGGCCACCAGCGCGGCGCCCACGGGCAGGGTGATCCGCCCCCAGAGGTGGGCGTCCGCCCGGGGGTCGAGGTCGGGGATGCGCGGCGGCTCTGGAATCATGAGGAATCACCTCCAGCGCCGGACGCGGTGGGCAGGTCGGGGAACCGCGGCGGGGGGGCGCCGGGCAGCGGCAGTCGGTCCGGTGGCGGCGCGCCGGGCGCGGCGGGCTCGTCCACCACCCAGACGCCCTGGCGGAACACCTCCGGGATCCCCCATCGCACCCGCCGCGGCTCGGCGGCGACCGTCGCGGCCTGGGCCAGGGCCGCCACCGCGCCGGCGGGCAGCTCCGCCCCCCGCGGCCGCACGGCCACCCGCTGCCCCGCCACCACCACCTCGGGCATGGCGCCCTGGGCCAGCCAGGCCGCCTCGGAGTGGTCGATCTGGTCCCAGGCCCAGTCCCGCAGCGCCGCGATGCGCCCCTCGCGCCAGGCCCGGGCCACCGATTCGTACCGCTTCTGCTTCGCGATGGGCTGCCCCCACTTGTCCGTCCACTGGCCCAGCTCCCGGTCCGCCTGGGCCTCGGCCCAGGCGTGCACCCGCTGGCGCAGCCGCCATTGCCATGCGGCCAGCGACGGCGCGAGGCCGGCCTGCGCCCACGCCTGCTGGAGCGACTGGGCGAGCCGCTCGGCATGGGCGGCCGAGGCCACCACCGCCTCCCACCCGTCCGGCCGCCGGCGCACCCATCGCACCGCCTCGCCCGCCGCGGGGGCCTCGGCCGTCTGCCGGGCCGCCCAGCCGGCCGGGTGCGCCCACGGGCGGTCGCGCAGGCCCTCCGGCAGACCGGCCGCGCCGCGCTCGATGGCGGCCTGCTCGCCGGCCGTCCAGGCCACCCCCCGGGCCAACGCCTCAGCCGCCCCGCGCTGGGCCGCGGCCCAGCCTAGCAGGCCCGCGCCGCCCCGCGCCATCGCCTCGCCCACCGCCCCGGGCAGGGTGATGCCGTGCCGCGCCAGGTGCGCCCGGGCCGCGTCCCACCGCATCCCCGCGGCCGCCAGCTCCGCCCCCGCCGCCTCCACGGGCCGCGCCACGGCGGCGACGGTCCCGAGCCACCAGTGCGCCAGGCGCTGCTGCAGGCTGCGGAGGAAGATCCAGGCGGGGGCGACGAACGCGCGCCAGCCGGCGACGGTGGCCAGGGCGGTCCAGCCCAGCGTCAGCCACGGCGTCAAGGCGGCGGCCGCCGCCGGGAGTCCCAGGGGGCCGCCCGCGCCGCCGCCGAGGGAGGCCACCCCCGCCGTCCACACCCAGGCGCCGGCCGTGACCAGCGCCGCCCGGGCCGTCAGCCCCAGGACGGCCCACAGCGCGTCCGGGGACCAGGGGTCGAGGACCGCCACCCACGCCCAGCACGGCGAGAGGCCCAGCCACAGCCCCGCCAGCAGGAGCACCGTCGTCCAGACGGCCAGCAGCGCCTGGCCCAGCAGCATCAGCCACAGGCCCACATGCACGAGCCCGTAGACGTAGTTGCTGACGTCCCGCGCCAGGGACACCTGGCCGGTCACGCCCTGCACGAGCCGCGAGGCGATGTCGCCCGCGACCGCCACCCCGGCCGGCACGACCGTCGTCGCGCCGAGCTTGGCGAGGTCGAGGCCGTGGGGGCCGGACAGACCCCACACCGCCCCCCAGATCCAGACCGGGTTGCCGAGCCAGTGCAGCCCGGACGCCCCCAGCCCCGCGCTCTGCGCGATGGCCCCGGCCCAGGCCGCGCCCCAGGCCCGCCAGACCCAGGCGCTGAGCCGCGGCAGCGCGATCGGCAGCACCCAGACCGCCATCCCGGTCGCCAGCGGCCAGACGAAGGCGGGCCAGCCGGCGACGGTGGGGCTCCCCTGCCCGCGCCACCGCTGCCAGACGCCCCAGAGCAGCCCCCAGGCCCACAGCAGGGTGGTGACCACCGCCAACAGCGGCGTCCACCCCATGGCGAGCCCAAAGGGCAGGTGCAGCGGCGTCCAGAGGGTGCCCCCGCCCAGGGGGTCGCCCCCGGAGGGCGGGGCCGGGGCCGGGGCGCCAAGGCCGAACGCCTGGGTGACGGTCTGCGCGGCCGCGGCCTGCAGGCTCCCGGTGGACCACTCGAACAGCTGGCCGACCAGGGCCGCGAACTGAAAGCCGTACAGCAGGAAGAGGAGATAGACCGTGGGCAGCGACCAGAGCCACGCGTTCACCGTGTGGCCGATGCCGAGAAACCCGGTGTGGACGCCTTGCGTGACCGCCTGCTGCACGAGGCCCGGCAGCCCCTTCAGCACGCCGCCGAGGCTCTGCAGGAGCCCCGCCAGCGCGGATCCCCCTCCGTTGCCCACCCTCCAGCACCTCCTCCCTCATCGCCATCGCCGGTCAGGATCCCTGGGCCGACGCCTGCGCGCCCAGCGCCTCGGCCAGCGGATCCCAGCACGCCAGCCACGCCGCGGACCCCACCCCGTCCGCCCCGAGCGGCTCGCTCGGCACCACCAGGCACCTCGGCAGCCCGTCGCCGCGCCGCCGCGCGAACCACGTCCCCTGGGGCGCGACCGGCCGCGCCCCGAGCCCGCCCACCACGCAGATGGGCAGGGCCACCGCCACCGGGGGCGGGCGCAGCCCGCCGTCGACCACCACCAGGGCCTCGGCGGCGAGGTGCCGCAGCACGTCCGGCCACCAGCGGTCCAGCCCCGGCAGCCGCAGCGGGCGGCCCAGGGCCCAGGCCCGCAGGCCGGGCCCCAGGTCGACCACCTGGGGCGGCGGCGTCCACGGCACCCCCGCCTGCCAGGTGCCCTCCCAGCCCATGCCCGGCCACGGGAGGTCGCCGCGCAGCACGGCCTTGAGGCCGGGGTGCTCGGGATGCCCGTCGAGCAGGACCACGGGGGTGCGCTGCCACCATGCGAGCCACCGGGCCAGCGCCACGGCCACCGTGGTGGCGCCGGCGTGGCGCTGGGTGCCCCACACCCACGCCACCCAGGGGCGGGCCAGCGCCGGCCGCGCATCGGCGGCCGCCTGGTCGTGGGGCGCCGCGCGCATCCCGCCGCCCCGCCCGCCGCGGCGCCACCGCACCGCCC
>JAIMAE010000220.1 GCA_023512105.1 Bacillota bacterium | reverse complement strand
CTGGAAGGGGAAGACGCCTTCCTGGTGAAGGGGCCGCTGGATCCCGAGGCGTTGCGGCAGGCGTTCGGACGACTCTTTCCTGAGGACAGTCCGACGGAACTGGACCGCGGCCAGGGATGGCAAGCCGTCGCCTGGCGGCAGGTGTTGGAGGAGGGGCTGGGAGAAGGGGAGCGGGTGAAGCTGCCGGGCGTTCCGGTGGCAGCCGGGCCGCTGTTGACGGTCATGGGCCGGTTGCTGGGCGAAGGCGGCTGCCCGTGGGACCGGCAGCAGACACACAATTCCTTGTTGCGCTTTCTCCTCGACGAGGCGTATGAAGCGGCGGCCGCCCTGGTCGCCGAGGATTGGCAGGGATTTTGGGACGAACTGGGCGACGTGCTCTTGCAAGTTGCCTTCCACGCCGTGATGGAGGGTCCTGGCCAGTTCGACGCCGTGGTCTTGGGCCAGGTGGAGAAGTTGATCCGGCGCCATCCCCACGTCTTCCATGACGGCGCGCCTCAGGTCCGAGACGCCGAGGCGGTGATGGCCAACTGGGAATCCCAAAAACGGCGGGAGGGGAAAAAGCCACAGCAGGCGGAGTGGATGTTGCCCGCCTTGGTCTGGGCCAAGCGGATGAGCCGGCGCCGGCTAACTCCCCAAACCGAAGTGTACCAAGGCATTTCAGGCTTGTTGGAGGTATACCGCCAGTCGGCTCCGGATAAGCTAGAGGAAATTCTTGGAGACGCGGGTTGGGCGGTGGCCGCGGCGGGCGCTCAATGGGGCCTGGATGCCGAGTGGGCCCTGTGGAAGGCGCTCAGCCGATGTCAAAAGCGCGCCCAGCCGGCCTCCTTGGAAAGTGACACCACAGCTACCTGAGGGGAAAAAAGGATTTCCCCAATTGTTGGCGAATATCAGGAGCCGGAACGGAGTTCCTCCAATGGCTGTCACACTATGAACAACTGGTATCGAAAGCGACTGGTTGAGGACCAATAGTGATGCAAGGGGAGGGTCTGGGTTGAACAAGGCGGAATTGGTGGCCGACGTTGCCGAACGGTCGGGCATGAGCAAGAAGGATGCCGAACGTGCCGTCAACGCCGTGGTTGAGGCGATCGAAAGCGCGTTGGTGAAAGGCGAGAAGGTTTCGCTGGTAGGTTTCGGAACCTTTGAGGTGCGGGAGCGAGCGGCGCGAACCGGCCGCAACCCGCGGACAGGCGCCACCTTAGAGATTTCTCCAAGCCGGGTGCCTGCTTTCAAGGCCGGAAAGGCGTTAAAGGAATCCGTCGCCAAGTAATTGAGGCGCCGTGCCAGGTTCCGAGCCGATGGAACCTGGCATTTCCTGTTTTGCGGGAGGTTTTGAGTCCGGTGCGGTTGGACAAGTTTCTCAAGGTCAGCCGGATCATCAAGCGGCGAACGGTGGCCAAGGAGGTGTGCGACGGGGGGCGGGTGACGGTCAACGGGCGACCGGCCAAGGCGGGTAGCGAAGTCAAGCCGGGAGACCGCATCGAGATCTTTGGCCCCGGAGGGACGCTCTGGCTGGCGGTGGTGGTCAAGACCGTACAAGAGCCGCGGGCGGCCAGCATGGCGTCCTCGCTGTACGAGGTCGTGGGCCGGGGCTCGGCCGCCCCACGGGACCCGTCCCAGGCCTTTTAACCCCGACAGCGCCGAACGGTGCCTTGTCCTGGCCTCCTATGGCTCCACCTCTGGAGACGTGCCCGGCACATAACGGCAGGTGGAAGGGCATATAGTCTTAGCGCCTTGCTGCCTAGGAGCGAAAACCCCCCTTAGGGTGGAGAGAGGGGACGTCATGGACGGGGAACAGCACGCCGTGCGCTTGAGCGACCGCAAATGGTTGGAGATCGACGGCGTCGAGCACGTCGACAGCTTTGATGACGACAGCATTGTTCTCGTCACCCGCCTTGGGCGACTGGTCATCCGGGGACACGAGCTGCGCATTCAGCAGCTAGATTTGGAGAAAGGCCATTTTACGGCCGCCGGTACGGTGGATGCGATGACCTACACCCAACCCAAAAAAGGAACCGACCGCAGCCGCAACCTCAAATCCTGGTGGCGTTGAGCGGTGTCTGAGAACTTGGCCCAAGGTGCCACGATTTTGCAGTGGCTGGCGGTCGGCATCGCCTTGGGAATCGTTACCACCTTCTACGAAGGGTGGCGGCGAGGCTGCCGTTGGCCTCGGTGGGCCACCACCGTCAGCGATGTGGGACTGATGCTCTTTTACGCGGCGGCCGTCACCGGGGCGCTCCTGTGGACGGTATGGGGTGCGCTGCGATTGTGGGCGTTTTTATGGATGGCCTTGGGGTATTTGGCGTGGGGGAAAAGTGGCGCACCCTGGACCTGGCGCCAGGTCTACTGGGCCTTTCAGCTCCAGCGCCGCGGCGGGCGTCGCCTGAAGCGTCGGTTCGGGGTGTGGTGGGGGAGACTCCCGCGGTTTCCGGTCAAAGGCTGGTGGAGGCGGCGCCCCCCTCCACCGCCTGCCGCAGATGGCTAAAAAATCCCGGTGAAAAACCTGCGGGAAGGTTAACGCCTTCCCGCTCAACTATGTATAATGTACTCACCGTGTACAAATCTCGTAATGATTTTGTACACAGATTGTGCACAGGTTGTGGATAACCGAGATGCAGCTGGAGATACGGGGCCTGGAGAAACTGTCGTTCCGGGAGCGGCAGGTGGTGGCCCTGAAAGAAACCGGAGCCAACAACGAAACCGTGGCGAAACGGTTGGGCTTGTCTCCGGCCACGGTGGCCACCCTGTACAACCGAGCTAAGGCCAAGGGGTACCAGGTGGTGTTGGTCATTGCCGGCGACCCCTTGGGCGTGTTGAGTGGAGTGGACGAGGGCGGCGAAGGCAGTATCGAGGACGAGTAGCCTAGGCATCGATCAGGGGGTGGCCTATGGTTGAACGCTCCCCGCTCCCGCGCCGGCGCGTGCGGCGCATCCGATGGCGCAAGCTGGCCTTGGTGGTGACGCTGGGGTATTTTGCCTTTTGGTCAGGCGATTCGCTGTGGCACATTTGGCGGCTGTGGCAGTTGGAGCGGGCCACCGAGCAGCAAATCGCGGCGGTTCAAGCCACGACCCAGCAGTTGCGACAGGAGATTCGCCAGCTCCAAAATCCGCAGCAACTCAAGCCGATGCTGACCGGCCAGAAGCCGTTTCCGCCGGTGGCAAACCTGGGAACTGCCGGGAATTGAGGCGCGCTTCGCGGACCGCGTTGACATCCCTAGGGCCCGAGCATATAATGGCACCACGGAGTCAAGTAAATAGGGGGAATTGAAGCCGGGCCATGGCGGTGGTTGAGGTAGGGCAGGTTGTTGAGGGGACCGTGACCGGTATCACCCATTTCGGCGCGTTCATCGCGTTGCCGAACGGGAAGACGGGTCTGGTCCACATCTCAGAAGTGGCAGACGCTTACGTACGAGACATCAAAGATTTTGTAAAAGAAAATGATCATGTGAAAGTCAAAGTACTTTCCATGGATGCCAACGGCAAGATTGCTCTCTCCATCCGCCAAGCGCAGCCGCGGCCGCACCGCGAAGGCGGGCATGGCCATCGTGAACGTCGAGGTGCTCCGGCTTCGTTCGAAGATAAGCTGCAGCGATTCATGCGCGACAGCGAAGACCGGCTTCAGGACCTGAAGCGCAGTACCGAGTCCAAGCGCGGAGGGCGCGGCGCAAGTCGCTGACCTTCAGTTGCCGGGATGGCGGAATCGGCAGACGCAGAGGACTTAAAATCCTCCAAAGGGCGACCTTTGTGCGGGTTCAAGTCCCGCTCCCGGCACCATTTTTGCCCCTTATTGGTTCGGCCCGCCGGAGAGGACTGCGGGCGTTT
>JAIMAE010000029.1 GCA_023512105.1 Bacillota bacterium | reverse complement strand
GCCCAACGGTCGCGGCGCGATTGGTTCAGGGGAAGCAGCCCAAAATTGGGGGTGGGGAGAAGAAGAAGGGCCCCGCGGGGGCCGCGGGGCCAACGGCAGGGGCCTGCGGCTAGCCCAGCGACGCGGGGTTGGCCCCGAAGTGATACCGCAGGGCGGACGGCGGGAGAGCTTTCTCGCGCGCCCAGGACCAGGCCGCCCCCGCCTGGTCGCGTTGGTCTTCCTTCCAGCAGGCGAGGAACTTTCTCTCCAAATCGCCCCAGCTGAGCGGGGAGGCCACGCTGCCCCGGGCGTGCTCGACGTGGTGGGTGCGGACGGAGCCGTCCTGCAAGCGCACCGTCAGGGTGGCGCTGTCGCGTCCCAGGGTGTGATCGGCCAGCAGGTTTACCTGGGACTCGACCGTCCGCGACAGGGGATCTAGGGGGAGCTCAAAATCTTCCGGCGCCACTTGTCCGCGCACCAGCCCCAAGGCAATCAGGCCGGTGGCGCTGAACTTGACCTCCAGTCCGGTCTTGGGGGCTCGGATCCCGGTCAGTTCGACCACCAAGGGATGCACGGCCGCCTCGACCTGGCGGATAGCGGAGGGGTCGAGCTGGGCGTGCAGGGCGATGGCGGCGTCAATCGCCGGATGGGTGACGATCCCAGAGGGATAGGGCTTGAAGGTGTCGTCCAAAAAGGCCCACGGGCGGCCGGCTTGACCGATCACCTGGGCGTGAAAGTCGTCGCTGGTGATGCGAAGCCCCCGCCGGTGTTCCAGGACGTCCTCGGGTGCGGTGACCCCGAGGCGAGCCGCCTGCGCCGCCGTCCATCCGATCTCCGCCGCCCGTCCGACCTGAAAGGCCTTGCCGTGGGTGCCAAAGGCGGCCCGCAGCCCGACCGGCTGAAGCGCCGCCAGGGCCAAGGCCTGCGTCGTCTCCTTCCGGTCAAGCCGCCACAGGCGGGACACCGCGGCCGCCGCCCCAATCCCGCCTACGCTGGCGGTGATGTGCCATCCGCGGTCGTAATGGGAGGGACTTAAAAGTTCGGCCACCCGGATCACCACCTCGGTACCCACCGCGATCGCCTCCAGCCAGGCATTCCAGTCGCTCTCGGGCCGGCAGGCGGCCCAGGCGGCGGCGATCACCGGGGTGGAGGGATGGGTAACGGTGGCCAGGTGGGTATCGTCGAAGTCGTCGAGATGGGCCAACGCTCCGTTGACGAGCGCGGCCGCCGCCTCCGGCGCCCTCCCGCCCCCGACTACCGGCACCAGCCCTGCTCCCGCGGCCTCGGCCAAGGCCAGAAATGGCGCTCCGGCCGCCGTTCTGGCGGCATGGGAAGCCACCCCCAGCCAGTTGACAAACGCTTTGTGGGCGTGGTCCCGCACCGCCTCCGGGATGTCTTGGCTTGCGGTGTCGGCAATAAACTCGGCCAGAGCTGCCAGTAGCGTCATGTGGTAAAACCATCTCCCTCAAGTGTCGTCTCTTTTCATTTCGGGACCGTGAAGCATGCGGAACCCCTTAGAATCGGCGAAGCTTCCCCAGGCCTCAGGAGATGAGCTGGGTCCATTCTAACCGGTCTAACCCGGCAAGCGCACGATCTCTTCCAGGGAGCGCCGACGGGTCTCGGGGCCAAGTGCGGCGGTAATCACGCCAAGGAGGAGGGTGGCGGCGATCATCAGAAAGACCCAGTGCGCCCCGAGGTGATGGAAGACCGCCACCACTGCAAAGGGAAAGACCGCGCTGGCCACTCGTCCCACTGCCACCGCAAAGCCTCCGCCGGTGGCCCGCACTTCGGTGGGAAAGAGCTCAGGGACGTAGGTGGCGATGCTCACCCCGCCAAACCCCATGATCATCACCTCGGTGAGAAAGCCGAGCAACATCACCACTTCCGGACCGCTGTGCAGGGAAAAGCCGTAAGCCACCCCGAAGACCGCGCCCAGGAGGCCCGACCCGATCATCACCGCCTTCCGACCCAGCGAGTCGGCGAAGAGCAACCCCAGCAAGCCTCCAATCGGCAGGCCGAGGCCCATCAAGGCGGTGTAGAAGAGCGAATGGATCAAGGTGAAATGCTCCGCAACCAAAAGGGTGGGCACCCAGGAGAGAAATCCGAAGACGACGCACAGTTGCACGCATTGCAGGAGGACGGCGATCACGGTGTGGGAGAGCAGGCGACCGCGGAAGAGCACGGTCCAAGGCACCTTCTGTGTGCTCGGGGCCCCACTTGGGGATGCACCCGGGGAGTTTTTTCGCGCCAGTTCTTGGGCCCGTCTGCGTAGCGCCCAAAGCGACTCGTCGCGGGCGATGCCCTCGACGATGGTTTGGGCCAGCTCCAGGCGACCCTTGCGAGCCAACCAGCGCGGCGACTCCGGCAGGGCATGGCGAAGGCCCCACACCAGCAAGCCGGCGACCCCGATGAGGGCAAACATCCCGCGCCACCCCCACACCGGGAGTAATGCCAGTCCGACAAACGCAGAGGCCGGTTGGCCCAGGCTGACCAAGGTGTTGAGCAAGTTGCCATTTTTCCCGCGGCGCTCAGGGGGCACAAACTCCGCCAAGGTGGCATAGCCGGTGATGATCTCGCCTCCCAGGGCCACCCCGATGATGAACCGGAAAGCGGTGAACCAGGTCACGCTGGGGGATAGCGCCGCTAACAGAGAGGCGATGCCGAAAGTGAGGAGGTTGATCTGATACATCTTCTGCCGGCCAAAATAGTCGGTGACCAGTCCGGACAGCAAAGATCCGATGGCCAGGCCGAGGAAGTTGTAAAAGAGGATGGTGGCGTTGAAGGCCACGCTGGAGAAGCCTGAGGCCACGAACGCGGCCAGAACCGGACTTAACATGTAGAGGTTGAATCCGTCGATGAACATCCCGGCGCCGATTAACCAAGCCACCTTGCGGTGGAACGCCCCCGGGGCGATGGCATCCAGTTGATGCTCAACCGAGGTAACGACGACATCCGACTGCGACAAAGTCCTTCACCCTCCTCCGTGTGCGTGGGTCTCGGGGGCCGAGGGGTCACAAAAGCGTGCGGGACGGCTGGGGCAGCACCTGCGCTAAAGCCTCGCGCACGCGCTCCCAGCCCTGCCGGACGTGCGATTGGGCCAACGCGGCGGCCTCCTCATAGTCCTCAGGCAGGCATCTTAAAATCGCTTCGTGTTCGGCGATGACGTTGGCCGGGCGGCTTTGGTCGATCTGCCAGGCGGCGGCTCGCAAGAGCGGCACCATGCTCCACAGGCGTTCGACGGTTTCGGTCAGCCAGGGGTTGCCGCCGGCCTCGGCCAGGATGACGTGAAACCGGTAGTTTAGCCATTGCAAGCGGTGCAGGTCGCCAGACTCGAGCGCCTCCCGCTGCTCGCGCAAGGCCGTCTGGAGCGGCAGCAGCCAGTCGGTAGTTCGGTGGCGGGCGGCCCAACGAATGGCTTGCGGTTCCAACACCTCGCGGAGCTCGTAGACTTGCCGGGCCTCTTGTAGGGAAAAGGTGCGCACAAAGATTGCGCGGTGGGCCTGGCGTATGACCAAACCCTCGGATTCCAACAAGCGTATGGCTTCGCGGACGGGGGTGATGGAGACGGCAAAGCGCTGGGCCAACGCGTCCTCCAACCACCGAGTCCCTGGCAGATGGTGGCCTGACACCAACTCCGTCTTCAGGGTTTCGTAAATTTGGGCCGCGATGGTTCGTTGCATCCCAAGGCACCTCTCGTCTTTATTATCAGCCGATTATAAGATACAAGTTATAAGCGGATCCGTCAATCAGGGTATATCCCATGTGGTAACCCCTCCACCTTCCGCTTGTGGTCCCGCCCGACGACACCGGCATCCTCTACGAGTTGCCCGTGCGCCGGGTTCGGAGAGGGGATCGGAGCCGGGCCCCGATCCCGAAAGCTCGGTTCGCGACGCGGTGGCTCTCCACCTGGGCGCAGGGGCAACCGGAACCGTGGTTTTTGGGCACCCCTTGGCAGCAGGTAACCACGGACCCAGGGATTCGCGAGGATCGCGCCGCTTCCCAATGGAGGAGTGCTGCAAGGACAGCAAAAACCGTCAGGGCGGCGGGGGTGCACCTCGTCATCCCTGCCGACCGCTGGAATTGCCTCTGGGTGATTGGGATGGGGGCCTATGCCTGGCTGTCCTGGGTGGGGCGCTGGGCGGAGGATACGGGTTGGGCACGCCGCCTGCGCGCCAACACCGTCCGGTACCGGACCCAGGCCGGTTGGAAGGTGGGCTGGTGCGCGTGGCCGAAGCTTTGGCCGCCACAGGGGCCCTGTTACCGTGGCAGCCACGGCTGCGGCTTCGCGTGGGAATCCCTTCGCGGGTAGCGACTTACGTTGTTTAAGTGGGGATCAGGTAGGCGATGACGACCTGGTGTCCAACGCCAAATCGTGCTACCATACGAGATGTTTGTTTATACTGGGTTGTTCCCGTCGCTGAAGGTGAACAAAGGGGAGCTTGCCTAACACACTCAGACTGGGCGTGGATCCGTCGACGTCAATCCTGCCCTTTTGGTTAGTATTCGGTTCCTTGTTTCGTAACTCTGCAGCAAAGAAGGGACTTCATTGGGATTGTGGGGATTGATGGGCATCGGGGTCGCATCCTGCCTGGTCGGAACCTCGAATATTCGCTGGTCTAGGCCATCCTTGATGATTTTTAGCCTTGGGATACTCTTTTGGGGCGCCCTTGGATTAGTTTCCCCGCGCTTGGTTGCAACAGCCTCGGCAGTGCCTGGGGTATTGCAACTTACGCCCCTTCGCGCTTATTTTTTGGCCATCTTGGGACTGGTGGCAGTCATGTCGACGTGGTACCGGTGGGGATATCACGAGCATGGCGGAGCCGTCCGGTGGTGGATTTCGCCGTTTTTGCTCAGTATGGTGACGGTTCTTCTGGCCAATAACGTTTGGCTATTCATGACCGCGTGGGAAGGCATGACGATTACTTCCTTCTTCCTTGTCACGACGGAGCATGATCGGGTGGAGGTGCAGCGGGCGGGATATATCTACCTGGTGATGTCGCAGATGAGCGCGATGTTGATTTTGGCCGGAATGCTGCAGATGGCCACTCAGCTTCACACCTTCAGTTTCTCAACCTGGACGCTTCGCGCCGGCGCGCTGCCCAACACCTCCAAAAACCTTATCATCGCCCTTCTCGGCATGGGATTCGCCATCAAAAGCGGCGTTGTACCGTTTCACATCTGGCTGCCCCGGGCTCACCCGGTTGCTCCCGCTCCCGTATCCAGCCTGATGTCTGGCGTGATGATCAAGCTGGGGATTTTCGGGGTTCTTCAGTTTCTTCTCTTCGACCTCCGGCCCATCCCAACCTTCTGGCCCATGGTCCTCCTGGCGGCAGGGGCGGTTTCGAGCTTGCTAGGAGTGCTCTACGCGCTGATGGAGCACGATTTGAAACGCCTTTTGGCGTATCACAGCATCGAAAACGTGGGGATTATTTTGCTCGGCATAGGTGTGATGGGGATAGGTTTAAACCGGCACCTCCCCGCACTGGCGGCGTTGGGACTGGCTGCTTCGCTCTTCCATACCTTAAATCACGCGGTCTTCAAAAGTCAGCTGTTTTTGGCGGCAGGTGCAGTGGAGCAACATTCCGGCACGCTTGACGCTGACCACCTGGGTGGACTCATTCGAACCATTCCCGCCATCGCCGTGGGGTTTATCGCCGGATCGCTGGCTATCAGCGCTCTTCCTCCGTTCAATGGCTTTGTCAGCGAGTGGCTGACCCTGAGGGGGCTACTCGGCCTTTCCATCCACGCCACTGGGATATTGGCGGTTTATGGGTTGGGACTGGCTATGGTCCTTGGCTTGACCGGGGCCTTGGCCGGGTTGTGCTTCGTGAAGGCGTCAGGGGTGATTTTTTTGGGGGAAGCTCGACGTCCCGTCTACCACCGTCGAATTCCCATCAGCATGACCGGACCGGTGTGGGCCTTGGCCGCCGTGTCATTGGCACTGGGGATTTTCCCAAATCCCTTGGTGCGGGTTTTCACTGCCATTTTGCCAGGGTCAACGCCAGCGCAAGCACTGGCTGCCGTCACGGTACCGGTGCGACCCCTGTACACCGCCGCCCTGATATTGTTCGGGGTGGTTTTCTTCGTGCTTATCAGCCGGGTCTGGGACGTGCGCACGGTACCTCGCTGGGCCTGCGGCCGTGTTCCCGATGCCTCTATGCAAATCACCTCGGCGTCCTTTACCAAAGCCATTCGCACCACCTTTGCGGTCATCTATCGCCCGCATCGGGAGTTGCAAGCCCTGGGTCCGCATGTCCCGGATTTCCCGGCACAGTTGATATACCAGGGGGGCACCAGGCCAATTTGGGAGCGCTACATTTACCGTCCGCTCTATCGCGGGGTTTGGACCGCCTCGCGGCTTAGCACCCACCTGCAAGCCGGCCCGGTTAGGCTCTACCTCGCCTATCTCCTCGCAACTGTGGGGGTGATGTTGGCTCTTCTGCACTGAACACAACAAGCGTCACAAGGAGACATGAGGCATGGCGGTTTGGACGCAAGTCGTGGGGACGGCGACGCTGTTCGCGGGTTCGCCACTACTGTGGGGTCTGACTCAGAAGGTCAAGGCCCGCCTGCAGGGACGGCGTGGTTCGCCAGTCTGGCAGATGTATTGGGTTATCGTCAAAAACTGGAGAAAGGAGACCACCGTCCCTGAGCACAGTTCCTGGGTGTTTCGCATCGCTCCCAGCGTGAGCATGGCCGCCTTGTCTACTGGCCTGGCCATGGTCCCGGCCGGAGGGGCGCCACCCTCGGGATGGCCTCACGATTTGCTGGTGGTCTTCTTTCTTCTGGCCTTAGAACGATTCTGGGTAGGGCTTGCCGGCATGGACAGCGCGGGAACGTTTGGCGGGCTAGGGGCAAGTCGCGTCACCACCCTCGGCACTGGGATCGAACCGGCCCTTCTGGCGGCGTTCGGGGTTCTATGGCAAGTCAGCGGACACACCGCCATAGCCCCCTTGGCCCAGGGATTGTCGGACGTTCCGGGCGGCGGCCTGCCGTGGGTCATGGCGGCGAGCAGTTTTGGCTTGGTCCTGCTGGCAGAGCTGGGAAGGTTGCCGGTGGACAATCCCGATACCCACCTGGAACTCACCATGATCCACGAGGCAACCATTTTGGAGGCCAGCGGTCGCCTGTTAAGTCTGTGGCAGTGGGCGATGACACTCAAACTTACGCTCCTACTCTCCCTGGGTTGGGCGATCTTGGGGCCGCCGTGGGGGTCAAACCCCTGGGTCAACCTGGGCCTGCGCTGCGGGGAACTTGCCGCCACGGCGGTGGTGTTAGGCTGGGTGGAAAGCCGCTTTACCAAGCTGCGTTACCTCCAGTTGCCAACCTACACGGCCGTTGCGGCTGGCGTGGGCGTGCTGGCCTTATTTCTGGTGGCGGGGGGCTTTGGGGTATGAACCAGCTGGGATTGGCACTGTTTGTGGTCGCTGTCGGCCTCTTGTGGTCGAGAAACATGCGATACAGCGTGGGTTTTTTAACTTTAGAAGGGGTACTGCTGGCCTTCATGGTGTGGGCCGAGGTACCGTGGACCGCCGCCGTGGTCCTGGTCGGCATGGCTACCTTGGCTGTAAAAGCGGTCGTGATTCCCGGGGCACTGCTACGCCTGCTGCGCACCTGGCCGGCAGATGTGCGGCGAGACCAGCCCTTGCCGCTTTGGGCCTATGGGGCCGCGGTGGTGGTGGTGTTGGCCGTCGGCCATGTCATTCACCTGCTGGCGTCCACCGGCATCGTGCGCAACACCATCCTCTTTTTCTATGCCCTTGGCGCGGTTCATCTCGGTTTGGTTATGATCGTGGCACGTCGGCATCTCCTGTCCCAATTGGCGGCTCTCGTAGGCATAGAAAACGGATTGGTGGTCTTGGCGGTCTCGGTGGCGGGTTCCCTTCCGACCTTCGTGGAGCTTGGAATGCTGGTGGACTTGGGCATCGCCGTCGCGTTGATGGTGTGGGCGAGCCATCGCATTCACCAAGTCTTTCAGACTACAGACGTTGTGGCCCTGCGCCGCCTAAGGGGGTAATCATATGAGCGATGCCGGCATTTTACTTGGACCCCTGGGTATTACCGCGGTAGCACTCTTGGCCAGGCGACGCCTCACTCCCGGCTGGGGGGTATGGATCGCGGTGTGGGTGGGGTTAGACACGGCCGTGACCCTGGCACTGACTCTTCCCGCCATCGGGAGAGGAGAGTGGGGAGCGATCTTCCTGGCCGTGACTAATCTGGTGGCTTTGACCAGTGTCGGCGACAGCGTCCTGTGGCTGCGCGAACACACCAGGGTTGCCCCTCATCGTTATTACTTCTGGTGGAGCTTATTTTGGGCGGCCCTTTTAGGTATCGCCCTGTCTAAAAATCTGGCCCTCTCCTGGTTGGCGGTGGAGTTTTCCACCCTGGCTTCCGCCGCCCTGATAATCGAGATGGGCGGCCCCCACGCCCTCGAGGCCGGCTGGAAATACATCGTGATCGCCTCAGTCGGCTTGATACTGGCCTTGACCGGCATCGTGTTTATCTATGCCACTCTGAGGTATCAAGGCCTGTCCTGGGCCACCCTCGACTTCTCCAATCTGCATGCTCAGTACCCGCAAATCGCCCCTGTGGTGCAACAGTTGGGAGCCATTCTTTTGGTAAGCGGGTTTGGCACCAAGGCGGGCCTGGTTCCTTTCCACACCTGGCTGCCCGACGCCCACTCTGAAGCTCCTTCCCCGGTCAGCGGTCTTTTGTCAGGGGTCTTGCTGGGATTGTCGCTGTTCACGGTGGCACGCGCGGTGGGTACGGTACCGACCGGCCTTCCTGTGTACTTCTCCGTCGACCATCTTCTCACCCTCTTTGGCGCCATCTCGGTGGTGGTGGGGGCCCTGGCTCTCTTGGTGCAGCAGGACATCAAGCGCCTGTTGGCCTACTCCTCTATCGAACAGGTGGGGATGATGGCGGTTGCACTAGGCCTCGGCAGTCGCGCTGCGGTGGGGGCGGCCCTGATGCAATTTGTGTTGCATGCGGTGATTAAATCCAGCCTGTTTTACGGCGCCGGCCATCTATCCGTACGATATGGCACCAAGGGCCTGTCCGACATCACCTCGCTTTGGGCCCGGCATCGTCTCGGGGCCCTGCTGTGGACCTTGGGAATCTTGGCTTTGGCCGGGGTGCCGCCGCTGGGGCTGGCCTACAGTGAGTGGTTGATATTGGACCAGCTGTGGTTGCATCACGCCTACCTGGTGGTGGCGGTGGTTTCTGTTTCTCTTACCATCAGTTTCGCCGCCCTGGCCCATCATCTGATCCACAACCTGTGGGGTGCTCCGCACGAGTCGGCGGAAGGACAGGCGCCCAGCGATAAACTCGACGTCCAGGAGGTGATTTGAGTGCCTACCGCTTGGGTGCATTTCAATGCTCAGAGGAAAGCGGCCGGCCAAGAGCTCCTGGCTCTCACCGCCGACCGTTCGGGGACCTTGCGGGCAACCTGGCTTGACCCTTCGGACGGGCGGCAAACCTGGATGGATTGGGGAGTCAGTGGCGGACGATTCCCGTCCTTGTCTGTGGTTCTTCCCGAAGTGGCCTGGGATGAGCGAGAAATTCATGACCTGTTTGGCTATCTGCCCGAGGGGCATCCCGACCTCCGCCCGCTGGTCCGTACCCCGCGGTGGCCGACAACCTTTCTGCCCTTGGGCGGCAGTAGACGGCCTCCGCTATGGCGAGAGGTCGAACCTGATCTGCCTGCTCTGCAGGTGCAAGGAGAAGGGGTGACCATCATGAAGGTTGGCCCCACCCATGCTGGCATCATTGAATCGGGTCACTTCGTTTTCAGTCTGATCGGCGAAAATATCCTTCATCTCGATGTCCACCTGTTTCAAAATCATCGCGGCCTCGAGACCTTGCTGGAGGGAGAAACGCTTGATGCGGTGCCCAGAGTGGTTGGCCGCACCTGTGCCGCGGACACCGTCTCCCACCAGACCAACTGGGCGCTGGCGGTGGAACATCTGTCGGATTTCACTGCTCCGCCGGCGTTGACCCGGCAGCGCGTGGTGTTGCTGGAAGCAGAACGCGTACTCAGCCATCTCAATGACCTCGCTCAAATCCCGGCCGGGGTGGGCTTTCAAGTGGCTCATCAACGAGCTTTGAGCATCAAGGAGTACTGGCAGCGTTGCCTTAAGGCGCTTTTCGGCCACCGGTTTCTGTTCGATACGGTGCGCCCGGGATGGGCCAAGGCGACGTCCGGCGAGGCGCTGGTGGAAGCGGTGCGGGGACTACGCCAGCGCTTCGGCCCTTGGCGCAGATTGGTGGAGGGGCACGTTGGTTTCCAGGACCGGATGCGAGGAGTCGGGGTAACCTCGCTGAGTCAGGTCATTCGCCTCGGCGCCCAGGGCGTGGCCGCACGCGCTGCCGGGAAACCCTTTGATGCCCGGCAGATGCTGCCCTGGTACGGCGAGTTTGAGGTCAAGCCGGTTACCGGGGTGGAAGGAGACGTCAAAGCGCGATTTATGGTGCGGCTGGAAGAATTGGAGGAATCGCTGCGCATTCTGGAAGCGGCGGCCCCTCGACTGCCCGCTTCTCCTCCACGGCCGGCGTACTTTGCCCTGCCTCCAGACCCTAGTGGCCGCGTGGTCACCTTCACGGAATCGCCGCATGGGCTCAATGTGCACGATGTAACTTTGGAGAGCGGGCGAGTGGTCCGTTACCACATCCGTGCCGCCACCTTCCGCAACTGGCCGCTTCTGGCCCAAGCGGTGGGAGGCAATGCGGTTGCCGACTTCCCGCTCATCAACAAGAGCTTTGAGTTGTGCTACAGCTGTACCGATCGCTAAGGGTAAGTGGGGGAGAGAACATTGGTTAAGGCTGTCCGTTCGCTGACCATTCGCCATGTGGACGCCGGAAGTTGCAACGGGTGTGAGCAAGAGTTAACAGCCCTTACCGGACCCGATTACGACCTGCAGCGCTATGGCCTGGATATCGTGGCCTCGCCCCGCCATGCCGACGCGCTCTTGGTGACCGGTCCGGTCACCGACACCATGTTTCTCCCCATGTTACGGGTGTGGGAAGCCATCCCCGCCCCCAAAGTGGCCATCGCCTTTGGCGATTGTGCCGCAGGCTGCGGCGCCTTCCAACATTGCTACGCCAGTCATCAGGGATTGGCGGCTGCCGACATTGTAGTCCGAGGCTGTCCGCCCGAACCGGGAGAGGCATTAGAGGTGCTGCGCCGATGGCTGGCGTCTTTGCATGGCGGGTGGAATGCGCCCCCGCGCTCTGCCGGAGATGCCAAATAGATTCAAATTCGCCATTAAAGATGCGTTTTACTCCCCGGTTCTCGTAGCGACTCTCGGTTAATCTGGCTTAAGCAACCCATGCGAGTATCAAGTGGCGTGACACGGGAAGGATCGTGGTCTGGCGAATATGCCTCCAATGCCGGCAATTTTTGGGCCGTTCCTAGGCACCTTGAGGTTTCGGGGTTGTCCTGATAGGGAACAGCGGGATGAGCAATACCGAACAACCTGGCTTTTAGCCTTTCCTTGGCTGTTGCCCGGTGTGGGCGGCTGCGACGGAGCCCAGTCAATCCGCCACACCCAGCAAGTCTTCGGCGAGTTCCGCCACCGCCTGCTTTCGCGGCAGGGCGATTGCGTGGATCGCGCCGGATAAGCCGGGCGGAGGCTACGCTTAATGGAAGCCTGGTGGCTCCACCTCTGGAAAAACAGGTCGACGCCAAGGTATACGTGGACACCATGACCGCCGCGGGGACGCTCGCCGCTACCAATCCGCGGTACGTGTCCCAGCCGGATGGCCTTACTTTGGGCATGGTCACCCCAGCCGCGACATCCCAATGCGACCGAGCGGGTGCCTGGGCAGCGATTGGTTCTCGCCTGCTTTTCCCACTTGGCTCAGCCGACCGCCAACGCAGTGGGGGTCTTTGCCGCCACCGGCTGGGGGCCGTCGGCGAGACGGTGCACCGGGTGGCGGAGGCTGCGTTGGGGAAGCGGCCTCCAAGGGTGCCTGGAAGCTCGGAGCCGGGTCGGCCCGGCGGTCTGCTTGGCGGGTTGGGAAGGGTAGTCCAGCCGGGCGTCGACGCACGGCATACCTCTCTGCGGCGGAGGAAAGGGCCGGCACCAAACGGCATCTTGCGGTGTGGGGACCGCCGGGGCCGACAGCGGGATGGGGCATCCCGCTGAACTACCTGTGGCCTGGCCTGTGTGCTAAACTTCCGCCTAGACCGGGGCGTTGAGCAAATGCGCCGGTTGGGAGAAGCAGGAGAATTCCATAAGGGAGGCGCTTCCCGATGTCCCAAACCCCGCAACCCAGAACCCTGCAGGAACTAATGGACCGCACCCCCAATATCGTCGACCATCTTTACAACCAGTCGATGACCCTCCTTGGCACCTTCCCCGACGTTCCCCCCGAATTTACCAACTGGCGCGATGAGCAGCATGCCTGGCGCGAGTCAGTGGCGCTGTTTGACCAGACCTACCACATGACCAATCTGTACCTGTCTGGGCCTGACGCCGTGAAGGTGTTGGAGCGGGTGGGGGTCAACAGTTTTCGTACCTTCCAGCCGGGTCAGGCCAAACAACTGGTGGCGGTCAGCCCCGAAGGCTACGTGGTCGGTGATGGCATCCTCTTTTATCTTCCGGACGGGCGCCTGAAGTTGGTCTCTCGTCCAGGTATCAACAATTATGTCCGCTTCCACGCCGAGACCGGAGGTTACGAGGTGAAGGTTGACATCGACCAATGGTCGGTACAAGACCCGCAACGCCCGCGCACCGTGTACCGATACGAGCTGCAGGGACCGCTGGCTCCGCAGCTGTTAGAAGTGTTAAACGGGGGCCCGCTGCCCGAGGTTCGCTACTTCCGGATCGGGGAGATGACGGTGGCCGGTCGTAAAGTGTGGTTTCTCCGCCATGGAATGTCGGGGGTGCCGGGGGCGGAGTTGTTCGGCCCGTGGGAAGATGGGCAAGCCGTCAAGGAGGCCATCGTAGAGGCGGGCCGTCCGTTCGGCTTGCGGCGGGTGGGGGCTAAGGCCTACATCACCAGCGGGATTGAGGGGGTGGGTTGGATCCCCTCGCCGGTTCCGGCGATCTACACCAGCCCGGCGCTGCGCGCCTATCGCGAGTGGCTTCCGGCCAGCTCGGAGGAGGCAACGGGGTCCCTGGGAGGAAGCTTCTATGCGCCCAACATCGAGTCCTACTACTTTACCCCCTGGGACCTTGGGTATGGACACCTCATCCGCTTGGATCACGACTTTGTCGGTCGCGAGGCCCTCGAACGGATGGCCAACGAGCGCCACCGCACGAAGGTGACGCTGGTCTGGAACGGGGACGACGTAGCTCGCGCCATCGCCACCATGTTCCGGGAGCCACCTGGCCAGCGGGCCAAGTTTATCGACTGGCCGCTCCCCCGTTACGCGTTGTGGCAATACGACGCGGTGGTGAGCCCTGGCGGGGACTTGGTCGGCCTTTCCACCACCTGCGGCTACATCTCCAATGCCTCGGCCATCCTCTCGCTGGCGGTGGTCGACCCTGAGTTCAGCCAACCGGGAACCGAGGTCGTGCTGCGTTGGGGGGAGCCTCAGGGAGGATCGCAGAAGCCTGCGGTGGAGCGGCATCAGCCCTTCGAGATACGGGCCACGGTGGCTCCCGTGCCCTACGCGGAAAGTGCCCGCCAGTATCTCGCTGCCGCTCGAGGCCACTAACCGACCCAATCCCGTGGCCTGAGGGTCATACGGTACGGCGCTGGCGACCTATCGCTCCGGCGAACGCCGCATCGGCCTGGCACTCGGGCCAGCTGTCGTTGCGCCAGCTCGCAAACCTGAGATGTCGTTCCGGAGGTTGCCCGCGCTTGATCGGGCTGAAAAACCTAATTTGGCCGGGGGCGGCCGCCTTCCACCGCAGTGGTCCAAACGAAGCGGCCTTCCCTCGCCCCATGCCACCATCGCTTTCACCCTGGATGGTAAAAAGCAGCCAGACACCGCCTTCGCCGGCAACTTTCGCTCGGGGTACCTGGCCTTCTTGTGCACAGGGGGCGTGCCCGAAGGGTCAGGTTGGGCCATGGCTCATTCTCGCATGCCGCCTCGACAATGCCGCCGGTAGGTAAGGATAGTGCCAACGTCCTCTGCTCATCCCGGCGGAAGGTTTCGGCTGAAAAGCAGTCGCGCAACCGGAGGGCCTCACCGGATTTGAACCCGGGGGGGTTGTCTTCGGAGCTTCGTTGATCTGGCGGCGGGTGGGTATCGCGGGGAATTCCGATGGCAGGTGCTTGCACCGGGCGCGGCCTAGGGAGTTTCGATCCATACGAAGTCGGAACGAAAAAAATCGCTTGACAGGTCAAGCAAGTCTGCGGTAGCTTCGAACCATAATACTCACAGGGGGAGGGGGGAAAAGCATGGAATTGGAGTTGCACCCGAGCGAGACGCTGGAACAAAACCTGGCCATCGAGGTCGGCGGGGAAACCGAAGGCCCCGTGGCCTCGGCTGGGTTCATGATGCTGTAGCTCGGGTCTCCAGCGGACGACGAGGTGGGCAGTGACGAACTATGCGGGGGACCCCGCGCTGACCGAGTTTTTGTCGGGAGTGTGGCAACGCGCGTCGTCGCTGGTGGCATCGGGCCCGTTTGGCCCCGAGCAGCGGGCGTTGCTGGAGGCGTCCCTCCAATATCACCGGCAACGGATGCGGGGGAATCCCTTTGCGGATCCCCTCGTGTTTTTCTATTTGGTGGTCCGCGCCCAATCCGGCCTGTTGGGGGAGCGGTCAGAGTGGCTGGGCGCGGTGTGTGTACTATACATTATCGCGTTGGACCTTCTCGACGACGTGCAGGATGCGGATTTATCGGGCAAACCCCACGAGGCGGCGGGGGCAGCGGTGGCCATCAATTCCGGCCTGACGCTGTTTGTCCTGGCGTTGGAGGCGTTGCAACAGGCGTTGGCGGCGGAGTCGGATGCTTCGCGGTGGAGCGCCTTTCTGAGAGTGTTGACGCGAATCGCCTTGGCCGCCTCGGTCGGGCAGCACGCCGACCTCACCCAGGCCGCCCAAACCGCGCGAGAGGTGCTGTCGGTACACCGGGGGAAGGGATCCAGCATTGGTTTGGTCATTGAATGCGCCGCCATCTACGCGGGTGCCGATGCCGCAGCGCTGGCTCGCTATCGGCAGGTGGCGGAGGCGATGGCGGTTTTGTTGCAACTGGTCGGGGATGTGCGGGACCTCTTCGGCAAGGCCAAGAGCCCCGACCTGATGGCGGCCAAATCGAGCTATCCCTTGATGGCGTTCACTGAATCCGCCACCGATGCCCAAAGGGAGGAATATGAGCGAGTGGGCCGGGAGGGCTGGTCCGACCTGGCACGTATCCGGCGTCTGCTGTATGCCAGTGGAGCGATTCGGCGAACGGCGGAGGCCGTAGAGGCCGAACGGCGCACCATCCACGCGGCTCTGGGAGCCATGGGAGGTTCGCATCCGGCCTTGCGCACCTGGGTCTGGGTGGTGGACGGCCTAGCCGCCCAGCTCTATACTCCCCCGTGGTTGCCATCCAGCGAGTCCTTACTACGACCCCAGGGACCATGGCTGCGGCGCATAGATGAATTGGCGAGCCGCTTTCGACAGGAGGTGGCCCCGTTCCACCCGCCCGTTTTACCGCGGTTGGTCCCCTGGGCGTATCCGCACTGGGAGTACGATCGCCTGCGCCGCACCATTTTCTTTCCGGACTTGGACACGCAGGCCGAGCCGGTACTGGCGCAAATGGCCTCGTGGACAGGGGCCCAGGAGGTCGGGTGGCTGCGCGCCGCGTTGGAGCAGCTGGCGCCGCTGGTGTTGGCCCATGAACTCTTTCACTACTGGCGACACGTCGCGGGACGGTTGACAACGGATAATTGGTTGGAGGAATGGATAGCGAACCGGCTGGCGGTGGCCTATGCCCGGCGCTTTCATCCGGACCTGCTGGGGGCAACCCGGCAGGTGGTGGATCAATTGTTATCGGCGCTTGCCGGCGGCTGGTCCGACCGGTGCCAGGAGGTCTTGGAGGCCCTCGACCGGCAGGGGGGACCACCGCGGGCGACGCGGGGATATGGCGTGACCCCCAGTGAGATGGCCCTCATCCAACTGGCGATGGCTTCCCGTCTCCTCGACCACGCGGAAGACTTGGAGCAGCTGATTCGCGCCGAATTGGGTCCGCAATCGCAGGTCGGGCCTGCGCCCTCCGGGGCGCGCGCTTAGAGGGGGCAGAGGTCCTACGGATTCGGCGCGCTTGGAGAGAAATTTAATGCCCCCCGCCCACGACGCCTAGGTAGCCCTGCTGAATACCGGGTTTCCCAAGCGGGGTGTGTTGGACGCTGACCGTCGGGGTCGTGCCTCCCCTCAGTGCTTTAGGGGTTCGGCAGGCCTGGAGGGCTGCCGCGATGCTCTTCGCGCTCTGGCTTTCTTTCGACGGTGCAGGTTGGTTAGGCTCCCCGATAGGAAAGTTTACCTGGGTAATCTGGCCGACGCGCACCACCCGCGCTCACTAAGTCTCTTTGGTGTCAGAAGTTTGTCCGCTTCGCCCTCTTTCGAGCGCAAGGCCCGTGCTATGATCGCCCTGGAATACGTTGTCAGCGCGAGAGCGCCTGCGGGGAAGGGGGAGCCTTATGACTGCGTTGGGACTAGCCCGCCTTCAGTTCGCCGTGACCACGATTTATCATTTTCTCTTCGTACCGCTTACCATCGGACTGGCTTTGCTTATCGCCATTCTCGAGACGATGTACGTGCATCGCGGGCGCGACCCAGGCCTGCGCCGTTTGATCGATTTCTTCGGCCGCCTCTTTCTCATCAACTTCGCGATCGGGGTGGTCACCGGCATCCTTCAGGAGTTTCAGTTCGGCATGAACTGGGCCAACTACTCCCGGTTTGTCGGCGACGTGTTTGGCGCCCCCCTGGCGGTGGAGGCGCTTTTGGCTTTCTTCTTGGAGTCGACCTTTCTCGGGGTGTGGATCTTCGGGTGGGACCGGCTCTCTCCCCGGCTCCACCTCCTGAGCATCTGGCTGGTGGCCGGCGCCTCCAGCCTCTCGGCGTTTTGGATCCTCACCGCCAACGCCTTCATGCAGGAGCCGGTGGGCTACGTGTTGCGACAAGGCCACGCCGAGATGGCCAACTTTTTTGCGCTCTTGGGCAATCCCCAGCTGTGGGTCGAATTTCCCCACGTGGAGCTGGGGGCTCTGGCCACCGGAGGCTTTTTCATGGCCGGGGTCAGCGCCTACTTCCTGCGCCGGGGGGTGGACGTCGAGTCCTTCGAGCACAGCTTCCGGCTGGGTTTGGTGGTGGCGCTGGTGTCCAGCGTCCTGGTGGCGGTGGTGGGACACGACCAGGCCCAGCATCTGGTGACGGCGCAGCCGATGAAGATCGCCGCCTCGGAGGCGCTGTGGCACACCAGCCCCGAGCACGCGCCGTGGACGGTGTTTGCCCTCATCGACCCCACCACGCAGACCAACCGGGCGGTGGTACAGATTCCCGACCTCCTCAGCATCTTGGCCTACAACCACCTGACCGGACGGGTTACCGGGATCGAGGAGCTGCAGCAGGCCGATGTCGCCCGCTACGGGCCCGGCAACTACGTGCCGCCGGTGGTGCTCACCTTTTGGAGCTTCCGGCTGATGGTTCTCGCCGGCACCCTGATGATCCTGTTGGCAGGGGTTGGCACCTGGTGGGTCCTGCACCAGAAGCATCGCGCCCATCCGCGATTTCTCCGCTTGATGACCTGGGCGATTGGCCTGCCTTACGTCGCCAACATCATGGGCTGGGTGATGACCGAGGTGGGGCGCCAGCCGTGGGTGGTCTACGGGTTGGAGACGACCGCCCAGGGGGTCTCTCGGTCGGTTTCGGCCACCGAAGTGTGGATCACGCTCTTGGTCTTTGGCGGGCTGTATGGAGCGATGGGCCTGGCGGCGGTCTACTTGATGCGCAAATACATTCGCCTGGGCTTAGAGGGGCGGGAGCCCGCGGTGGAGGAACCGGCGTTGGCGCCCGGGTGGGGGGTGGATCTCTCGTGAACCTCAACGTGCTCTGGTTTGTCTTGGTCAGCGTGCTCTTCATCGGCTACTTCTTTCTCGAGGGGTTTGACTACGGGGTCGGGATGTTGATGCCGTTTGTGGGCCGAACCGACACCGAGCGGCGGGCGGTGGTGGCCAGCATCGGGCCGGTATGGGATGCCAACGAGGTCTGGCTGATTACCGCCGGCGGCGCCATCTTTGCCGCCTTTCCGGCCTGGTACGCGGCAATGTTCAGCGGCTTCTACCTTCCCCTGGCCCTGTTGCTGGTCGCCCTCATCCTCCGGGGCGCAGCGCTGGAGTTTCGCAGCAAAGATGCGCACCCCCGCTGGCGGCGCACCTGGGATGGCCTCATCTTCTTCGGCAGCGCGGTTCCTCCCTTCGTGTGGGGGGTGGCGATGGGAAATATGTTGGCCGGGGTGCCTTTGGACCAGGCCGGCGACTTCGTGGGCGGTCCCTTCTCCTTGATTACGCCCTACACGGTGGTCGGCGGACTGGCCACCACCGGCCTGATGCTGCTGCACGGCGCGTTGTACCTGGGGCTGAAGACCGAGGGGGAGATCCGGGAGCGCGCCCGCCGGGCCGCCTTCCGGGTGGGTGGTGTGGCCACCGCACTCTACTTTCTCTTCGTGGCCCTCAGTTACTTCTACACCGACTTCCCCCAGAAGCTTGGCGTCGACCCCGGGGTGGTTCCCATCTTGGCCGGGTTGGCCATGGTGGCGGTGCGTTTCTTGCTCCTCCACGAACGCTACGGGCTCGGCTTTTTGATGACTGGGCTGACCATCGTCCTCTCGGTGGCCACCATCTTCGTCGACCTGTTTCCCAACGTGATGCCAAGCCGGATCGACCCGGCGTTTAGCCTCACCGTCTACAACGCGGCCTCCAATCCCTACAGCCTGCGGGTGATGACCATCGTCGCCGCCTTTGCGCTCCCGGTGGTGCTGGCCTACCAGGCCTGGACCTACTGGGTCTTCCGCCAACGGGTCAGCGTCCGCGATCACTTTCATTATTAGTCGCCCCCTGGGGTGGGCGGGCGGGTAGCTGGGCAGGCTACCCATGGGAGGAGTGCCATGGCAATTGGGGTGGAAAGTGACGAGTCGGGGATCGGGCCGGCGGCGCTGAGGCCGGTACTGCGGAGACTTTTCACGGACTTTCCTTGGCTGACTCGGCCAATCGCGGCGGTGGTAGTGGCCAATTTGGGCATGGCGGTGGCCACCGTCGCCCTGGCCGGATGGCTCGGGGAGGGGATCAGCCAAGCGGTGCTAAACCACCGGTGGTCGATGCCGGTGTGGCGATGGCTTGCCGTCGGGGGCGGCTTGGCGGTGTTGCGGGGGTTTGGGGACTGGGGGCGCCGGGTCGCCGGGGCCTCGACGGCTCGGCGGCTGCGGGAGGCTCTACGCTTGCGAATCGTCGACGCGATCATGACCCGCGACCCCTTGGCGACCCCCGCCGTGGGAGAGGTGTTGGCGGCGGCGGGAGCCGGCGTGGACGCGGTGGCCGAGTTGGCCGGAAGCTATCTTCCCCAGTTGGCCTACGCCCTGTCCGTGCCCTTGGTCCTGTTGGTCGGCGTCTGGTGGTGGTTTTGGCCGGCAGGTCTATTGCTGTTGCTGACCACTCCCCTGATCCCCTTTTTCATGGCTTTGGTCGGCCGCGCCACCCAGTCGGCCGGACGGCGCCAGTTTCAACTGCTGTCCCGGTTGGAGGGGCTCTTCCTCGACCTGGTCCAGGGAGTGGCCACGCTGCGGCGCTTTGGGCAGGTGGAGGCCCATGCCCGCCGGGTGCAGGCCATCTCCGAACAATATCGCCACGCCGTCTTTACCACCCTGCGGCTGGCTTTTCTCAACGCCTTCGTGCTGGAGTTGGGCGCGGCCCTGTTGGTGGCCATGGTGGCGGTGGCCACTGGGCTGGCGCTGGTTCACGGTCGCCTGGACTTCGGTCCCGCCTTGGCGGTCCTGATCTTAGCTCCGGAGTATTTTCTCCCCCTCCGCCAGCTGGGCGCCGGCTTTCATCAGGTGCAGAGCGGGCTTGCTGCGGTGGAGAGCGTCTTTGGCCTGATCGAGGCCCCGCAGGCGGCTTTGGGCGGAGGGGGCGGACGGGTGCTGGACCTTGGCGGGAGAGCTCCCGCCCTCGCCCTTGAGGGGGTGCGGGTGGCCTACCCCGGACGGCTGGAACCGGTGTTAGATGGCCTGTCCCTCACGGTCGAGCCGGGGGCGGCGCTCCTGGTGACCGGGCCCAGCGGGGCCGGGAAGTCCACCCTCCTCGGCCTTTGGCTCGGGCTGGGTCCGCGGGCGGCCGGGCGGGTGTTGGTAGACGGGGTAGAGGTTCAATCTCTCGACCGCGCCTGGTGGCATGGCCAGCTCGGCTACCTTCCCCAGCACCCCTACTTCGTGATCGGCACCGTTCGGGAAAACCTCCTCTGGGGACATCCCGAGGCCTCGGAGCATGACCTGTGGGAAGCGCTGGCCTGGGCCTTGGCCGACGAGTGGGTGGCGGGCCTGCCCCTGGGGCTGGATACGCCAATTGGTGAGGGCGGAGCCAACCTTTCCTTTGGGGAGCGTCAGCGGCTGGCGGTGGCGCGGCTGTTTTTAGGCGACCCCGCGGTGTTGTTGTTGGACGAGCCGGGCGAGCATCTGGACCCTGCCTCGCGCCGCCTGCTGCTCGACCATCTGGCGCATTTCGCCGAAGGTCGCACCACCGTCTTGGTCACCCATTACCCGCAGGAAATTGGCTGGGCCACTCATCGAATCCACCTGGATGGGCCTGGCCTGCGGCCGGTTTCACCCGCCCCGACATTAGGCTCCGATTTGGCCCGTCGGGTCGGTCAGGGGGGATGAGGATGCGGCGGCTTTGGCAGATCTTTGCCCCCTCGCTGGGGCCGCTGGCCGGTGGAAGCGGGCTTTTGGCCTTGACCTGGACGGCCGGGCTTTGCCTTCTCGCCACCTCGGCCTATCTTCTGAGCCGCGCCGCCTTTCATCCGGCGACACTGCTCCTGCTCTACGTCCCCATCGCTGGCGTGCGCTTTTTCAGTTTGGCCAAGGCCGCTCTGCGCTACGCCGAGCGCCTGTTCAGCCACAATGCCATCCTAATCGTCCTCTCCCGGCTTCGGGCCGAGGTCTTCCGCCGGGCTGCCGCGGTTTCGGGCACCACATTGACCGCTTCGGGCAGCGGAGATTGGGTCAGCCGGCTGATGCACGACGCAGAGCGCCTGCAGAACTTCTACCTCGAGGGGGTGGGACCGCTGGTGGCCTTCGTCGCCACCGCTGGCTTGGCCGTCCTGGCCTTTGCCCGGGTGGGTGCGGCGGTGAGCTGGCTTTTGGCCGGCCTTGGAACAGTCGCGCTTTTGGTGCCGGCGGCGTGGGTCTGGCGGGAGCTCAGGCGCCCGGACGCCGTGGCCAGCGCCCAGGGTGCCTGGTGGACCACCCTGGTCCAGGCCATGGAGGGGCTCTCCGACATCGTGGTGTTGGGGATGGCCTCCAAAGTGCGAGAGCAGCTGGGTGGGGCGCTTCGGGCTTTAGGCGCGCTGGAGTGGCGCCGGGATCTGGCCCGGGCTCAGGTCCAGTCGCTCTTTTCGGTCTTGGGGAACCTGTCCGCGGTGGCGATGGTCCCGCTGGCGGCCGGCATGGTGGAGCACGGGGTGCTGGCTCCGGTGGCCTTGGCCACTTTGGTGTTCGTGCCCTTAGGGTTTCAGGAGGCGCTGGGACCGCTGGCAGGAGCCGTGCCGGCCTGGGTCGAGAGCGTGCGGGCCACCGCCCGGCTCTGGCCGGAGGAGGCGCCTTGGGATCGGGCGGCGGCGGCAGCGCCTCCGGCTTCCCAGGGTTACGTGGTCCAAGACCTCTGGGTGCGCCCCAACCCCGCAGGCCCCGACCTTCTCAAAGGGCAAAGCTTCTACCTGGCCGAGGGAACCCACGTCTTGCTGACCGGCCCCTCCGGGGCCGGGAAGAGTACCCTGTTGGGGGTGTTGAGCGGGGTGGTCCCCTTCCGCGGCGCGGTGTGGCTGGACGGGAGGGACGTGCGGGATTGGGAGCCAGAAAGGCTTGCCGCGCACGTCACCTGGGTGGGGGACGACTCCCACATCTTTCGGGCCACGGTGGCCGAGAATTTGGCCGTGGCCAATCCCAAGGCCACTCAAGCCAGGATGGAGGCGGCCTTGGCGGAAGTGGGGCTGGATGGCTGGTTGGCCGACTTGCCCCATGGCCTCGACACCTACCTGGAAGGAGGGGAGCAGATGCTGTCGGGCGGGGAGGCAGGCCGGCTAAAGTTGGCCAGGGCCTTCTTGCGGGAGACCCCGTGGCTGTTTTTGGACGAACCGTTGGCAGGACTGGATGAGGCCAACGCCAGGAAGGTGGTCAGGGCCTTGGCCCGCTGGACTCAGGACAAAGGTTTGGTGGTGGTCAGTCACCTCCCGATTGCCCATGGACCGCTGCGGTTTGACTACCACTGGCATTTGACCGAGGGACACCTGACCTGGATGACCGGAGGACCCGTTTAATCCAGGCCAGGTTCTCACCGCATGGCGCCTCCCGGCCGCTCACCTCCGCACCGGCGGGCAGGCGCCCTCTGCGGTTGTCACCCGGGTTCTACCAGGGATGGGGGGGTTGCAAGGTGGCTCCGCACTGGCACTTCTCACCCTGCTCGCCATAGTCCACCAAACTGCCGCAGGAAGGGCAACGCGCCCACGTGGCGTTGAGGTGATGGGGGACCCACACCCCGGTCCACCCGTTGGCGCCGAATTCCGGTTCAAAGAAGCGGCGCATCGCCTCCCGGTGGGTTCCCTCCGTCAACAAACGGCGTGCGTCCTCGGCGGTTTGCCATGCGGTGACGGTAAACAGCCGGTAGCCCACCATGCCTCCAATCCAGCCGAGAAATCCCGGGGTGTGCCTGAGCTCCGCGGCGATCTGACGGGTGAGCCCACGCACCTCCTCCCGCCTCGCCGCGGAGTCCACCTCGATCCAGGTCAGGCTGAAGGCACCTGGTGCCTCGGTCCTGTCTGCGCTGACCCGGGTGGCGATGCCGAACTGAAAGGGCCCGGCCGCTTCCGGCTGCACGACTACCTGCCATCCCAGCTGCTCCGCGAAGGTGCGTCGGTCAAAATACCCCCGGACGCTGCGGATGCCGCGGTGCTCGAAGGTGATGAAGTCCGCCCCGTGCAGGCGCACCGTCTTGCCGGTCGGCGGCATTCCCAGAAATGGCCCCCGATTGGTGCCGGTCATCGACCATTGGGCTGCCATTGTCTCGGGGCCAAAGGCGCTCTCGGCGGTGAGTTGGAAGGCCAGGTCAGGGAAAGCGGTAAAGAGCGAATCGGCGTAGGCAGCGATCTCTTCTCCTTGCAAAGGGCGGCCGGTGCTGGGATCTTCGTACGTGCCTCCTTCGACCAAGGCAGCGGCAATGCCAGCGGGGTCATGCTGGTTCCACGCCTTGAAGTAGCGATGCGCCATTTCAATCTGTTCCATGGACTATCGTTCCCTTCCTGATAGCGCTCTGGGTTCCAGAGAGGTTGTCAACCGACCGAGGAACATATGTGCGTGGCGCTCGGGGCAAGGAGCATCTTGGGCTCGACCACCGACCGCGGTCTTGGCAACTGTGAGCGCCAAACCCTTGAAAAGCTTCTTCCCTGGGGATTGGGCGAGGTCTCGGGCGGCTAGTTAAGATGCGGGGCGATTGCTGTCCCCTCGAGCCAGGCCGCAAAGACTTGCGGTTCTGCGGCGCGTTTGGATAACCTCTGCCAGGCAAGTTCTTTTGGCTTACGGTACAAAGGCAGTATCTCAGATTGGCCAGCGCAGGTAAAGAGTCGGCGGCGACGTAAAGTTGCTACGCGATGCAGAAGCTGGTTATACCACTGTGATGACCAGCGTCAAGGGGCGGTCCGGCCCAACCCCGAGATGGCAACGAGTTACACACGGTGACGGCCACGGCGGGCGGATCCACTCCTTGGCTTGCCACCGGCTCATGGGATAGGACGTTGAGCCGTAGCCGCCCGCATGAGGTCCTTGAATCCCCGGCGTGTACCACGGGCCGGTGTTCCAGCACACATCGGCCCCTGTGGGGCTCATCATGGTGCCGCCCACAGCCACGGTGTACTCATGGGCCGCCGGCCAGTCGTCATTCGAACTCAGCGTGCGCCCACGTATGATCGACGTTCGGATGCGTCGCCACTGCCCCACGTCATCCGGTCCAAGAGGGAGGAGCCATAGGTGCGCACGGACATGTCCCGGTGAGCAGCCGCAACCTTGAACCGCCGCCGCAAGTCGGGATCAATATCCTAGACGAGTCGCACTCTCCGCGGTTCAGCCATCGCACTGCCTCCGGTTCGTATCACCTTGGTCCAAGGTAGCAAGGTGGTGTTCACCGTGAGCGTCGCCTACCCCTTGTGTCTTTCGCAGGGTTGTCGATACAATCGGTCTAAAACCGCGAGAAGGGGAAGCAGCATGGCAGTGTGGGAGCCTGGGTCGGGTGCCATCCCGCGACTGATGGAAGTTTTAGAGGAGATGACCAGCCAGCGGTGGTCCCAGGCCATCGTGGCCTTCTTTTTTGCCACCACCGGGCCGCTGGTGATCCTGTTGCAGGCAGGACATCTCGGCCATCAGCCGACGGCGGTGGTCGACTCGTGGATCTTCTCCGGGTACGCGATTGGAGGGCTTCTCACCTGGCTGATGACCCTCTATTACCGACAGCCGATCGGCATCGCCTGGACCATTCCCGGCGGCGTTTTGGCCGGGGCCGCACTGACCCACCTTCCCTTGGACCAGGTGGTGGGCGCCTACCTGGTCACCGGCCTGTTTATCCTGGTCCTGGGCCTGACCGGCTGGATTCGCACCATCATGGCCCTTTTACCCCTTCCCATCATCATGGGGATGGTGGCGGGGGTGTTCTTGCCTTTTGGGCTCAACATCATCACCGCCTTCCAGGGGGCTCCCCTGATCTCCGCGGTCACCTTCGTGGTCTTTTTGGGGATGACCCGGATGCCTCAGGTCGCCCGGCGAATCCCCCCGATCTTAGGCGCGATCATCGCCGGGTTTGCCACCGCCGCCGCCAGTGGGCACCTGAACTGGGGTCACGTGGCCTGGCAGGTGGTGACCCCTCGCCTGTTTGCTCCCCGCTTCAGCCTCTCCGCCATCTTGGAGTTGGTTCTGCCGCTGACGGTGACGGTGATCGGGATCCAAAACGCCCAGGGCATCGCGGTGCTGCGCCAAGCCGGATTTCGCCCCCCGGTCAACGCCATGACCATCGTCTGCGGGGTGGGCTCGCTGGTCATGGGGGGCTTGGGATGGGTCTCGGCCTGCGTCACCGGGCCGGTCAACGCCATCTTGTGCGACGACGACGAGCCCCAGGGGCGCTACGTGGGGGCGCTGATTTGGGGTGCGCTGCTGGTCCTGTTTGGCCTCCTGGCGCCGGTGGTAAGCGGCCTGTGGAGCGCCATCCCCGCCATCTTCGTCGGCATGTTGGCCGGCTTGGCGATGATGCACGTCCTGGCCGGCTCCTTCCAAGGGGCGTTCAGCGGTCCCTTGCGCCTGGGCGCGCTGTTTGCCTTTCTCATCACCGTCTCCAACCTCAGCATCTTTCGCATCGGCGCCCCCTTCTGGGGGCTTTTGGGCGGCACCTTGATCTCTTTGGTCTTGGAGCGAAAAGAGTTCTTGGCCTTGGTGCGCCCGGCGGGTGCGGTCGAGGAGCGGGCGGCCGCGCAAGCGGCCCGCTAAGGTCAGACCTACGAGCGGGGCTCGAGGTGCAGGCGAATGCCGTACTTCGGCCGCAGCGTGATCAAGGGTTCAGGGATCACCGGATGGCCTGCCACCGGCCGCAAGGTGGCTCTTTGCCCGAGAATCGGCAAAAGCAGTTCCATCTCCATCAAGGCAAATGGCCGTCCGATGCAAAGCCTAGGCCCGCCTCCGAAGGGGAAGTAGGCCAAGCCGGGGACGTTTGGGTAGCGAGGGTCCAGCCATCGCTCGGGACGGAAGGCAAGCGGCTCAGGGTGGTAGCGGGGCGAGCGGTGCACCACCCACTGGCTGACCACCAGCTGGGTTCCGGCTGGAAATTCCCCCTCGCGCAGCGAAAACGGGGCGATCGCTTGGCGGGCCATCATCCAGGCGGGGGGATAGAGGCGCAAGGATTCTTGCACCACCGCCCGGGTGAGGGAAAGGCGATCGAGGTCGTCGACCCCGGGCGAGCGACCACCCAGCACCGCCGCCCACTCTTGCTGCAACTCGGCCTGGACCTGGGGATGCTCGGCCAACAGGTGGAAGGTCCAGGCCAGGCCGTTGGCGGTGGTCTCATGGCCGGCCAGGAAGAAGGTCATCACCTCGTCGCGCAGCTGGCGGTGGCTCATTCCTGCCCCGGCCTCGTCGGTGGCCGCCATCAGGCGGGCCAGGACGTCCTTGGGCCCTTCTTCTCGAGAGGATGCCACCTGCTCCCGTTGGCGGATGATGTCGTAAATCACTGCGTCCAGCCGGCGCCGGGCGAGCTCAAAACGCTGGGTGCTCGGGGTGGGCAGCCAGGTCGGCAGGGGGATGAAGGCGCGGATGCGCCGGTTGGTGTAGCGCATCACCGTCGCCAAGTCGGCCCGCACCTGGTCGGCCAAGGGCCCTACCTCGACGTTAAAGAGCGTCTTTCCGGCGATCGCCAGGGCCAGGCGGGTCATGTCCTGGGCCACGTCGCGCACTCCGCCCTGTGCCCACTCTTCAGCCAAAGACTCGCCTAAGCGAATCATCGCCTCGGCGTAGCCGCGAAGCTCGGGGCGGTGAAAGGCGGGTTGGGCGAGACGCCGCTGGCGCTGCCAGACCTCCCCTTCGCTGGTCAGAAGCCCGTTTCCCAACACCGGGCGGGTAAATTGCAGCCCTCGTCCCTTTTGGAACTTCTTGTGTTGGGTGATCAGGACGGCCGCGATGTCCTCGGGGTGGCTGACCAGGAGAAAGCGCCGGGGGCCGACCCGGATTTCCGCCACCTCGTGCTCTTCGGCCACTCGGGTGAAAAAGCTGAGCGGGTCTTGGCGAAGCGCCCAAAAGGCGCTGAACCCCACGTCCCCGACCACCGGCACCGCCGAGCGTAGCGCCATCGAGTCTCCCTCCTTTGGGTTTCCGGGTTTATTGTAGCACCGGCTCGCCGGCCCAAGCCACGAACCAAAGGGCCTGCCGAGAGCCCCGGGAATACACCGCGGTTGAGAGGTCGTAGTCCGATGGGGTGAGAAAAAAGGGGAAGGACGGATGGCCTGGGTTCTTCCGTTTCGCCCTACTGGCGACTGGCCCTTCGACCTATGGTGAGGATGTCGCAATCCGGCAAAAGGTCGCTCAAGACACCAATCGCCAAGTCAACGCAAGGAGGGCTCTTCGTGGCGGTCACTTCGGTTTCCGAGCCAACCCGGGTCACTGCTCCCCGCCTGGCTTCCCACCGGCTGTGGGAGTGGCTGACGGTGGTTGACCACAAGCGGATCGGCCTAATCTACCTGGCCGGAGGCCTGGTGTTCTTTGTCCTCGGAGGCATCGAGGCGCTGTTGATGCGCCTGCAACTGGCGGTCCCGGACAACCACCTGGTCAGCGCCGAATTTTTCAACGAGCTTTTCACCATGCATGGCGTCACCATGATCTTCTTCGCCGCCATGCCCATCATCTTCGCCTTGGCCAATCTGATCGTCCCGCTGCAGATCGGGGCGCGGGATGTGGCCTACCCGAGGCTCAACGCGCTGTCGGTGTGGCTCTTCTTGGCCGGCGGGATC
>JAIMAE010000219.1 GCA_023512105.1 Bacillota bacterium | reverse complement strand
TCGATGAGAGGCTGAAGGCCAAGATCTTATACGACAACGCCTGCCGTTTCTACGCGCTTTAAGCCGACTTCCGGCCGGCGACCTAGCTCAAGGAGGTCAGTCGATGATTATTGACACCGATGCCCACGTAGAAGAACATCCGGCCATGTTTGCCCGCCTGGCTGAGGACCCCGCCTGGGCTGCACTGGCCCCGCGGGTGGTGGAGGGGCCTGACCGCGCGTATTGGTGGATCGGAGCCCGGTTGGTTCCCAATCCCCACGGCTGGGGGGCGATGACCGCCGGCACTCCGCACCGGCCAGCTGCCACCGAGGACCCTACCCGGCGTTCGCACGTCGGCAGTCAACTCCTGACCGATCCGGCGGCGCGCTTGCAGGAGATGGACGCCGAGGGGATCGACCTCTCGGTGGTCTTTCCCACCCTCTTCTTGCTCTATCCTTTGGCTCCCGACCCCGGCTTGGCCACCGCGCTTTGCCAGGCTTACAACGACTGGATGGCCGAGACGCTGGCCCCGTTTGCCCAGCGCCTGAAGTGGGTGGCCACCTTGCCCCACCACGACCCCGAGGCGGCGGTGGCGGCGTTGGAGCGCGCGGTCGCCCAGGGGGCAGTTGGGGTGCAGATCCTGGGGACCGCCGGGGAGACGGCCTGGGACCACCCGATGTGGGAGCCGCTGTGGGCCGCGGCGGAGCGGGCCGCGATGCCGATCTGCGTGCACGTGGGCTGGTCGCAGCCGTCCTTGACTCAGCTTGCCAGCAACATTTACACCTCGATCGTCGGCCCCTTTGTCCTCCCGCTGATGACCGCCTTGACCAGCTTCATCGGCGGGCGGATTTTAGACCGCCACCCGCGCCTGAAGGTCGGCTTTTTCGAGGGCGGCGTGGAATGGGCCCCGTTTTGGTTGGACCGGCTGGCGCGCTTTTACCGTCAGCCTCCGGGAGGGATGGACCGCCGGCTCTTGCCTGACCGCCATCCGCTGGAGTACGTCCGCGACGGCAACGTGGTCTTTAGCTGCGAGCTTGACGAGGCGCGCATCGCGATGGCGGCCGAGGCGATCGGCAACGACGCCATCGTCTACGCCTCGGACTTGCCGCACAGCCACCGGGTGTTCGATGCCATCGGGCAATTTCGCGCCCGCACCGACCTCGACGAGGAGACCAAGGCCAAGATCTTAAGCCACAACGGCCTGCGTTTCTACGGGGCGCGCTTGGGGGCGCCGGCGGCCGAGGGTGGTTCGGCGGGGTAAAGCGGCGGCAAGCCGGACGGGTCCGGGACCGGGTCGGGCACGCTCACCCGCCCCCGGCCCCGGTTGCGGTCGATCAGCCAGCGGTAGAGCCGGGCGCTGTCGCGCGGGGTGCGGGCCAGGGTCGTGTAATCTACCGCCAGCAGGCCAAAGCGGGGGCCAAAGCCTTCCGCCCACTCGAAATTGTCTAGCGCCGACCAATAGAAGTACCCGCGCACGTCGACTCCGTCCTCCTGGGCCTGAGCCACGGCGCGTACGTGGTCGACCAAAAACGCTTGGCGCATCCGGTCGTCTTCGGTGGCGATCCCGTTTTCGGTGACGATCAACGGTTTGCCGTAACGGGCCAGCGCCCGGAGCGCGGCGCGCAGCCCTTCGGGGTAGATCTCCCATCCCATGGCCGTGGTTTGAGCCCCCGGTTTGGCGGCAATCGGGTACAAGCCGCGCCGCCAATGCATCCACTGGCGGAAGTAGTAATTGACGCCCAAGAAGTCAAAGTCAGGCGCCACCTGCGCCACGAATCGATGATTGAACAGCCGGTCGACCAGCCAGGCGTCTTGTCGATCGGCCAGGCTCTGCAGGTGGTAGGGATGGAAGACGGCATAATGGTGGGCGAATCCCACCAGGGCTGAGGGCTTTGCGGCCTTAATCGCCCGATACAGGCGCCGGTGCAGGCGGGCCAAACGGTTTCCGGCCTGATAGGCGCGCCACACCGAGCGTCCCCCGGGCGGCCAGGTCCCGTGGGCATAGGCCATGACGGCGTAGACCATCGGCTCGTTGATGGTCAGAAAGAGGTCGACCAGATCTCCCAGAGCTTCCAACACCCGTTCCGCGTAGTGCATGAAGCGGCGTTCCAGGTCGCGGGCGAAGATCCCGCCCCGATCGGCCAGCCAGGTCGGCAACGTGAAGTGAAAGAGGGTCATCACCGGGGTCCATCCCCAACCGCGCATCTGCTGGACCATCTTGCGATAGGTGGTCAGGGCCTCGGCGTCGATCCGCCCCGGTTCAGGTTCGATCCGGCTCCACTCCAGGGAGAACCGGTAGGCGTTGATCCCCAGTGCGGCAAACCAGCGGTAATCGTCTGGGTAGCGCTCCTGCTCCGGGGTCAGGGTGTCGATGGCGATGCCCATCGCCTCCAGCTTGAGCCGGGCCACCGCCGCGTCGATCGCCGCCGGCACGGGGTAGACGTCGGGAGCGAGCCGCCGCTCGCCTGTGACGAGGTACTCCACCGAAAGGGCCTGGTTGGCGAAGCTCATGTCCATCACCGCGGCCGGGTGCCCCTCAGCGGCTGCCAGGTTGAGCAGGCGCCCTTGCGCCAGCAGGGCGATGCGCCGTCCGTCGGGGAGGCGGTACTCGTCCACGTACTCCCGGACGCGCTGTCTCCCGGTGGCCATCGCCTCCAGCGCGGGGATGTCGATCTCCACGTTGAAGTGGCCGCTGTTGGCCAGGATGGCGCCGTCGCGCATCCGCTCCAGGTGCTCGCGGCGGATGACGTCCCGGTTGCCGGTGACCGTAATGAAGACCTCCCCCACCTCCGCCGCCTGAAGCAGGGGCATCACCTGATAGCCCTCCATCACCGCCTCCAGCGCCCGCAGAGGGTCCACCTCGGTGACGATGACGCGGGCGCCCATGCCGCGGGCGCGCATGGCCAGGGGGTTGGAGTTGAGGGCGGCGCACCCATGCCCCTCACCCTGCAGGCGATAGATCTGGTTGACCTCGAAACGGCCGTCGTTGCCTTTGCCCTGGCTGCCGCCCAGGCGACCGGCCAGATCGGCGAACAGGCTGGCCTGGCCATCACTGCCGAGCTGCATGACTGCGCGCTCGATGCCTGTGCTGCCGCCATCGATCAGCACGAAGCGGCGCTGTTCCTGGCAGGGGGTGAGGACCAGTTGACCATTTTCAATCTGGACTTGACCCTGCAGGCGGGTGGCCGGAGGTGGGCCTTCCGGCTTGCCGGTGTAGACCTGGCAGGCGGCCAGAAGCGGGAGGAGGGCGACGCTGGTAAGCAGGGAGCGGGTGATGGACATGGGTCTCTCCAGATACGAGCGGCCACCATAGCCACAGCGCGACCTCGGCTCAAGCCGTGAGCATGAAAGTCGCGCAGCGACTTCCCCCCTGCTGTCCTTCTCCCTCTGGGAGAAGGTGGCGCGAAGCGCCGGATGAGGGGGCATACCACGCAGGCTTTCATTGTTCGGCTGCTGTTGCAGCATGCCCCGGCTTTGACTGAGCCGCGCGAGTACGGCCTAATTCGCCCCTTCATAAACCGTCGAGCAGCTTCTGCAATGCCCAACCCCGCCATGCGTCCCAGCACGCTTCATTTGCCCCAGGGCCGCTGGGCGACGGTGCTCGATTGCCTGTGCGATGCGTGCGCCGAACACTTTGACGCGGTCAAGCGCCTGCTGCAGGAAACGGGCGTTTCCTACACCGTCAATCCGCGGTTGGTGCGCGGGCTCGATTACTACACCCGCACGGCTTGGGAGTTCATCGTGCCCGGTTACAGCACGGTTGCCGGTGGCGGGCGGTATAACGGACTCGTGGCAGAAGTGGGAGGACCGGAGACGCCGGGGGTTGGCTTCGCCGGTGGATTGGAACGCGCCTTGTTGGTGCTTCAGGAACAGGGTATCC
>JAIMAE010000028.1 GCA_023512105.1 Bacillota bacterium | reverse complement strand
GTTGGCCTGCATGGAGCGGCGGACGGCGGGGGACGTCGCCCAGGACCCCTGGGCCGCCCCCACCGGCCGCGGCCCCCTTTCCATCACCGCCGCCCCTCCGCGACGGCCCGCCCCGCATCCGGCAGCCCCGATCGCACCGCCTCGTCCCACCACCGGCACGGCCCCCCGGCTAGCAGCCGGCAGCCGCCCCGGTCCTGGGGCCGGGCGACAAGGCACCGCACCGCCGCGCGCGCCCCGATGGCGTTCGCGCAGGCCTCCAGCACCAGGTCGGGGAGACTCGGTTTCGCCCGCCGCATCAAGCCCCACCGCCGTTCAGCCCTGGATGTAGGCCAGGATCGCGGACCGCCACGGCTCAGGCACCTCGGCCTCCGCCACCCGCCGCTGGGACCGCAGCCAGGCCGGGTCGACATGCGCCCAGCCGATGGAGCCTGGGTCGCCCGCGACGACCGCCGCCGCGACGTCGTATTGCGATTCCCGGCCATCCTCCAGCCACACCTGATAGGCGGCGCCGTAGTCCCCGTTCGCCTCCCGGAACCACCACAGCGGCTCCACCGTTCGACACTCGCGCATGGCCGCCACCGCCTCCCGTGCATCCATTCTCATCCATCGCCAGGAAAACGCTGGGGGCGCCCCGCCTGGGGGCGCCCCCGCCCGATCTCTACACCGTCGCGATCCGCGAACCGCCCGGTCACGACCCTCCCGTCACGCTGCGCCGCCGCGCCAGCGCGGGAACCGAATCCCTATATCCTGAACCCCATTGTGGGGAGTCTTGTGGTCAATTGCAACCTTCACCTGGCATCCGCGATGCGCGCGGCGGCCCGAACGGTTCGCCGCCTTCAGGGTGGATTCCCAAATCCTCGTCCGGCGGCACCACCACCGCCTCCGTGGCCAGCAGCGCCCGCACGTCAATGTCCTCGTCGACCGCCGGCCAGTGGAGGATCCGCCCGCCGGCCACCAGCTCCCACTGCGTCCGCTGCGCCGCCGTGGCGCGGGCCAGCCGCGGCGACCAGGCCAGCGGCACCCCCACGATCCGGCCATCGGCCAGCTCCACGATGAGTCGCTCCACGGGGCCGCTTTGGAAGGACACCCCTACCGCGCGGGGATCCAGGGCGACCACTGAAGCCTGCATTGCAACATCTCCCCTTTACCATTCGGAGCGCCTGGCGGCTCCTGGGTGTTCGTGGTTCGGGGCTCCTAGCTCGAGGTCTACCGATCCCGGCGAGTTGCCGCATGACACCATTGGTAGGTTATCGTTGTCCGCAGTCTTTGGGAGGTATGAGCGAAGCATCCGCAGAGGCGCTTTCTTGCACCTGCTCGCCGTCCGTCGCCCGGATCCCTGGCTGGACCAGCAACCGCCGGTCGCAGACCACCGCCGCGAACCGCAGTGCGGCCTGGACGTCGGCGGCGGTGATGGATGGGGCAATCTCGGCCAGCCGCCGGGTGGCTTCTGAAACGGATCCAACCTCGGCGAGCAGGCTCAACACCTGGGTCACGGACACCCGGGTGCCGCGCAGCGTGGGCTTTCCGAAAAGCACCGCAGGGTCTTCTTGAATGCGGTCGAGATCCCCTGGCTCCAAAATGTCCCAGTCCCTGGCCTCAACGTTCATCTTGCCCCCCTCCGCCTCAACCGGACAAACTCCTTACCCATCTCCTTCGTCGCATCGAGATAATCCTTCACCAGCTCGATGGCGGCCTCTTCGCTTTGCTCCCGCACATACCGCACACCCGCGTAGGGGGCATCGTGGTGGAAGACCAGATCGCCAAAGCCCCGATCCCTCGTAAGAACCACATCCCCAGGCTGCGTTCTCCCTTGACATGCCGTGCCGGAGCTGCGATATAATAGCGATGGGGATCGGCGAGTCCGGTCGGCGAGGGGGCTGCGGCGCCCTCGTTTTTAGTGTCTAAAAGACCTTCAATCCTTTATTCTCATAACGCGGATACCCGAATAGCTTGGGTTCCACAATTTCAAACGCCGGATCTTTCACTCGGGTTTGAACGAAGCGAGCCACTGGATAGGCGATTAAGTCTGCTAATTCAAGGCCTCCGAAGGAAGTTCGGGCTTCGTCCCATTCCGCCCATTTGGGCACCCAAAAAATGCCATCAATACCACGTAAGGTGTGCGGATACTGGTCAAGCAAACAAACCATGTTGTTTAAAACTCGGAAGTCTTCTTTGCGTCCGCGAGCCTCTAACACCACCAGCCCATTACACTTCTTGGTCCGAAGGAACTGGGCATACCGTTCCAGGATAAACTGCATGCCCAAACTGTATGGCTCATCCTTAAACGGCAACGCACGGCTGGGCAAGGCCCCTTCAAGCTGACGGAGGTCGAGTACCGCACAAAAGGCTGTGAAGGGAGTGTGTTTGACCATCGCATCCAGCGCACGATACAACTCGGCTATATCAATATCCTGGAACGGCCCGATCCGGCGGCGGATATCTCTGGAATGCAGGACAACACGACGACGCCCCTGTGGATAATCAAACATCCCATCGGGGGGCCAAAACGTGTTTTTGAGGTCCACCATTCTCGTGCGAAATGAGCCGAAATAGGTTTGACGATCCATCATGACTCCCGCCAAGGACAAATACTGGGGTGATTTCCGCCATTCTTCCAATGCGCGAATTCGACGGGGGATAGCTGGAGTACCACTTTCATCAACGAAAAGAATGTACGAAACGTTTTCGGGCCACGACTTGAGCCACGTAGGACTCAGGCGCCAACGGTCATCCACTGGTTTTTCACTTCCACAACGTCAATCTCTCTACTAGGAACCAACGGGGTTTGCTCGGGGTACACGCATTTTCTTTCTCTGCGGGTGTTCGAAAATCCTTGTCACGTGCTCACATCAAACCAAGCCAGCAGCACCGGACTACCATGAACTCTGCAATGCCTAGAACATGCATGCGAATATATAGCCTACCGCACGTCGTATGCCGGTTCGATGCAACACGTCCCCGCCCTGCAACTGCGACCCAGGGGTACTACCACACCACCCATTTTAGCGACATCAAGTCTTAATGATGAAAACACCCGGGGAGCGAACATGCCCCCCCGAGTGCAACGATCAACAGGCTGCGAACGGGGACCTCTACCCCTGCCCCCCGAACGTCCCCAGCGGCACCAGCAGCGGGTACGGGCAGTCGGTGGCACATTTTGCGCCAGTGACTTGTCCCACTTGCACGACGTTAGGTTATAGTAAAACAAAAGGAATGGTTGCCTCCAGGCATCGGCACACCCGGCGAAAGCCGGGGTCGCAAAGCCACGGGTCTACGGCTCGCAGGCGTCGAGCTAGGATCGCCGGGCTGCCAACCCTTCCGCCGGGCGGCCGCTTTCATCAGAAAGGAAGGCGGACCTCGCATGGTTCGGATGTTGCCGCGTCGAGTTCGCTGCATCCCGTTTCGACTTGCGCACCCCGCTGTCCAACCACCCCGTCGCTGCCTTGCGCCACGGGCGTTCGCGCGCTGAGGATCCTAGCCATGAGTGGATTGGACCGCATTGTGATCCGCCGCGGCCTCGTGCTGGATTTGGCCGCCCAGGGCCTCTGGCACGGTCGCCGGTTTCAGCCGCTCTCCCCCGTGCCGTTCCGGATCCTGGCATACCTCGCCCAGCATCCCAACCAAGTCATCCCCGACCGGCAGCTGCTCGCCGTGGGATGGCCGGGCGAAATCCGGGATGCCATGGACCTCTACCGGCAGATCTACCGCATTCGGAAGGCGATTGAGCCCCAACCCGCCCGCCCGCGATGGCTCCTGACCCACAAAAATGCGGGGTATCTGCTCAGAACGCGACAACCTCTAACGCTCAAGCGTGGAGATCGAAGGCCACGAGGTCCGGACAGTGTGGCATAGCAGAACTCGGCGGCGGTGGAACGAAAAAGGAAGTATCGAGGAAGTCATCGCGATCCTTATAGGAGGTTAGAGATGTACGCTAAAACCAGGTCCGAACCAAACGGACTGTCTCGATAAGCAAATTAGGAGAATAGCTCCGGTTAATCATGGCTAAAGGGAGGCTGGGTAACGTGTATTATGGTTGTGATTCCGGAACCGATAGTGTCTGCGACAACGAAACTCTATTTTTTTACATTGGGCAACTAGGCTATGGAACTACCGTGAGTTCCACGTATTTCAATACGTCAGCCGCTAATCAGGCCAAGCAGAATCAAGGTCTAGTCTACGGATACTGGTTTTTGTTAGGTCCAGATAGCGACCCTGACTACAATGGAACTTCATCGGAAGCCTATGCTTGGGGGCAAAAACAAGCTCATATAGCTTATAACGCTTGGTTTAACAACCCCTACGTGACTCAGTGGACTCTGTTTGGAGATGTCGAAATTACTTCGACGAGCGAAACCAATGGCTGGGGAACTTCGACTGCGTTAAACCAGAAAGTTTGGGAAGGTTTTTACAACCAGTTGAGTAGCGAGGGTTTAATCCCAGGAGTGTACTCGGGACCAACTTTATGGCAATCGATTATGGGCTCAGGGTACAACCTCAATGGAGTCACACCCCTGTGGACCTCAGAGCCTCAAGAAAGCTGTGGCATCTGCCCATCCAATATGGCCAATGCGCAAGGATTCGGCAACGAGTCTCCAAGTGTTTGGCAATACAACATTAGCAATACCTGTTCTGTAGATCTTGATTGCTCATCGAGTCTTCCAAGTTAAATCTATGTTGCATACGATGCGCCGCCCCTAGGCTAGGAGCCAAAACACTTCCCCACAAGGAGGACGCGTGTTTATGACAGACCATCTGATCCCAATCCCGGAAGCTGCGCGCCGCTTAGGAGTCGACCGAAAACGGATTATGCTCTTGATTTCTAAAGGCTACCTTACTCCAGTAACACACGCTTCACCTGATCTATCTCCTCGGGTTTTACTCTCAGAGGTAAACGGCCTGCGGATTAAGCTTATTGACTTGGCAAATTCCTTCGTCGATCAGTTACCGTCCGTTCACCCGAAGTAACCTCGCATTGTTTTCTCGCTCAATTGCCCGATTGAACTGGTAGCATGTGCCAATGGACTCCGCCGTCAACGGTTTCCCACAGGGAACACCGTGGGGGAGACGATGCCCCCTGCGGAGTCGGGCAGGTGACCAGCCAGCCATGGTCAGGGTTAACGAACTCTACCACCTGGGTGCCTGGAGGAGTGGGCAGGGAGGACCATGAGTTGCCGCCGTCCCTAGTTTGGAGTACCTTACCTCCGCGGAGGAGCGCCCATCCTACGGTGGGGGTAACCATGGCCATCGCGATGGGGTTGTTCAGTACCGGCTGGGTTGCAGTCCAGTGCATCCCCCCATCGTGACTCCAGTAAAGAATCTTGGCTACGCCCACATAGGTCACCACGGTCCAGCCGGTCGTTGGCGAGAACCAGTGCGGGAGTCCGGTAAACACTTGGGGAGGTCGAAAAGGAGTAGGGAGGGTCGGAGGCAGTGGGAGCGCGATCTGCTGCCATTGTCTCCCCCCAGAGTGGGTTACCAGTAGCTCTGGTCGTGAGGCTAGTGGATTGTTTGGCACGCCCCAGCCGTTTCGGGCCGAACGAAAGGCGATGCCGGCCGGCGTTTGGGGAAACGCGGAGCTAACCAACGTCCATGTGCGGCCCCCGTTCGCAGTCCACCACAAGCTATAGTGAAACTGACTGGTCCCTCCCCCTTCATCAAGGACGACATATCCCTGCTGCTTCGACAAGAAGTCGGGTTGGGCCCCAACTAATGGGCCAATGGGGGGCTTCGGGAGTGATCGAGAAATCCATTTCGCCCCTCCCGAGTCGGTGAAAAAGAGTGAGTCACCCGCCGCAAGCCATGCGCGCTGTGGTCCCATCGCTTCAAAGGCCTGTGGGAGAATGACTACTGGACTCTGTGTCACACCAAGAGGTGTGACCCAACGCCAGGTACGTCCACCGGAGCTGGTATGCCAGATCCCGCGGTTGGTGACGGCCCACCCGGCAGAAGCAGTAACCATGTCGAGATTTTCAATCGCGAAGAGATGGCTTCCAAACGCTCGACGCGAAGGCAAAGAGGTTGGCCTTGGGGAGCGCATGTTTGGGCTCGGCGAAGGAGCAACCTTACGAAAGGAACACCCTCCTGCCACAACAATAACCATTAGAACGCTCCCGAGCGTAGACCATCTCGCCAGGTTGGCTCGAAAGTTCATGCAATACCCCCCTCTAGCGTTCTTATCCCCGTGGTCTGCACGATGCTTCTTCGATTCGATCCAACGTCGATCTTCCATGTACTACAGGTGTTCGGGAGGTATTATGGCGATGATACATGCGACCAAACCAAGTATATTGTCCGTCGCTATCCCCACACAAGACCTCCGAGTCATAGCTCCAACCATTCTGGAACTGCATAGTCTTGCACGCGTGCTTGGCCGTTCTGTTGAGTTTTTTTTAGTGAAGCATCAAACATTCCCCGAGGAAGAAATCATATTTTGAACACCATCCGTGACGTGAAGTCGCGGTCTCTTAGAGAGTCTTCTCTATGGCTTCTTTGGATCGACTCAGATATTCTCGTGCCCCCCAGAGAGGTACAAGTTATAGCGGAAGCCCTTTTGTGGGCCGAGGAAAATCGTTGCGCTGTAGCGGCCAACTATTTAATGGCTAATGGACTGCCAGTAGTTATGGATCGCGAAGGGAAACACTATACCCAGGAACAAATTGACCGCATGCCCCCATACTATCGCATTGGATTCTCGGGATTCGGCTTTCTGTATCTCGAGCAACCTCTCAATTACCTTTTTCATGCAGATGATAAGGGCGAAGATATCCACTTCTGGTTAGACCATCCCGACATCCCCTTATACTTGGCAACCAGGATTCGGCTAGCGCACAAAAAAACCGTTATTCTTATGTCGCCTCGCCCTACTGGTGATACTCCTATCGTCACAGGTAATGAATCATAGGCTGTCTACAAATGTCAGAGGGAGGATTGTCATGCGAGCAGTAATATTGGGCGCCGACGGCTACCTAGGCTGGCCCACCGCACTGCGTTTCTCCGCGCGCGGTTGGGACGTCGCCGTCGTCGACAACGGCGTTCGCCGGCGGCTCGACCAGGAACTCGGCACGGCGAGCCTGGTGCCCATCGCCTCGTTTTCCGAACGCATTGCGGGTTGGGCTGCGCTCTCAGGCCATCGCCTGCGGGCATACGAGGGCGACCTCACGGATGGGGCGTTCGTGGAACGGCTCGTCCAGGAGGTGCGGCCGGAGGTGGTGGTCCATTTCGCCGAACAGCGCTCCGCCCCCTACTCCATGATCGACCGCGCCCACGCCGTCTACACCCAGGTCAACAACGTGGTGGGCACCCTCAACCTCATCTACGCCCTCGCCGAACACGCCCCGGAGGCCCACCTCATCAAGCTCGGGTCCATGGGCGAGTATGGCACCCCCAACATCCCCATCGAAGAGGGGTTTCTCGAAGTCACCCATCGCGGACGGCGCGACCGGCTCCCCTTCCCCAAGCTCCCCGGCTCCTTCTACCATTGCTCCAAAGTCCACGACAGCACCAACCTCCTCTTCGCGTGCCAGAACTTTGGCCTGCGCTGCACCGATATCAACCAGGGGATCGTCTATGGCGTGGAGACCGAGGAAACGGCGGCGGATCCCCGCCTCGCCACCCGGTTCGACTACGACGCGGTCTTTGGCACAGTTCTCCACCGTTTGTGTGTGCAAGCGGTCATCGGCCAGCCGATGACCCTGTACGGCGGCGGAGGCCAAATCCGAGGCTTTTTGGACCTGCGAGACACCGTCCGCTGCATTGAGTTGGCCGCCCTGCATCCCCCCGCCCCCGGCGAGTACCGCGTCTTCAACCAATTTACGGAAGAGTTCCGGCTGCGGGATCTGGCGGTGTGGATCCAGCGGCTGCGCCCGGGCGCCGTCATGCAGGCAGTACCGGACCCGCGCACAGAGGCGCTCGACCACTTCTACCAAGCTGCCCACACTCAGTTAGAGAGCCTGGGGCTCATACCCCACCCCCTGACGGATGCCACGCTGGAACGCCTGTTCCACATCGTTGAGCGGAACCGCACCCGCATCCGTCCGGAGACGCTGACCCCCCACATCCAGTGGCGACAGACTCGGTCATATTGGTCCAATCTGGCCAGTGCGCCTCCGCGCGACGTCGCTGCATGGGGTGGCTCAGTAAGGAGTCCCGGGTGGTCTAGCCCGTCTGAGGAGCCCTCCCTGTGTTGACCTGGAACGCGTTGGGAACGGTCGCGGGGGCCGTGATGGTGGTCCATGCGTGGCACGCACTCGCGAAACGGATCTGGCCGCCCCTCGCCTCCCCCCTCGGCATCTTGGGAATGGCGGAAGCCCTGGAATGGTGCTATGGGCAGGCGACGACCTCCTGGTCGCCGGCCCATGCGCTCCTATGGACAGGTAACGGCCTCGTGGTGGCCGCGGCGGCCATGGGGAGCGTCGCGGCTAGACAACAGGTCGCCCGCGCCCCTGCGGAGCCTACCCGTCCCAATCACACGCAGCGGGGCTCGCCCCCTTCGTGACGTTCCCTGGCATCGTGCACAAAGACCCGCTCGCTCCGCGCCCCCGATCCCCTCTTTACCGAGAGTGCGTCATCCTTGCGACCCGAACGTCCCCAGCGGCACCAGCAGCGGGTACGGGCAGTCGGTGGGGTCGTAGGCCTCCTGGTACACCGTCTTTTGCGAGAGCACCTGCGGCGGCGTGGTGGGCAGCTCGGTGGTCTGCACCACCTGGTCGATGGCCCACCCCGGCCCCGGCAGGATGGTGTTCGGCTGCGCCCCGCCCTGGACGACCCACGTGTCCCCCTGCGGCGGCTGGACCGGCTGGCCGTCGTAGGTGGTCAGCGGCGGGTTCGGCATGCAGGCCGCGTACTGCGGGGCGCTGGACACCGTCACCGGCTCCAGCCAGTCGACCGAGACCGTGGCCGAGTTCCCGATGACCGGCCGCGTCGGCCCGGAGCCGTTCCATCCCGGCCAGCCGCTCCCCGGCGCCTGCACCGTGGCGAAGAAGAGGTGCTGCCCCGGCTGGCCCTCGGTCACGGACACCCGGCAGGTGGCCTGGTCCGCCGGGCAGCTCCCCGCCAGCTGCTGGGTCGTCGCGTCCCAGAGGTCGGTCACCGCCCCGGGCACCGGCACCGAGAGGGTGATCGTGGCCTGGCTGGCCGACCCGACCGCCACCGCGGTGGGCTGCATGCTCAGATCCACATGCACCGCCCAGTCAACCTGCACCGGGTTCGAGGTGAGCAGCGCGTCCGGGCTGTTCGGCGCGGCGCCGGGCGGCCCCACGGTCGCCTGGAACGTCTGCGGCCCGGACTGGCCCTCGGTCCAGGTGCCCTGGCAGGTCAGCGCCCCGTCGAGCTGCGCCGCCGTGCAGGTGGCCGCGACCTGGCCCGAGGTCGTGTCCCAGATGGTGATCGCGTCCCCCGAGGCCGGGGACAGCGCCAGGTCGAGCGCCGCCGTCAGCACCGTCGTCCCGCCCACCGGCAGGGCCGCGGGCTGCGCCGAGAGGGTCAGCGAGGTGGGGACGGGGTCCCAGGTCACCGCCACCGCAGGAGACAGGAGTCCTCCTGGCGGTGTCGTGGGCTCCCAGACCACCGTCACCGGCGTCGACCAGGAGCCGTCCGCCTCGGACTGGAACGTGTACACCCCCGGCGTGGTCTCGGTCACCGGCCCGCCGCAGATCTGGAAGAAGTAGGGCGAGTACGGGTCGGCGGGATGGCACAGCTGCAGGGACTGGCGCTGCGGCGCGATCTCCAGGATCGGCGCGCCATACGACTCGACGGACCAGCACGCCCAGGCCGAGTAGGCGCCCCCGCCGCATCCCACGCTCGACGACAGGGTCACCGGCGTCCCCACCGGCACCACGGTCGCGCTGGCGCTGAGATAGGCGTTGACCGAGATGTTCCAGTTGACGGGCGGCGGCGCCGGGGGCGGGGGCACGTTCACCGTCTGCGGCTGCGTCGGCTGCCCCGTCCGCGCCGGCGGGGTCGGCGGCGGCAGGTACTGGCTGACGCCGTCCACGCCGTGGTTGGTCTCGTTGTAGTACGTCGTCCCCACCCCGACGTAGGGGTTGTCCACCTGCCAGTAGGTCCTCACGTCCGCCCCCTGGTTGGCCAGGGCGGCGAGATCCTGCAGGGGGGTTCCGTCGATGTACTTGTCAAGCATATTTTGGGTTTGGTAAACAGTGGCACCACCGATTTGCACTACCGAGGCAGCACCGGCCTGGGCTAACGTGGCCCCCACCGAAGGTGGAATTGCTGCGGTGCCCCCGGCGATAATGATGTTATCGCCCGCAAACTGGGATGGATCGGAGGCGACCTGACTCCACTTGACAACGTTGGTGTAGCCGGCGTTTAAAGCCGCACCTAGATCCTCGTTGGTGTTGACGATTACCACTGTCTCAGGTGCAGCACTCGCTAATGGATTCAGCCCACCAATAACGCCGATAGCGAGGAGCACCCCGCCTAGCCACGTTGTGGCTCGATTCAACAACCACTTCTGTCCCATCATGGTCGCCCCCAAGAGGAGATCGCTAGGAATTGGTTCGCAGTGCTATACCTTGAGGAACCAGGAACGTTTGCCCTCCCCACTGCAAAGTCTGGTTTGGAGCGATGCCATCGATTTGCAGGGTTTGAACCAAGCCACCAGGATCCCCGGAAAGAATCGGGAAGTAGTGTCCAGGTTGGTGGGTGGCTGGGTTAATGTCAAGACCGCTTACGGCATATCCGCCCTTGGGTTCTCGCGTGTAGTTGATGATAAACCCAAGCTCCATCCAAGGCTGGGGCCCAGTGAACGACGTAGCCTGGATGTTGTCGTTGCTTGGCCCGCTTGGCCACTCGTTGGTAGGAATGGTTAGTGGCTTCCCATCCTTCCCAATGCTCTGCAGCGCGATGTCGACATCCCATCTCCCGCCACCGTTGGCCACTGCAAATGGATTTTGGTTGTTAGTGGTACTCCCAGCGGAGGCCCCGATTCCTCCGACCTGCCACACCACCCCCGCCGTTTGACCAAAGGATTGGATCTGCCCCACCACATGCTCGTAGGCCGCCTGCACCTGCGCCCAGTCCGCGGGGTCGACCAGCTCCCGCGCCAGGCTCCAGGGGCGGTTGCGGGCGATGTCGGCCACAAACGCCGCCGCCGTGCCGAGGCCGTAGTGCTGGTCGGTCTGCACCCACTGCCACCGCCAATTCGGCGAGAGCCCGATCGGCGCCCTCGCCCCCGCCTGGCCGCGGCCCGCGCCCTCGGCCCCTTGGACCTGGGCGGTCACGCCCTGCGGGATCGAGGCCGTCCCGCCGAAGACCACCGCCGGGGGGTGCGCCGGCACGAGGCCCAGGTACTGGCTCGTCGCCTGCGGGATCTGGCCTCCGTTGGCGAGGAGGATGGGCGCCCCCGCCAAGGCGGCGTAGGGCGTGGCGGCCAGGGCGTCGACGATGTGCGCCTGCGCCCCGTTGGCCACGAAGACGGCCGGCGGCCGGGGGTAGAAGGTCTCGTCGATGAGCTGGCTCGTCGCGAAGCGGTCGGGGCCGCCGAGGTCGACCACCTGGGTGTTGGCCGGCAGGTTCGTGACCTGCGCGAAGGCCATCGCCCCGAGCTGGTAGGCGGTCTCGGCCCCCTGGGCGTAGGGCGCCTCGCTGGGGGGCAGGGCCGTCTGGCCGTTCTGCGCCGGCGGCGCCAGCAGGATCGGGGCCGGGAACATCGCCGCGGGCGCGCCGCCGGAGAGGGCGTCGACCACGTTGGCCGTGGCGCCCGAGGTGATGAACACCGACGAGAAGGTCTGCTGCCCGGTCACCTGCCCCAGCCGCTGCGCGACCGCCGCGGCGGTCTGGTACGGGTCAGCGCCCCCCACCTGCTGGACCTGGCCGACGCCCGCCGCCTGGACCGCCGCGGCCAGGGCCGGGTTGGCGTCGGCCCCCACCAGGACCGCGGTCTGCGCGCCCAGGGCCTCCAGCGCCTGGGCCGTGGCCGGGTTCAGGGCCGTGGCGGTGTCGGTCAGCAGGATGGGGGCGTGGAGCGCCGCCGCCAGGGGGCCGGCCACGAGCGGGTCGAACAGGTTCGCATCGGCCCCCGAGGCCACCACCACCGTGGCCACGCCCTGCGGGAACGCCCGCTGGGCGATGGCCGCCGCCGTCGCCGCCCGGTCCGGCCCCGCAATGCGCCCCGCCGCGACGGCCGGGGGCGCGGTGTCCGCTGGCCGGGCCGTGGGCCGGGCCGCGTGGGTGGCCGGCGCGCCGGCAAAGCCGCAGGCCGCGAGGGTCAGCCCCGACGCGGCCAAGACGCTCAAGATTTTCGTGGAATGCATGGCATCGCCTCCTCATCGTGTATCGTACTCGCCGCCGCCCGCATGGGAAGAGGCCCGCGCGGGCGTTTGGGTGGAATGGTTCGGCGCTTCGGGCACCGTTCCTGGTTCGGGGGGGCGAAAAGAACCCCCAGGACTAGGACGGATCCGCCTTGAGAGAACGGGTGCGATCTGGAGGGCCACCGTAGGATGAAGACGGGTCATGAGTAAGGCCGCGATCCGTGGCCCCGCGGTCTGAAACCCAGGCCAGTCGCTTCGGAAAAAGCAAAACAAAAGGTGGGTGGCGCTCACACCGCTACCCACCACAGACCCAACCCTTCCTGTGGGTTGGCGAGGAGAAATACCCGTGGCGACGCACGATAGCATGGAGGAAAGGGTGAGTCAAGCGGCCCCCGCGCTACCCGTCCGTCACCTGGCGAGACTAACGTAGGATGCTCCCATGCATGGCGACAGACGCAGGGCGCCCAAACGCCGGGATGGCCCCCACGGACATGGAAAACGTCTGCAGCCCGGTTCTGCGTGGCTCAACGCACAAGAGCGCGTCTTGGATGGGGAGGGTAAGTCGGGCTGGAGCGGGTGGCGGGGCGTCACGCTCCAGGGATCAGGAGCTTGGCCAGCAGCCCGAGGGCCATGACCAGCACCAGCCCCAGGGCCCGGGGCCATCGCTGTTCCAGGGTTCCGAAGCGCCGCTCGAAGGCCGCAAACCGTTGCTCCATCGCCGCGAACCGCTGGTCCACGGCCGCGAAGCGGCGGTCCATGTCATCGCGCAGCGCCTGGATCTCCGCGCGGACCTCGGCCCACAGCGCGGCCTGCTCCGCCTTCACCGCCGCGATCTCCTGCCGCAGGTCCTCCAGGCGCTGGAGGATCAACCAGCTCACGCTGACCTTCTCGTCCCCGGCCGCCGGGCCGGAAGGCCCGCCGGCATCGTGGGGGGCCTGGGCCATCGGCACCGCCTCCGTTGCATCGCTAACCGTAAGCGCCTGACGTCGATGCCAACGTTGGGAGAGAGTTGATCAAGGCACTCGTCCTAGCAATTCCTGGATCAATGCGTAGGCACAGGCCTCCGTGGTCGGTTGGTCGTAGAGGGTAGTCTTTTGCGGATCGCCAAACGTGGCGCGGATCTTCTTTTGAGCGCGCCACCACGCCTCATCTACCATCATGGCGCATTCCTGTTCGTTGGGGCTATACGATTCAAGAATGTCGGCGGCTTGCTGATTGTAGATGTCGCCTTCCCAAAAATCCTCACCGAACAACGCAAAGTGCGCCGCCGCCAAGCCGACCAAGTGGGCCGCTTTCCTCAAGGCGTCCTTGCGGCTACTCATGGACTACCCGTCTTAGCAGTGCATCTCCAGCGTTCAACGGCAACGCCTGCGTGCGTGCAATCACCCGCTCTGCGCGTCTAGCGATGGTTTGCTCAGGATGGCCACCCTCCATGATCCTGGTCACCTCGTGCGATAGCGCCCTCGCATCTGGTCTGTCCTCCAGGAGCTGTTCCAGCACCACCAACCGCTTGGCCAGTTGGCGGTACGCCTTCCCCTCCTCCGCCCATGGGTCGTCCAGGCGGCCCAACCCCTCCAGGTCGTCGAGGATGTCCTCGGCCGCGGCGCGCAGGCTAGTGACGGGCACCGGCACCGGCTCACCCAAGAGGTCCACGTGCCCCAGCACCTTTCCAGTTCGCATGGCCCATGAGAGCGTCGGGTTGATGAGCCGGTTGGCCCGGGCACCTCGCAGCGAGAGCCAGCGCCAGTCCACGTCCGGCGCCACCCGTCGAATGGTGCGGCGGACGGCCGCCGACTCGCCCGGCGATAGCGTAGACTCCCCGATCATCAACACATCATAATCGCTATTGGGCAGTGGGAGGCCGGCCCATCGTGAGCCATAGCAGATGATGATATGAGGTGCCGGCACCACCGGCAGAATGCTCTCCAACCGTTGGCGCCATGCCGTGGGCAACCCTTGGATCCACTCAGCCTCCACTTGCGACCCCATCCCCTCACCTTCCATGAAGAGGCGTTACCATCTCACAGTTCCTCCTTTTATCATAGCATTCCCCGCACTCTCCACTCACCCCACCTCAGCCTCCTAGCCGTGCCGCCGCACGCAACACATAGTCGCGGAACATGGGATGGTAGAGATCGTATTGGCCGCGGCCCATCCTGGCCACGAGACCTTTCTTGACCAGCCGGGTGAGCAACCCGCGATTCGCTTGGTCCATCCGCCCTTGGGCAACCGCCAAGAGGGTGCGCTGCTCGCCAGGTGTCGCTGCGTTCCAGTCATCGCGAAACTTCCCCCGGTCGAGTCGAGCTAAAACACTGGGCCAAACGGCCTGCAAATCCGGAGCCGTCAGCGCCGCCCGGCGGTTCTCCATGGCCCACTGGAACGCATAGTGCATGACATAGGTCACAAAGTATGGGTGGCCTTGCGTGCGCTGCCACAACCAGTCGATGGCCTCGTCGTCTACGGCAAGCGGTGCATGCACCGCGAGAATGGGCTCGCGCACGGCGTCCGGCATGTCAGCCGGCGAGAAGTTCGCCAAGGGGAGGTGCTCAAAGAACCGCGTGACGGGCTCGGCAACATCGCGAACCTCGCTGAACAACTCCAGGGGGCCCGTGACGACAAGAGCGTAACGCGCTTGATACATGTGGAGGTCCTGGAAGACGGCGCGCAACAGCATCAACGCCTGCGGATCCACCGCCTGCAGCAGATTTACGTCGTCCAAGACGATCACCACGCCGTATCCATAGTCGCGCAACCCGCGCTCCCAAAGGTAAAGGAGGCGAGCCCGCAGCAACTCGGCCGCGCTGATCGATGCCTCCGGGTCGCCGGCGCGCGGCCGGGAGGCCCTTACCCCCGGCAGCCGAATCTCGAACTCCCACTGGCGCAGTTCCGCTTCGAACGCTTGATCCCAACGAGCGAGGCGGACCGCTTCTTGCCGCACCGCATTGGCGATGGCGGCGCACATCCCCATGAGCGTTTGGAAGCCCGTCGTGCAGCTAATGAAGACCATGGGGACGGGAACCGACAGAGTCTGCGCGATCAAGTATCGCAGCTGGCGCACCAGACTCGACTTCCCAATGCCCCACGGGCCCAAAATCGCGGCGTTGTAGGTGCCAAGGCTATCCGGGGCCAGACTCGGGATGAGATCCCGCTGAAACCAAGCCTGCTCTTGCTTGCGGTTGGCGAAGAGCGGCCCCTCAGCGGGCTGGAACGGGTTAAACGGGTTCTGCGTGTTGGGTCACCTCCTCGTCTCGGTCTCAGTATACCTCTTGCTACAAACGCTACAACATGCGGCAAAACCTTGTAGCATTCGTATCTTCTGTAGCAAACGCACAGGGTCACGCCACGCAAAGCCCGCGCATGCGGTTCCGGCCTCACTGCGCCTGCCCCGGCTCCGGCACCAGCAGTGGGACGGGGCAGTCGGTGGGATCCCAGACCTCGCGGGCGATCCAGTAGGGCGGCCGGACCACGATGGTGTACGGCGCGCCGTGGGGCGGGTAGACCCATTGGAGGATCTCCTGCTCCTGCCGCTGCGCGGCCCACCCCGGCCCCGGCAGCAGGTGGCCCGTCAGGCCGTGCTGCGCGAGATAGCTCCAGTACTGCGGGTCGGGCCGCCCGTCGCCCACGTCCTGCTCCGTGGCCGGCGAGATCGGCGCGCCCGCGCCGGGGTCCGCGGTCAGCGCCCCCTGGGCCGGGTTCCGCATGCATTCGGCGTACTGCCAGGGGACCAGCACCTGGACGAAGGTCTGGCCGTACTGGGGGCCGGGCTGGCCTCCGGTTGGCGGTGGTGGCGCCTGGGGGTTCTGGACGGGGGCCGGGCCGCCCGCAGGCTGCGGGGGCTGGGGCTGCGGCTGTGGTCCGGGGGCCTGCGGCGCGCAGGCGTAGACCCCGAAGTAGCCGGCGAACTCCCGCGCCTGGTCGGTGCCGGGCGCCACCAGGGATCCACCCGGGCACCCCGCGTTGCCCACCGGGTTCGCGGGCGCGGCGCCGCCGGCCTGGATCGCCTGCCCGAGCGTGACGGACTGGACGCAGATGCCGCCATAGCCCGTCTCGCCCGGCGGGCAGCTCGCGCCGACGGTCCCCTCAATGGTGAGGCCGCCGAACGACGAGGACGTGGTGGTCGCGGCCTGGGTGTAGCCGTCGCCGGCGTAGGTGGACTGGAACATCTGCTGGACGACGTCGCCCTGACCGCCGCCTGGAAAGAGAGAGCCGATTTCCTTGGCAAAGACGGGGTTGACAGCAATGGACCCTCCGATGGCTAGTCCGGCCACAATTCCGAGAACCCTTGTGACGGATAGGGGTTTGGTACTCATGTTCCCATATCGCCTCCATGGTTACGATGAAACGTGATAGGTTTGCGGGAAGGTCTTGAGCTGGGCGCCGGAGTAAGCCGTCCATGACAGCACCTTCCAGCCCTGCCGCTGCAGATCAACCACCCAGACCGTAATTGGCCCTCCACGCCCATAGCCAAAGTGCCCACCGCCCGCTCCAATCTGGAACACCGCCAGCGTCACCGCCTCCTCGTGGAGGACCGGCTCGTTGGGCAGAAACTGCTTGGACTGGGCGGCCATGTCGGCCGGCAAGGGCGCGATCTTGTAGATGGCGCTCCAGGTGCGGTACTCATAGCCCGCCGCCGTGGGATGCTCCACGGCGTATTGGAACGTCTGGGCGATGTGGTGGATCGCGTCCTCTTGGTCCGTGTAGATGCCCTTGTCGGCCCCCGCCGCCCCGGCGTTGGCGCCCTTGACCACGTACTGCAACTCGGTCAACGGATGGTTGCCCTGGTCGGCCATGAACCACTCCGCCGCCACCCGGGCCCCCTCGGCCTCCCAGGCGGGGATCTGGCCGGGCTTCGGCGAGATCCAGAGGATGGTGTGCTGGGCCGGGTACGGGCTCAGGCTGAACGGCGGCTGAGGTGGGGCGAACGTGTCCTGGGGCGTGAACGCGAGCCCTGGGTACGCCTTCCCGTACTTGGCCTGCAGGGCGGCCACCGTGATGGGCAGGCCGTCCTTGGCATACTGCGGCTCGGGGACCTCGGGCGCCGGGCTCGGCGCGCCGGTCACGAGCCGGACCACCCCCTGCGCCGCATGCCGCGCCGCGGCCACCGCCCCCTGCCAGCCGCACCCCGCCGCGAGTGCGGCGAGCGCCGCGGCGGCGGCGATCCGGGCCGCCGCGGCCGTCCGGCGCGGTGATCGAACCTTGCTCATGATCCATCCCTCCTCATCCATGCGTGGGGTCAACAAAAAAGCGCCGGCTTCGCCGGCGGTGATGATGGGAAACTGTTCGATATCTATTGCGCGGATTCCTGTCTGTCGACGGGGGCAGCTTCGACTAGTCGGGAAAGGGTCGTGCTAACACCTCATCGCGAGAGAGCCCATGGTGGTTCGCTACCTCGATCAGGATGCGGTGGAGGGTGCCTACCTTGAGCTCTCCGGCCACCAACGTCACATGGTGGAGCCTCCTACCTCCGTGGTCAGACGGACATGACTGCCCTCCCGCCGAACCACCTGATAGCCGAGCACGGTAAGGCGCCGGGCCAACTCCTCGCCTCTCAGGTCGTGGTAGTTTCATCATAATGAGATAACCACATCGCGAACATAATGCAGGCGAACCACTTTGGGCCGTTCCTCAGGCTCAAAGTGGCATCGAACGGCCTCCTTGACGTTGCGCTCCACCTCGGCCTCACTATCCCCCTGGGTGAAAATCGCATGCCCTAGCGCCATGGCGGTGTAGCCCCCGTCCTCAGACGGTTCCACCAGAAAAATGATCTCGGCAGACATCCAGGTCGCCTCCCTGCCCCAGTTTACCATGGCCGGCCAGGCAGGCATCGCAGGTCGCACGGCGGGCCGGATCGCGACCGCATCGGGGAGGTCATGCCAAGAGTCCGGGAGCCCAGCCCGCGGAGCCGCCGAGAAGACCGCCTGCGTCCACTGCGGCCGCCCAGGTCGAACGGCCGAATCCCCTGCCCCCCGCCCCCACCAACGCGCCGCTCCGGGCGGCCACGATGGGCCGATGGCGCATTCGCCGCCAGCACAGACAGCCCCCCCGGCGATCGCCCCACGAACTGCCCTGCCGACTCCCGGTGGTCGACCATGCCCTTCAACACCTTCTGAGCGCACTGCCCTGGCCACAACGCCGTATGGATCGTCGTCATCGGACCGTTTACAATGAGGCGTGGTCGAAGGGGCCGGTGACAAGAGCCCAGGGGGCTCTGCCGATGCGGATGGCGTCGGGTAGCCGGCTCCCAAACTATTGCACCACCCTGCGGGCCTCCAACATGGGCCGCACGCCTGCTAACGCTGACATCGCTCCGGCGAAAAGAACAGATGGGCAGGTACAGGTCGGGAGAGGTGCCGCGATACTTCAAGCATCCACTTTTGGCGCCCAGTCGATTCGACGAGCGAGTACCCTACAGGTGGGTGCCTAGCAGTTGCTCGATGAAGGTCAACACCTGGTTAACGTCCTCTTCCGACACACCTCGCACGGGGCTAGGCCGGATTTCGTCCTGTTGGCCATGGTGCATGTGATGGGGGTGCGTTGGGACAGACGGGTGGTAGGGAGCGTTGTTGAACCGGTAAATCGCTCCGTCTTCACGTTGCCAATGGTAAGAGTACCGCCCTCGATCATTAAACCAGATGTCGAGAAACGAATCGTTCATCAGCACTGCGCGCACCCGACCCACTCCGACTTGCGTTCCCTTGACGACCGCCGGAAACCGTGCTTCCAACAGGTTCGCAAGTTCTTCAGGCGTCATCTGCCACAAACTCCTTCAGGATGGCCAATAGCCGCCGCCGCCGATCACCGATCGCCTCCCAAGTGATGAGATCCTCCCAGGCCGGGTGTTCGTCGACCAGGTGTCGCTGCATGAGGGCCTCAAGGTCGACGGCGCTCGCCACGCCGTACCGTTGGGCGAGCCGCACCTCCTCGGCATCCAACCGGCTCAGCTCTTCCCGCACCAGCGCCGCCGCGGCCGCCGATTGCACCTCCTCCACGGATTTGGCTGTCGCCTGGGCCAAGCGCTCCCACGGCACCATGAAGCTCCCTCCTTTTAGACAAAACGTAGACCTCTGCCTCCCTGTTCCCGGTCGCCATCCTTGAACCCAGTATAGACCACCATCCCCAACGAGTCCCCATCGACCGGGATCCAGGCATGACGAGGCCCACGCATCCAGCAAGGAACTCCCGAACGCCGCTGCGGCGCATGAAAGATGCGGCTCGGCGACCCACGGCGCCGGGGGCGGCCGCCGCCCCCGATCTCTACACCATCGCGCCGTGCGGTGGCGGCGGGCATGACGACGCCGTCCGCGCCGCAGGGGCGCGTTTGCGGTGATGATACCTCGGGCCGGCCACCGGCGCCAGGGCCAGCGCACGCGACCCGGCCCCCAAGTCACCGGCACACAGCGCGGGCCGTCGCCAGATACCCCGCCTCCGCCGCGCGGAGCCCCTCTGGCGGCCAGCCGTAGCCCCGGGCCAGCAGCCACAGCCCCGCGAGGCCGGAGGTGGCTAGCCGCGGCGCGCTCCGCCGTGACCGTGGTGGCGCTCCACCCGAACACACGAGCCTCGATCCTGGACCGCCCCCACTCGTCCCGCCCGAGGGAAGCCGCATGCCGGGGTGCTGAGGACACGTGCGCGACGCAAGCCATGCAACACGCGCTACTGATCGCGTCGGTCGTCATGGAAGGGGGATCCTTTTCCGTTGATACCGATGCTTTTGTGCTATTATGCTAGTGGCACGCTGGAGAGCCCGCACGGGAATCCGCGGCGGACGAGTTAGCCCGCGGTTTTTCTCGTGCCGCGGGTGGTCTGCACCAAAACGCTCGTGCCATCGCTTCCGTTGGCTTTGGCTTACCTGTTCACTGCGCGGCAGTGAGGCAGAGTCGAGGCGCAAGTGGTCGGCCAGGACGAGTACACGGGAAGCAGGGAGGTGCCGTTGCCTGGAGGGATGGGCACGGCGACATCACGGTCGGGGCAGGAAGGGTGAGGGCGGTGTCTGAAGCGTCGAGCCGGGATCGGCAGCAGGCCAAGCCCGTGGACGCACTGGACAGTACGGCGGTCCGGGTCGCGTTATGGCGGGCATTGCATGCCGAGATCGACCCGCCCCCCCTGGTGCTCGAGGACCGGATCGGGTTGCAATTGCTCGCCCCGGCCCCGGACTGGCGGCAGCGGCGAGACATGAACCCGCAGGCCACGAGCCGGGCCAGGGCATCGATCGTGGCTCGCGCTCGGTTCATCGAAGACCTCGTGGCCGAACACGGCGCGAAGGGTGTAGGGCAGTTCGTCCTGCTGGGCGCTGGGCTAGACACCTTCGCCCAGCGGCACCCCGAGGTTGCCTCCCGGCTTCAGGTGTTTGAGGTCGACCGGCCCGGCCTGCAGGCATGGAAACGGCGTCGGCTGGCCGAGGAAGGCTTCGCCACCCCGGATTGGTTGCACTTCGTGTCGGTCGACTTCGAGGGGTCGTGGTGGGAGGCGTTGGTGGAGGCAGGCTTCGACCCGGACCGGCCTGCGGTGGTGGCGTCGGCCGGCGTGGTGATGTACCTGACCCAGGAGGCGACCCTTAGCACCCTGGCCCGCCTCTCAGGCCTAGCGGCGGGCTCGACGTTGGTGATGAGCTTTATGCTCCCACTCGATTTGGTCGAGCCCGGGGAGCGGCACTTCGTTCAAATATCACGGCGAGGAATGCGGGCGGCGGCCGGCGTGGCCAGCTTCTACTCGCCCGAGCAGATCATGGGCCTGGCCCGCCAGGCCGGATTCTCCGACCTTGGGTATGTCTCGGCCACGAACCTCACCGAGCGCTACTTTGTGGGTCGACCAGACGGCCTGCGCCCTTCGAGTGCCGAGGGGCTGATCGTTGCCAGGACCTAAACCTCGGCAATGCCTCAGCCAAGGTCATGCATCGCCATGCGCTGCCCAGGCCGTCTGTCTCGGCCTCCACCTGGTGGCGCACCACGCGGGCGAGCGCCCGCGCCACGCCGGGGCGCCACGGGATGGGCCGGGGCCACCGGAGGAGGGTCTCGGCGGTCAGCTCGTTCCGCCAAGCGTAAAAGACCGGAATCCATTCGGCGAGTCGTTCCGCTGGGGCAATCGCGAGTTCGCCGTCAGGTTGAATCCCCACCCGGAGTCCGGCCACCAGCAGGTCGTTGAGCGTCAAACGCGGGCGAATGCTTTGCCGGTTGTTCCTACAGGTCATCGTCGCTCTCCCCGTGCCAGCGTCACTACAACGTGCAAACCTGGAGTCTCTCACCAAGTGGAGTAAGTGGAGTTAGTGGATTGATTTCCGGGTTGACCACGATGTGGGCTTCTTATTTTTGCGGTCAACCGGGAAATTGGTCCACTTACTCCACTTAGTCCACTACCCTGTAAATCGCCCACCAGGGGTTCAATCGCAACATCTAGCCCCCTATGGCCAATCCCACTCCAAGCCAGACAAACTGCCCCCCGGTGCTTTTCGCCCGTTCGAATCCCCGTTCCGCGAGGTGCACCCCAAAGATCCGTTGCGATAGCGGCCGTTCGCCCGTCTCTTCGCACCAGTGGAGATAGGCCTCGTAAAGATCCTTGACTTTCACGCGAGCCGCGGGTTTCACCACGCAACGCGCCTCGAGGAACGCGGCCAGAACGTCCATCTCGCTCCGGTAGGTTTGGGTGGCTTGTTCCACGTCCGCAGGCGCCTGGAGCCCGTGTCGCTGCCACTCCAAACATCCCCGAACAATCCAACCCAAAATGCCGGGCAGCTCCTGGCGCAGCTTGGCTGGAAGCTCGGGGTCGCGGTGTTGAGCATCGATCGTGACCCGGAACGGGATGAGCTGAATCCGGCGCCAGATGGCATGGTCATTCCCCAGGACCACCGGCTTGTGATTGGTGGCCAGCCACAAGGTGTGCGTCGGGGCGAAGCTCCAAAAATCCTCACGTATGCGGCGGGCCTTGATTACGTCGCCCCCGGTAAGCCGCTTCACCAGGGCCTCGTTCAACCGCCGCCCTTCGTCGGATTCGGACGCCACCACCAAGCGCCTGCCAAACAGGTCGGCGAGGGCGGTGGGATGCTGCTCGTGCCGGTTGGCCATCAGCAGGTCGGGCGGCGCGGCCATGGCGTAGTCGCCCAGGGCCGCGCAGATGGCGTCCAGAAACGTGCTCTTGCCGTTCGAGCCGGTGCCCCAGCAGATCAACAGGACGTGATCCCGGACCACGCCGGCCGCGCTCATGCCCACCGCCCGCCGCAGAAACCGGATCAGTTCGGTGTTGCCGTCCATGATCCGGTCCAGGAAGACCTCCCACCGGGGCGCCCGCGCCGCAGGGTCGTACGGTACCCCCGTCGACTTCGTCAGGTGGTCCTCGCGCCGATGCGGGCGGAGCCCCCCGGTGCGAAGGTCCACAGTGCCATTGGGGCAGTTCAACAGCCAAGGGTCAGCATCGAACGCCGCCCAGTGCATCGCAACCTCCGGCTGATTCCCAGCCAAGCCCACCATGGCTTCCAACCGCGCCCGGCTCTCACTGGCCCGGGCCCATTGCATGGCCGCCTTGGCTTGGGCCGCCAGCCGATCCCTCGTGTCCGGGTCGGTCACCTGCGCCGCCGCCTGGGCGACCCGGCCGGCATGCGCCAGCAGATCCGTGACCACCGTCTGCGCCTCGTAGCCGATTCGCCCGCAGACGTCTTCCGCCCACCGCGTGCCGTCCCAGATAAACCAGGCGCCCCAGGCCTTGACGTAGCGCAAATCCCGGCCCCGGAGCCGGGCCAGCCGCCGGGCGTTGCCAAGGTCGGTGAGGGGCTCGCGGCCCGGCGGGGCGCCGGCCTGGATGGGTTCGTCAACGCATGGCATCGCGCCACCTCCGCTTTTTAGGCTGGGGGCTCACCTCAGGCCCCACGGCCCCTGGACATCGCCGGCCAGGCCTCCTCCGGGAGCCAGCGCCACCCGTCCGGGGTGCGGGGCCGGAACGCCAAGCCCCGCGGGCGGGCCTCCCCGCCTGGCACCACCACGCGGTATTGGTATCGAACGCGCTCGGCCGCGCTCCCTCGCCGTCCCGGGCCCCCAGGTCGCAGGACCAGCACCCCTTTCGCCGCCCAAACCCTCGCCAAGGCGTCGACATCGACCCCCACACCGAACCTGGCGGCCAGCACCTGGCCCACCCAATGGGGGTCCAGCGCAAGGCACGGCCCTGGTTCGCCGTGAGGGCGGACCCAGGCCCCCACAACATCCTCCAGCCGCACCGCCGCAACCTCCCGTCGGCGCACATCGACGATCCGGTCGGATGCATCGGCCACAGCCTTCCCCAGTTCTTCCAGCGCCTCCCGCCACCCCATCCAGCTTTGAACCTCCAGTTTCCGCATCGCCCCACGGAGCGCGGTCCGGTAGCCCTCCTCCGCAAGCTGTCGAATCTCTGCATCCCATGCATACCCCTCCGCCAGCAGGCGCAGCCCGGCCAGCCCCGCCACGGCCGCCTCCTGGGCACCGCCCCACACCGGGAACACGCCCCCGCTATGGGCGGCCAGCCATGCCTCCGTCTGGCCCATGGCCCGTTCCCACAAGCGTCGCATGACCGTCATGATGCCGTCGGCCTCAGCGCCTCCCTCGCGCAGCACCCATTGGACAGCGCGGCGCCCACCGTGGCCGTGGTGCCTCGAGAACGCGGCTCCCCACGAACCCACCGACCCTGCGGCGCCCTCCCACGGCATCGCTGGGGCAGGCAGCCACCAACGCGGCGGTGCATCTCCGCCGGCTAGGGACCAGCCCTCCCGGCCCACCCACAACACGACCCCATGCCACAGCGGGCCGGCCGCGACCTCGCCGGCCGGGCTCATCCGTGCGCGGAACCCGCCCTCCAGGACGGCCTCGGCCAGCACCGACAGCTCTGGGCGGCCCAGCGGCCGGGGGGCGGCAAAGGCGGTGGGCAGGTCGGGTCGCGCCCGGAGCGCCTCGGCCAAGCCGCGCTCCGTGCCGCGGAACGGCCAAAGGATCCGCGGATCCCCCCACGGCGCGAGGGCGGCGGTGGCAGCTTGCTCGTCTGGCAGGGCGGCGACATAGCCAAAGAGTGTCGTCACCCCTGCCCGACGCCACCACCGCATGCCTGCAGCGGCCGCCGCATGGCCCATGGCCCAGGCCAGCCAGGGCCGGCCTTCCAAGAGCCGACGCATGGACTCCCGCTCATCCTCCCATCGCCCGGCGACTCCCAGCCCGTCCCAGAGCGCGTCCGACCCCGGCCTGGGATCCGGTGGGGCGACGGGCTGCGACTGGCCGCCGAGCATCCCGCCCGGCGCGGCGAACACGATGCCGCGAGATGTCTCTACCCACCCAGGGCGCCCCACCCGCCAACGTCGGGGCAGCGCCCGGTGAAGCTGGGCCAGGGCCTCCCATTGAATCAAGACGTCGGCCAACTCCGCCCAACGGGTCAGCAGCGCCGGCAATCCCTGAGCCATCGCGACGGCGGCCGGCCGCCGTCGGCCTAGGGCGGGGCGCGGGACGGCATGGCATTCAGTGCGCCCCTCTGCGTTCAGCCACGCCAGCCGAAGCCACAAACCATGGTCGTCGACATCCTCCTCAATCCCCACCAAAGCCACCGGCCCCGCCGCGATTTGCCTCCAGGCCGCCGCGCCGCCAGCGCCATCAGCGCCTCCGCGCAGCGCCCACGTGCCGTCCTCCGCCAACCGCAGGTCGGGCGGCACGGGCACGTCGCGTGCCTCCTCGGGGAGGCCGGGCCACGGCCACACCTCCCCTAGTCGCCGCAGAACCTGGGGTTCCATTGCGTTCACGTTTGCCATGATCCCTCCACCTCCTAGACGTCTGGTGCCACAACCAGCCCCCCGTCGCCCCTGGCGGCCCTCGACCACCGCCGCTGGCCAGATCCCTCCAGCTGGCGCCTGTCTGTTGCCGCAGTTCGCCGCGAGTTATCACCGAGTTATCACTGAGTTAACGGCGCAGTTAACAGCCAGAACCCGCGCCGCGCTTGGGGTTGAGGCCGTTTTGGCGGGGTTGTTAACAGTGTTTACATCACAAGGTGGGTGATGGTGATGATCCCGATTGCACCGATTTAACCGATTGCACCGAGCGCGTGTGTGCAGTCGGTGCGATTGCGACAATGAGTACCTTGATCATGAGAGTGTTAACTCACCCTCATCATCCCGCCTGAATCGCTTGCGGGGCAAGGCATCCGGCTGTTAACAGGTGGTGATAACAAGCGTTAACAAATGATAACAACCGGCGGCACGCCCTCGTTCACCGAGCTTACCGATCCGCGCCAATCGGGCGCGCTAGACATCCCCGTCCCCGGATCCATGCTCGCTCAGGCTCCGAGGTGCCCATTCCCACCCATCGGCCGTCCGGGGCCGGAAGACCCAACCCGGGCACAGGATCGAACGGCCATCGGCCATCGGCAGGCGAAACAGCCGCCGTCGCCGCCCGTTGCCCGGCACCAGCACCCCCTGGCGCTCCCAGGCGCGCTCCAACGTGGCGATGTCGGCGTAGCGCATGGCCCGGAGCAACTCCGGGATGGCCCACTGGGGATTGAGCCCCAGACATGGGCTGGGCTCACCCCGCACGGAGACCCATGCGCCGATGTAGCCGTCGGCGGGCGGGGTGGGGCTGCCGTTGACGCGCCGCTCCATGCCGGCGACGCGGTGGGCCTGCTGGGCGATGAGGCCGGCCAGGGCCTCCAGCGCGGCGCGCCATGTGGGCTGCCGCTGGATCTGCCACTCCACCGCGAGGTCGCGGATGACGCCCAGGTAGCCGTCCCTGGCGATGGCCCACAGGCCGTCCGCCCAGCCGTAGCCGTGGCGGAGGAGGTCCAGCCCGGCCAACCCCGCCGCGAGCAGCTTGCCCACCCGCTGGAGCTGGCCGCGGGCCTCCGAGTCGGCGGCCGGGAGCGCTGCCGTGAGGCTTCGCTCCAGATCCTCCATGGCCGACTCCCAGAGCGCCACCACCTTGGCCTCAATGCGATCCGGCGCGCCCGCCGTCTCCGCGAGCAGCCACTGGATCGCCCGCCGCCCCCCGTGGCCGTGGTGCTCCCGGAACGCCCGCGTCAGATCGTGGATCGGCGCCGGGTCGTCGAGCATCGGCAGTAGGGACTCCGTGGTCAGCACGCGCACCTGGGCGCCCTGTTGGGCGCCGTCACTGACGATGGTCTGGTTGTTGGCCATGAGCAAGACGCCGTAGATGGCGGACAAGGGCCGCAGCCCCCCGTTCCGCCGCCCTTGCAGCCTCCCCCCGGCGTCGGCCAGCGTGTGCACCAGGCTCTCGGGGCGCAACCGGGGGTTCGCCTGGGCCTCCTGGAACGCGGACGGCAGATCGGAGTGCTGCCGAAGATACTCCTGCAGCCCGTAGTCGGTGGCATCCAGAAACCGCAGGGTCGGCGCCCCCCACGGCGCCAGGGCGGCGCCCACCGCGAACGACTTGCCCACGCCGGTGCGGTCGCTGACGACCTCGACCACATACCCGCTCACGTCGAGGCACCCCGCCTCGCACAGCCACCGCACCAACGGGGCCGCGGCGGCATGCCCCAAGAGCCAGGCCGTGCGCGGGAAGTGGACCAGGAGCGCGGCGATGGCGTCCTGCTCCTCCTCGAAGCCCCCCCGGGCCGTGTACACCCTGGCCGCCGGCGCGCGATGCGGATCGAACGCGACCCAGTCCCGGTCCCGCGGCGCCGCCCCCAGCACCTCGTCGGGCAGGGCGAACACCGCGGTCCCGCGCTCGTCGGCGGCCCAGCCCGGCTGCCCGATCCGCCGCCGCCGAGGCATCGCGCCCTGCCGGACGATGAACCGGGCCCACTTCTCCAACGCCTCCATCAGCGCCGGCCAGTGCCGGGTGTGTTTTATCATCTGAAATAGGACAGTTTCACCGCGGCGATTTCCCCGATTTCACCGTCAGAAATTCCCCAGTTTCACCGTGATCTTGACGGCGGATGGAGCCTCCCACGACGATGACCTCCGTGAGGAAACTCTTCCCAAGGAGGTAGAAAGGATGGCCCTAAGCATGGAGCAAGTGGCTGAAGTCTGTCGGTTGCATGCCCAAGGATGGAGCATTACGGCGATTGCGGCCCATTGCGGCCTGGACCGCAAAACCGTCCGCAAATATCTCGAACAGGAGAGTTTTTCCCCGAGCCCGCCTGCACCGGTTCCCCGTCCGTCCAAGCTGGACCCCTTCAAAGCGGAAATCCAACAATGGCTGGCCGAGGATGCCAAAGTCCGCTACAAACAGCGCCATACGGCGGTGCGCATCTGGGAACGCCTGCGCGCGGCGTATCCGGAGACGTTTACCTGTTCCTACAACGTCGTGCAACGGTATGTGCAACAGCTGCGCCATCAAGCGGCTGCCTCGGCGAACGGGGCGCTCGAACTCGTCTGGCACTCGGGAGAAGCCCAAGTCGACTTTGGCGAAGCCGATGGGTGGACGGCCGATGGACAGGCCTTGGTGTTTCACTATTTGGTGATGACCTTCCCCTACAGCAACATGGGCTGGGTGCAAGCCTTTCGCGGCGAGACGGCCGAATGCATCGTCCAAGGCCTGCAGGATATCTTCCAGGCCTGTGGGGGCGTGCCACGCCGGCTCGTCTTTGACCAGGCCTCCGGG
>JAIMAE010000218.1 GCA_023512105.1 Bacillota bacterium | reverse complement strand
ACGGAATCGCGCCTGCGCCAGATCCTGGGGATTGGCACCTCGCTCGGCAATCCGCTCGACTCGGGATTTACCGGGCTTTCTGACCGCGAGCTCTACATCCAGTGCGTCGAGGCCTTGGCCGACGACCCCAATATCCATGTGGTGGTCGCCCAAGAGGAGCTCCTGCGCGAGCCGGGCAACCAGAAGAAGGAGGGCAACCTGGCGCGATTGGAGGAGCTGGTCTCGAACCCCTCCCACAAGCCGATCGCCATGCTCTCGATGCTCTCCCACGCGGTGACCGACTACGGCCGCGAGCTTCGCCAACGCTTCCCGCACCTGCCGTTTTTACAGGACGTGGAGAAGGGACTTCGGGCGGTGCAGCGGGTGGCCGAATACGCCATGCGCTGCCGCCGGCCGGTGACTGTGCCAACCGCGGTCGACCCTCCGCCGGCGGTCTTGGATTGGCTGCAACAAGCGCGCGCCCACGCCGCCTCGGGAGGGGTGGTCGGCGAGCGGGAGTCCGACGCGCTCTTGCGGCTCTACCAGATTCCGGTGGTGACGAAGGCGCTGGCGCATACCCAGGAGGAGGCGGTGTCCCTCGCCCGAGATTTAGGCTTTCCGGTGGTGTTAAAGGTGGCCTCGGTCGACCTTCCCCACAAGACCGAAGTCGGCGGGGTGATGGTCAACTTGTGGGACGAGGAGGCGGTGCGCCGCGCCTGGCAGGTGATTTCAGAGCGCGTCTTGAGACATGCGCCGCAAGCCCGCGTCGAGGGGATGCTGGTGGCGCCCCATCTTGCGGCAGAGATCGAGGTGGTCCTGGGGGTCCACCGGGATCCGGAGATGGGACCGGTGGTGATGGTGGGTGCCGGGGGCACGGCGGTGGAGCTGGACCCGGATGTGGCCTTCGCCCCGCCCGGGCTGAGCGCGCTGCAAGCCCGGGAGTGCCTGGAGCGCACCCGCCTGGCCAAGCGGCTTGGGGGCTTTCGAGGGACGGCGCCGCTCGACCGCGAGGGGCTGGTGCAGGCGATGGTCAAGCTGGGCCGGCTCGCCTTAGAGGTGGGCGAGCGGCTGGAGGCGCTGGACATCAACCCGGTGTTTTTGCGCCGCGACGCCCCCACGGTGGTCGCCGTCGACAGCCTGGCGGTCTTGGCCGCCTCGGGAGGTGAGGCCCGATGAGCGTGGATGCGCTGTTCACCGCCCGCTCGGTGGCGGTGGTCGGGGCCTCTGCCCAACGCCACTACCCGCGCAGCATCATCGAAAACCTGCGCCTGGTCGGCTTTCCCGACTCGGCCATCTATCCGGTCAACCCCCGCTACTCTGAGGTGATGGGCTTGCCCTGCTACCCCTCCCTGCAGGAGGTCCCCACACCTCCCGACTTGGTGGTGTTGGTGACCCGCAGGGAGACGGTCTTGCCGCTGTTGGACGAGATGGCGGCGGCCGGCTCGCGCACGGCGGTGGTCTTGGCCGATGGCTACGCCGAACAGGGGGAGCCAGGCCGCCTTCTCCAGGCGGAGCTGGTGGCCAAGGCCCAAGGGTTGGGCCTCTCCGTGCTCGGCCCCAACACCCTGGGCTTTTTGGCGCCCGGGTTTCAGATCGCCGCCTGGGCCGGGGGCGCCTTGGAGTCTTTGCCCAGGCCGGGAAACCTCTCCCTGGCCTTTCAGTCGAGCGGGACCTTGAACCTGATCTTAAATCTGGCGGCGTTTCGGCAGCTCGGCTTGCGGGCGGCGGTGTCGGTGGGAAACGAGGCGGTCTGGGAGGTGGCCGACTTCCTCTCCTACTACGCCGCAGATCCGGGGACGGAAGTGGTCGGGCTGTTCTTGGAGACCACCGTGCACCCCCGCCGCCTGGTCGAGGCCCTGCAAGCGCTTCAGCAGCGGCGCAAGCCGGTGGTGGTGCTCAAGATCGGCCGCTCCGAGCGGGCGCGGCAAAACGCGCTGGCCCACACCGGGCGGATGGCCAGCTCCGGGGAGGCCTGGGAGGCGCTGTTTCGTCAGGTGGGGGCGGTGGTGGCCCGAGACCTCGACCAGTTTCTCGAGACCTTGCAGCTCTTCTCCCATTTGGGTCCGGCACCGAGCGTTGGGGGGCTAGCCATCGCCACCATCTCGGGAGGAGACTGCGGCCTTTTAAGCGACCTGGCCGCCGACGAAGGGGTGCAATTGGCCGACTTGAGTCCGAGGAGCTTGGATGTCCTCCGCGCGGAGGTGGGAAAGCCCAGCTTAATCGGCAACCCTCTTGACTGCGAGAACCTCGGACGCGAGGACCCGGAGAAGTTTGCCCGCTGCCTTAGGACGTTGGCTGAGGATGCGGGGGTCTCGGCGGTGGCCTACCGGATGAACCTCTCCCCTCAACCGACGGAGCGCCTTATAGGCCTCTACCGACACCTGCTGGAGTATGCCAAAGCCGCCGGCAAGCCCTGCATTGTCCTCTCCCGAGCCGCCGAGCCCCTCGATGCCGAGTGGTTTCGCTGGTTTTCGACCCAGGGGGTGCCCTTTCTCTTGGGCTACCGGACCGCGCTGGGGGCGATGGGACGCTGGCAGCACTGGCGGCCGGCCGCAAGCGATTGGCACCCGTCTGCCATCCCCGAGCTCGCAGAGGAGGCCGCTTTCGATGCCGTCCCCATGGACTACCCCACCACCCAACGCTGGCTCGAGCAATCCGGGATCCCCTACGCCCCTTCGTATTTGGCCAAAACCCCCGAGCAGGCGGCCCAACTCGCCCAGGCCCTAGGCTTTCCGGCGGTGGTCAAGGTGGTGGCCTCCGGGGTGGCCCACAAGAGCGACCTGGGAGGGGTCAAGGTCGGCCTCGGCAGCGGGGAGGAGGTGCTGGCGGCATGCCGCGCCATCGAGCAGGCGCTGGCCGTGCACGCGCCCGCAGCTCAACTGCAGGGCTTTGAGGTGCAGCGGGAGATTCGGGGCGTGGCCGAGCTCATCTTGGGCATGCAGCGCGACCCGCTACTCGGTCCGGTGGTCATGGTGGGCATGGGCGGCATCTTTGCCGAGGTCTTTCATGACCTGGCGCTGGCGCTTCCTCCCATCGACCCCGCCGAGGCCACCAGGTTGCTGCAGGGGCTGCGCGGCTATCCGCTGCTCACCGGGGTCCGGGGGCGCCCTGCCGCCAATCTTGAGGCGCTTTCCGAGCTCATAGCCCGCTTCTCGGCGGCGGTGGGGTCCAGCGAAGCAATTCAAGCGGTCGACCTCAACCCGGTGATCGTGGGCGAGGAGGAGGCGGTCGCGGTCGACGCCTTGGTGGTGACCAGAGCAGGGATGGAGGGGAGGTGATCCGGCTGTACCGCGACTACATGTCGATGACCCGGCTTTGCGCCGAAAATGGACGCTCGGAGACCGAGCTTGTGGTCGACGAGCGGGTGATCAACGGCCGGCGTGTGCTCCACGGCGGGGCGTTGTGCGACCTTCTCGACTCGGCCATCGCCTCGGCCGTCCGCTCGGCCCTCCCGGAAGACCAGGGCGCGGTGACCGCCTCGCTGACCGTCGAGTTCCTGCGCCCGGTCCCGGAGGGGGCGGTGGTGCGGGCCGTCGGCCACGTGGAGAGCCTGGGCCGGACTTTGGCCTTTGGGCGGGCGGAGGCCTGGGTGGGCGAGAGCCTGGTGGGGCTGGCCCAAGGGACCTGGCGGGTGATGCCCCGCCACGCCACCCGCTACCGTGCCAACCCGGAGGACCCAAAGGAGGTGACCTGATGAAGATTGCAAGCGTCTCGGTCAGGCGGCTGGTGATGCCCAAGACCGACCCCAAATGGCGCTTTGCCCTGGGCGCCCGCCCGGAGAACGTGGGCTGCGTGATTGAGGCCGTCTCTGAAGACGGCACGGTGGGCTACGGCTATGCCGGGGAGATCCCCCACTTGGGGTATTCGGCGGCGGTGGTGGAGGAGGTGGTCCGCCACCTGGCCGAGCAGGCGGT
>JAIMAE010000217.1 GCA_023512105.1 Bacillota bacterium | reverse complement strand
TCGTAGGTCGCGATCTGGCGCCACAGAGTCAACAACAGTCCGATGGTCAGTTCCGCCGCCCCCACGCTGCCCCCGGAGGCGCCTCGGTACAGTCCAATCGCCACGCCCTGTCGGGTGGCCGCCTCCACGTCGATGTGGTAGACGTGATTGCCGGTCTGGGCAATGAACTGAAGCTTTGGCAACGAGGCCAAGACGTCGGCGGGAAAGCGCGTCCGCTCCCGGATCGCCACCAAAATCTCCACATCGCCCACCTGCTCGGCCAGGGCCTGGCCGGTCAAGGGCTCGGTGAGGACGCGGATCTCATCGATCGCTGGATGGCGCCGAAGCCGCTCCCAGGCCGGCGAGGCGCCCATGGCGTGGTGATAATCGTCCAAAACCGCAACCCGCATGCTCTACTCCTTCCAAGATCGGCCCCCTCGTCCCCGACCCGGGGAAGAGGGCTGGGTCGGTCGGCGCGTGCACTTGTTGGTTCCATTGATGGTAAATCCACCGAGCATTGTAGCACTACCGGCCCCGGGAGTCTTTGTCCAACCGGCATCTTCCCGCTTGCGCCGGCCTGGCCGAGGTGGGGTTGTGCTATCCTAGAAGCAAGAAATGGGGGAGAATATGCGCATTGTCGTCACCGGAGGCACCGGTTATCTCGGTCAGGGCATCACCCGCGCCTTGGTCGCGGCCGGCCACGAGGTCAAGGTGATCGCCCGGCATCGCGGGCCCATCCCGGAAGGCGCCCGGCTGGTCGAGGGCGACCTGCGCACCATGGACCTCACCGACGCCTTGATCGGCGCAGACGCCGTGGTGCACCTGGTGGGCATCATCCGCGAACAACCGTCCCAGGGCATCACCTTTGAGACCGTCCACACCAACTTGACCTTCCGCCTGCTGCAGACGATGGTAGCAGCCAGCGTGCGGCGGTTGATCCACATGTCGGCGCTGGGAACCCGGGAAGGGGCGCCGAGCCGGTACCACCAAAGCAAATGGCTGGCGGAGTCGGTGGTGCATCAGATGCAGGGCGACGGCATCCGGCCTACCATTCTTCGCCCCTCCTTCGTGTTCGGCCACGGGGCGCCGTTTTTTCAGATGGTGGCGCAGATGGTGCGCCTGCCGCTCTGCCCGCTGCCGGAGAGCGGAGGATCCGTGGAGGTGCAGCCGGTTTGGCGGGATGACCTGGCCCGCCTGGTCGTCCGCTGCCTGGAGGAGGAGGAGACGGTCGGCAAGGTCTACGAGGTCGGAGGCCCTGAACGCATGACCTACCGCGCCTTGTACCAGACGGTGGCCCGGGCGCTGCGGCGGCCGGAACCGATCTTCATTCCGGTGCCCCTGGACCTGTTGCAAAAGGTGGCCCACTTCGGCGCCTTGGTTCCTCAGTTTCCGGTCAGCGAAGACCAGGTGGTGATGTTGCGAGAGTCCAACGTCACCGAGGACGACCGCTGGGTTGCGATAGCTGGCGTCAAGCCCACCCGGTTGGAGGAGGTCGGACAGGACCTATAGCTTTTGGGCCAGCACCTGGACGGTGGCCGTGCTGAGGTAGGTCACGCGGGGGAAGGCGGCGGCAAAAGCGGCGATCCCCTGCTCGAACTCCTCCGGGGTGACCAACCCGGCCTCCAGCAGGGCCGACTTTTCCTCGACCACCCGCTCCCGCTCGAAGGCCACCGCCGGGTCCTCCAGGCTTTCGCGGCGGACGGTGGCCCAGGGCACGCATTCGACCCGCACCAATTTCAGGCCGGCATGCAGGCAGAGATGGGCCAGCTTGCGTCCTACTTGCCGATCCCCGCCCCGCAACGCCTGTAGCTGGGTAAAGGCTTCGAGCAGCCGTTGCCAGGGTGGGGGAGGCGGAGGGTACTGCACGGTGTAGCCATCGTCGACGTCTTCCAAGAAGAGGTAGCCGCCGGACTGGATCAGCTGGCTCCAGGCCACCACCGCCTGCTCCGGCTCGGGAAGGTGCTGCAGCAGAAAGCGGGCCACCGCCGAATGGGGGCGCGGCCACTGCGGGGGAAGCTGGGTCACGTCGGCTCGCCGAAACTCTACCTGGCCGCGCGCGGGCGGAACCGCCTGGGCCAGCTCCCCGGCCGTCTTAAGGCACTCCGCATCCACATCCAAGCCGACCACGGTGGCGGCGAACCGTTCGGCCAGTTCCAGGCTCATCGCCCCAAACCCGCAGCCGAGGTCGTAGATGGGCGATCCGGGTGCAAAGGGAAGGCGGTCTAGGGTAGACCGCCGCGCCTCTCCGGTGTAGGCGGTCTGCAAGAGCAGCCAGCGGCGGGCGGCAGAGACTTGGTGCCGCCGTTCCAGCAGGTATCGGTCCCGGTCCGCTCCGCGCATGGCATAGCCCCTTTCCCAAAGCCTGGCAACTTTTGTAGGCGACTGTTCCCATGATACAATGCCCCAGGGTTTTTCGGCTACGCCGCCAGCCCAGTGGGCTGGCAGGACGAGGAGGGAAGGTTACGGGGGCAGAGGCACGGACGTTCATCCTGGGCAGGCGAGGACGACGGAGCGATGGGTGAGGCAACGGGCGTGGCGGCGGTGAGGGTCGACGACGTCTCCAAGTATTTTCGACACCGCCGTCTAGGCTGGCGGGGATGGGAGGAGGAGGCGGTCTGCGCCGTTGACCGGGTCTCCTTGACCGTCGAGCCGGGCGAAATCTACGGCCTGCTCGGACTGAACGGTTCCGGCAAGTCCACCCTGATCCGGATGATGGCCACCTTGTTGCTTCCCGACTCCGGCCGAATCCGGGTCTTTGGCCACGATGTGGTGGAGGAGCGAGCCCGGGTCCGCCAATGGCTGGCGCGCGTCTCGGCCGAGGCCGGATTCTTTAAAAAGCTGACCGCTCGGGAGAACCTCTATTATGCCGCGGGGCTCTACGGGTGCAGGCCGCGGCAGTTCTTCGCCGAGGCCAAAGCCTTGTTGGCGCGCTGGGACCTAGAGCCCGAGCGGCTGGAGGTGCCGATGGAGGAACTTTCTCGCGGGCAACAGCAGAAGGTGGCCATCGCGCGCGCGCTCACCCTGGCCTCGCGGGTCCTATTTTTGGACGAGCCGACCACCGGCCTCGATCCCAAGTCCCGCCGGGAGGTGCAGGAAGCCATCTTGGCGGCCCATCGCGAATACGGCCTGACCATATTTCTCTCCACCCACGACCTTGCGGAGGCGCAACGACTGTGCCATCGGGTGGCCGTGCTCCACGCCGGACGCCTGGTCGCGGAAGGCCCCCCAGAGGAGGTGCTGGCCGGACCGGGAGAGGGGGAGGAGGCGTTTTTTCAGCTGATTGCCCACGAGGGCCCGGACTGACGGCGTTGGCTGCGCAGGAAAAGGGAGGGGGGAGGAGCAGCGTGGCAGCGGAGTGGGTGCAACAAGCCCGGGGGTTGTGGGCGGTCTCCCGCCGCAACTGGGATCTGGTGCGCCGCTATCTGGGCTGGGAACTGGCCTTCATGGCCTACAACGCCATCAGCGCGGTCTCGATCGCCTTGATCGGGGAGACGGTGGCTCCCTCGGAGCGCGCTCGCACCGTCCTGTTCTTGACCATCGGGGCGCTCATCTGGAACTTTTTGTCCATCATCTTTCAGGAGATCGCCAGCGCCGTGACCTGGGAGCGGTGGGAGGGGACGATCGAGGTCAGCTTCATGGCGCCCTTGCGGCGGGCCGGCTACCTGCTGGGCACGGCCTGGTACGCCGTGGGCTACGCCATCTTGCGCAGCGTGGTCGTCCTGGCGGCGATCGCCCTGTTTTTGCACCTCTCGGTTCCGGCCGCGGACTGGCTCGGTGCCGGGCTGGTCTTGGTGGCCTCGGTCTTTCCCTTCGTGGGGCTGGGACTTCTGGGAGCGGTGTTGCCGGTGCTGTCCACCGAACGGGGCAACCAGGCCACCCAGGTCATCCAGGGCATCGTCTTGTTGGTCTCCGGCGTCTACTACCCGGTCTCCGTCCTGCCGGGGTGGATTCGCTGGCTGAGCGCCCTCTCTCCGGCCACCTACACCCTTTCCTTAAGCCGCCAGGCGCTGCTG
>JAIMAE010000216.1 GCA_023512105.1 Bacillota bacterium | reverse complement strand
TGTGCACAAAGGCCGCCCACACGGTGTAGACCACCACCAAAAGCCCAAGCCAGGGAACCAGGTGGGCCGTCGGCACTACGCTGAGCAGCCGCGCCCCCAGGCCGATGCCGACCAAGAGAGCCGGTGCCAAATAGGCCAGCTCCGGCCAGCGGACCTCCCGGAAGTCGTAGGCCCCCAAAATGATGCTGCCGCAGAGGTCAGCCAAGATGATCACCGGCACCACCGCCGCCAAGGGCTGCCACAAGACCAAGAGGGCCACCGCCACCAGGTTGGAGGCAAATCCGAGCGCGCCCCGGACCACGTAGGCGGCAGCCACCGCCAACGCCGCCAAGCCCAGGCCCTCCCAGGTGCCGAAAAGATTCCAGGACACGCCGATCCCCCTCTTGGTCGCCTCAGATTTTCAGGCCACCCAGTGCCCGGTCACAAACAGCGCGGTCAGCAGGGCCCCCAGCGGCAAGGCCACTCCGTAGTAGAGCCGGCCCCAAGTCGGATGCCGGGTGCCCCAGGCCCCGATGCCCATGTAGACGGGAAAGGCAGGAAGGACCAGACGCGGCATCGACATCCAAGGAAGCCCCTGGGCTGGGTCAGAAAGCGGCACGGCCAGAACCAGGGCGCCGAAAAGTAAAAGATAGCCAGGCAGGCGACCCACGCTTACCAGCATCACCCCGGCCGCCAGCGCCGTCAAGAGGAAGTTGTAGAGGTTGCTCCACCCGACCTGGGGATATCCCGGGGCAAACAGGGCCCCTGCGGAGAGGTGGCGCAGCCACAGCAAAAAGGCGTGCCACCCTGCGGTCAAGGACAGCCAGAGCGGAGTCAGATGACGTCCCCAGTAGGCCTGCACGCTTAAAAACAGGAGGGGGTGGCCAAAGCGCAGGCCCAGGTAGGCCATGTAGGCGATTAGCCCGGCCGGCACGGCCAGGGTCCAGGCCATCTCCGGGTCCAACCGACGATGGCGCAGATACCCCAGCCAGAGCATGGGGGCCATTAAAAGGATGCCGTATACCGAGGTCGCGGAGGCCAACGCCCCCATCACCCCCGCCCACCGCCAGGCCCCCTGGCGCGCCGCCCAGATCGCCCCCAGGGCCAAGGCCAAAAACAGCGACTCCGGGTAGACGGCGCCAAAGTAGAAGGCGGTGGGGAAAAAGGCCATCGCCGCCACCGCCCCCCGCGCCACCTGCTCGCCCAGTTCGGCCGCGCTCAAGGCGTACAGCAGTCCCAAGGCCACCAGAAAGGCAAAATTGGAGAGCAGGATTCCCGCCCACACCGAGCCCCCCGCGAGTTTGAGCAAAAGGGGATACAATGGAAAGAAGGCCGAGGCCAGAGGACGGTCGACATAGCCGCTGTGAGCGATGGAAAGATACCAAAAGCCATCCCAATTCGCCCAGGCCCGGATCCAGGTCACCACCGTCCAAGGCGGTTCATAGCCAGGAGGGGTGATCAGGTAAGCATGGGGCAGCCAGCGCACGGCCAACCAGTCGATAAGCCAGAACCAGAGCCGAGAGGCCAAAAAGAGCCCGGCCACGGTGGCCGCGGCGCGAAGGCGCCGCCGCCGCGCCGCCTTGCGCGAGGTGGTGCGGCTTTCCGCCGGCAACGCTTGCTGTCGGATCATCTCCTTCCCCCCTTCGCCTTGCCTCCCCCACTATAGCGCAAATGACTTAGAGAAACCTCAAACCGCGCTCATCATTTACCCATCTCGGCCCAGCGGGCGTGCAGCCACAGTCCGGTGAGAAGGACGGCGTTGGCCCCAGCCGAGGCCCAAAGGCTCCACCCGTGGTGGTACTCCAGGTGCCCACTGACCCGCAACAAGGCCTCCTCTGCCAACAGCACCGCCTCGCCGAACAGACCGGCCACCCAAAGCCGCGGCCCCGGCGGGGGAAGATGCTGGGCGAAGATCCAGGCCCCCAGGGGGTAAAGGCTCAGGTTTAAGACCAGGTTGGGCCACAGGCCTGGCAACAGCGCACTGCGATAAGTCCAAAAAAGCCCGTGCCCGACTCCGCTCATGTCCAGCACCGACGAGCCCAAGGCCGCGGCCAGCGCGCTGCGATAGCCAAGGCGCCACCGCCGCCAGTCGACCAGGAGCGCGGCCAGCACCCAACTGGCCACCCCGTAGGCGAGAAAGATCACATTACCCCTCCTCCGAGGGGTAGTGTGCCGCGTCGGCTCAACTTTCCGCCCACGCCTTCCGGTAGGCGGCCAGTACCGCTTCGACCATCTCATCGATTGAGGTGAGGTGCACAGTCGGTGGCGGCGGCTCGGCCGTCAACAGCTCGTAACACGCCTGGGCCAGGTCTCGTGGTTCCACCACCCGCCCCCGAGGGTAACCCCGCAGCACCTCCGGCACCGCTCCCACCGGAGTGGCCAGGATCAGGCGCCGGGCCGCCATCGCCTCCAACAGCGCGTAGGGCATCCCTTCCTTGACCGAGGGGAGCACAAACAGGCGCATCTGCAAAAGCCAGGGCCAAACCTCGCTTTGAAACCCCACCATCCGGGTGATCTCGGCGAGGCCCCGCGCCTTGACCCACCGCTCCACCTCGGCCCGCAGCGGCCCGTCTCCCACCAAGAGCAGCCGGACGTCGGGCAGGCGAATCCGCACCGCCGCCACCGCCGCCACCAGCCGGTCGAGCGCCTTCTCCGGAGTAAACCGCGCCACTGTGCCCACCACCAATTGGCTGGGCAGGGGGTGGGGCCCGGCCGGCGCGTCGATCCCGTTGGCGATCTGCACCACGCGGTCGGCCAAATCCGGCCGGGCGGAGAGCAGCGCCTTACGGTCCCCCTCGGAGAGGACCAACGTCACCTTGGCTCCCGACAATAGGCGCTCTTCCACCGCTCGATAAAAGGCGCGCTTGAACCAGGGCAGGCGCGGGTTGCGCCAGACCAGCCCATGCACGGTGTAGACCACGGGAATCGGCCCGCCCCCCAAGGCCGCCCGGACCAGGGCACCGGCCTTGGAGGAGTGCACGTGGACCAAGTCCGGCCGCAGGCGCCCAATCGCCCGTCTCAGCTCTCCAAGCCCCCCCAGGTCGCGCAACGGATCCAGGTTGCGGGTCAAGGTGGCCACCCGCTCAGCGGAAATGTTCGCTTGAGCAAGTTTTTCGACCAACGGCCCGGGCACGCCGTAGAGCACCTCGACGGTGTGGCCGCGGGCGATCAGCCCCCGGCTGAGGTCCAAAAGGTGGCGTTGCGCTCCCCCCCAATCGGCCGAGGTGATGACCTGGACCACCCTCATCGTCGACCCCTCCGCCGTCCCCAGCTCGCCTCCATCCAGTCGAGGGCCGGCGCCAAGGTGCGCTCCCAGCTCAGGGGACCGCGCTCGCTGGAGGAAAGCTCCGGAGAGGGCTCGTCGACGACGGCGCTGACCCACTCCTCCGGCGCCTCCACCACCCTCAACCCCGGCTGGCTGCCCAGCCCCTCGGCCCCCACCGGGGTGGTGATCACGGGAACCCGGTGGGCCAAGGCCTCCAAGACCTTGGTCTTCATTCCCGCCCCGACAAAGAGCGGGGCCACCGCCCGCTCCGCCTCCGCGTAGAGGGGCTCCAGCGCCTCCACCGCCCCGACCCACCGGACCCGCGGCGGCAGCGGATGAAGCGCGCTGCCCCCGCCCACCACCCACAGCTCCAGCTCAGGCCGACGTTGCAACAGCAAGGGCCAGACCTGGCGCAAGAAGCGCTCAAGCCCGCTGCGGTTGGGGTAGTAGGCCCAGTGGCCGACGGTGAGCAGACGCCCCGGCACCGGATGGCGCTGGTAGCCTTCCCCCGGCGGCCAGGTCCCGTTGGGCAGCACCATCAGCCGGTGGCGTCCGCCCGGGTCAATGGCCCGCCGGTCGTGTTCCGAGACCACCGCCACCGGGTAGCGACGCGCCACCGCGCGCTCCAGGCGCCCCGCTCGGAAGGCCTCCAGCCCCCACCAGGGGGCGGTGACGGCCCGGCGCCGGTAGTAGAGGGACAAGGCGTCGGTCAAATCCACCAGCACCCGCTCCGGCTCGATCTGCCCCAG
>JAIMAE010000215.1 GCA_023512105.1 Bacillota bacterium | reverse complement strand
TTGGCGGTCGGGCTGGGCATTCCCCTGGGGCTGGCGCTCGGCCGCTACCCGGTCCTCTCCGCGCTCTGCGACCCTTTAATGATGGCGCTCTACGCCACTCCCCAGATGGCCTTGATCCCGCTCTACGTGATTTGGTTCGGGGTGGGAGTTGCCAGCAAAATCTTTGTCGTCTTCATCAGTGCGCTGTTTCCGGTGTGGCTCAACACCGCCACCGGGATCCGCCAGATCGACCGGGTGTTGGTGGTGGCCGCCCGCTCCTTTGGCGCCAGCGAAGGCCAGCTGTTTTTCAAGGTCTACCTGCCCAACGCCTTGCCCGCGATCCTGACCGGAGTGCGCCTGGCCTGGGGGCGTGGGGTCTTGGGAATGGTGATCGGGGAGATGTACGTCTCGGTGGCCGGCTTAGGCCACCTGATCATGGCCACCGGCCAGGCCGTGCAGACCGCCGACCTGTTCTTTCTCATCTTCCTCGCCGGCCTACTCGGCTATCTTCCCGCCTACGGGCTCCGACGCTTGGAGCAACGGTGGGTGCGCTGGCACCAAGGAGGCGACGCCCATGACTAGAGAGCGCACGATCCTGTTGGGGGCAGTAGGCATCCTCGCCGCCCTGCTGCTCTGGCAGACCCTGGTTGCCCTGGGGTGGCTCAATCCGGTGGTGGTACCGAGCCCGAGTACGGTGCTCTCCGCCGCCGTCCAGGAGATTAGCGACGGGACGCTGGGAGCGGCCTTTTACACCACTCTGGTGCAATTTGTGCTGGCCTTCGCCGGGGCGGCGGTGCTGGGGACGATCGCCGGCTTTTTCATCGGCTGGTACCGCACCGTCGAGTACGTGGCCGACCCCTACATCTGGTTCTTTTACTCCACGCCCCTAATAGCCTTCTACCCGGTGCTGGTGATCTGGTTTGGCTTGGGCTTCAAGACCGCGGTGATCTTGGGATTTCTTTTGTCGGTGGTTCCGGTGCTGATCAACACCGCCACCGGGGTCAAGTCGGCTCCGCCCACCTTGGTGCGGGCCGCTCGTTCCTTCGGGGCCACCCGCACCCAACTGGCCACCAAGGTGGTGCTGCCGCACGCCATGCCGTTGATCCTCACCGGCTGGCGGATCGCCGTGGAGCGGGCGCTGATCGGCGTGGTGGTGGGCGAGATGTTCAGCTCCAACGCCGGTCTAGGCTTTCGCATCAGCTACTACGGCTCGCAACTGCTGACCGCCGAGTTGTTCGTGCCCATCCTGGCCGCCACCCTCCTCGGCCTTATCGCCACCCAGGTTCTGCGCGCCTGGGAGAACCGGGCCTTGCAGCGGGTAGCTCCTCCGTCCTAATTCGCAAGGCCTCTTGGGCCAGCTAAGAGGGGCCGGCGGTCAGGGCATCCAACATCTGCCGGCCGGCCGCCCGGATTGCCGTTGGCTCTAAGGAAGCGCAGGCTGCCGCCTGCAGGGGAGATACGACCGGGCAATGGTACCGGGCGCAGCGCTCGTACTTGGTTCGGACCGCCTCCAGATCCAGGGGGTCCTCGGGGTCTCCGCGGGTGATGGTGACCGTCTCCTGGTCGGTTCCCCCCGGCCCGGTCAGGACCACTCGGCCCGGCCAGTGCCGGGGAAAGTCTCCCGCCAAGTCTGGCGCCGCCGCCACCTCAACCTTGTTGGCCACCGCCAACCCGATTTCGCCCAGTTCCTCGCCGGTGCGGGCGACGTCGTAAAGGCGCTCGGGGTCAGTGGCGACCAATCCCAGAAGGTAGGCCACGCTGGTCAGAGCAGACCGGCGCGCTCCGGGCGTGCCGGCGATCATCTGCGCGTAAGCGGAAGGCACCTCCACCCGAATGGACTCCGCCGGCCACCGGCGTCGAACCCAGAGGCGAGTGAAGGCCTCCACCGCGGCCATGGTCTGCTTGGCGGCGGCATAGGACTTGAGGCTGACCTCGAGAAAGGCGGGCGGTCCGTCCTCAAGCGCTCCGGCTCTGATGCCCCCGCCAAGCCGCTCCCATACCGTAGCCTCGAGAAGTTGGAGGTCTCCTCGGAAGCCGGACTCGGCGGCTAAGGCCGCCTTAACCCCGCACTCCACCGCAAGCGCCAGGGTCAGCCAGCGACTGGACGGTGTTTCAACAATCCGCCCGGCCACTCCCGAAGACAACGAGAGCGCAATGGCCAGGGCGTGAGCCATTTTCTCCGCGGAGAGGTTCCGCAGCCGCCCCACCGCCGCCGCTACCGCGGCTGGCGCGACCAGATAGGTCGGCCAGATCCCCCGATAGAGGATGGCAGCGCCGTCAAAATACTTCCCCCACCGCACCGCGGTTTCATAACCTACCCAAAGGGCGCCGGCGTAATCCTCCCCTTCTCCCCGAGCGGCAAAAGGCAAGACCGCCGAGGCCGCCAGTGCGCCGGGGGTGACCGTGGCCTCCATGGCGATGTCGTCCACCTCGGTCAGCCGTGCCCACGCCGCCAGTATCCCTGCCTCGGCCGCCGGCCCACTCCTCCCAAAGCGCCGATGTGCGGCGCCCAGCGCCCGCCCTTCGGGCGCCTTGGCTCCCAAGGCCATCGCGCACACGGTATCGTAGAGGTGAACGCCTAGCCGCCCCCGCTCCGCCGGGGAGAGGGCGCCCGCCCGCAGCGCGGCCATGCGCTCCGCCCACCCCGCTATCGCCGCCACCTGCTTGTCCTCCTTCCCGCCGTTCCCCGCATCTACGCGTCAATCCGTTGCCCGGACGCCACCACGCTGCCATGCCCAGGGCCACTTGGCCCAGGGGGTGACCGCCGAGGCCGACTCTCGGACACGGCTGGAGGGGCGCCTCCTCAGCGCCGATCTGCTGCCAAGGCACCTTGTTTGGCAGGGTCTTCACCGACCGAGGGCAAGGGGCCCGGGCTGGCGCCTTGAGAGCGCAGTCGCGCCCGCAGGTTTGCGGTAGCCACCCAGTCCACCCCGGCGCCGTCGGCGGTCAACACCACCCCATACTCGGCTTGAGCCGCTTCCCGACTGACCAGCCCTTCCTTGACGTCCCACCACACCCGCTCGGGGTCGCGCTCCAGGGGGTCGCCCCACCCGCCACCCCCAGCCGTCCACAATGTCACTTCACAGTGAGCCGGCACCCAGTGGCGCAGGACGTCGACGCTTTGGGCTCTGTCCTCCCCGGGAAGGCGCAGCCAGTTGTCCGACGGCTGTCCCGGGCGCCCGCCGAAGATCCCCCAGGGAGGCAGCTTGCGGCGTCCGGTTTGCTTAAGGTTCCACCGCCCCTCGACCAGGTTTATAACCCGCACCTGGAGGCCCAGTCCCCCGCGGTACTTCCCGGCTCCCCCGGAGTCCTGCCGGAAGGCGCGCTCCATCACCACCACCGGACACTTCAACTCAATCCCTTCGATCGGGGCGTTGCGCACGTCGCCCTGGCAGACCGAGACGGAGGCCGACGGCCCATCTTCGTAGGGGCGGCCGCCCCAGCCTCCCCCCTCGATGCTCTGGACCACGAATGGCTTGCCAGTGTCCGGATGGTTGCCAAAGAACACGATGGGGCCGCCCAACACTCCCAAGTGGCCGGCCGGGGTCCGCTCCGGCAAGGCCGGGGCCAAGGCCAAAAAGACGGTGTCGACCACGGTGGGGATGATCGTGCTCCAACTGGCCATGGGAGCGGGAAATTTGGCCATCATCACGTTGCCCTCGGGAATGACGACGCGAAGGGCCCGAAACGACCCCTCGTTGACCGGCTCTAAGGGGGCGGTCAACGCTTTGTAGGCCACCATCGCCCCGGCGTAAGTCCGCGAGTTGATCGCCCCTCGCCGCTGCGGGGAACACCCCGAGAAGTCGATGGTCATGTCGCTGCCTTGGACGACCACCTTGACCCGGATCGGCACCGGGTCATCGGTGACCCCGTCGTCATCGATGAAGGACTCCGCCTCGTAGACCCCATCCGGAATCTCCGACACCACCGCCCGCGCCTTCTGCTCGGACTCCTGGAAGATCTGCTGGATGGCGGCGTGCACGGTGGTCCCGCCGTACTTTCGATAGAGCTCCTCCAGC